>JBGPNQ010000246.1:0-8068 GCA_041487615.1 Anaerolineae bacterium
AAAGTAACCGCCATTCCTGTATCCACCAATGGCGGTTGTCACACGCTTTTCGTAAGCAATGCACTGGCGGTACTTTCAATATGCACTGGAGTCAGCTATGCACTGTCGGTTCGCAGGTATCGGTATTGTAGTATTCCCGGTATATGCTTTTGCATCCTCCAATTCAGGCCCTGCGGCTTCAGGAGAAGGTGCCAGTGCAATCAGTGGATGGCTGGTCTCGAACCTGAATTATCAGTTGTCGAATGATCCGTCATTCGTCAACGCCGTCAGCTTTGATCTGGATGGAGCAGCAGGTACCGTCTTTGTAAAACTCAACTCAAACAGCGCAACATACGCCGCCTGCGCAAACGTATATAGATACCACTGGCAGTGTGATTTTTCCAGTGGCATCAGACTTTCCGATATGAACGAGTTCCGCGTGATCGCAGTGGGCGATTAATTCACATTCATAAATCCAAACAATCGCCACAAACCTCGCATTGCAGCGTGACCAAAGTCAGGCTTCAGGAATTGATTCGGGCATGTCCCTGGAATGACGGCGATGCCATTTGCCTTACACATCTCCACTGCGGATTGCGAAACACTGGTCATGCTGGTCGCAAGACCGGGCTTGGTCCCCATCATGCAGTGCATCCAAACGTGCTTGATCCCCAGGTCTACACATTGCTGGACGATTTCTTCGGTCACTTTGGGACTCGCAAGAATGAAAACCGCCTCCACTTTTTCGGGGATGGTTTTTAGATCCGCGTAGCAGGGATCGCCGTCGAAAGTTGTAATGCGCGGATTGACCGCGTAGACTTGATATCCGTTTTCCTTGAACTTGTTGTATGCCAGGTTGCAGCCTGTGTCGCGTTTGTCTGATACACCAACAATTGCGATCTTCTTGAGTGCAAGAAAATCCTGGACTAAATTATCCACTGTTGCCATAATATTCTCCTGTAGCAAAAATCGAAATCTTGCAGTTTGGATGTTGAAATTTCCATTCGTTAAAATTATACGTATCCAGAGATCGAAAATAAAGATGATGAAAATCACTTCTTTGAGCAGACACGAAAAGAGCGGGTCATCCGGAGCCTCTGCCTGCCACCGAACAACCCGCGTCCGCTACCCTTAGCCTCTGCGGAATTATCCACCGCCACCGCTACTTCCTCCGGAACCATTGTCACCGCCCCCAGCGCTCGACCCACCATCATTATCCTCCTCCGAGTCATCGTTGGAGTTGGAGTTGCTATTACCGACCTGATCCTCATCGACATCCTCTGAGCCCGAATTGCGACCGTTGCCATTGTCATCACCAATCTGCGATGGGTCAACGATATCGATTTCGGTCACAGAGAGTGCCATCGGCGTTGACCGTGAAAAGTTATGGTCAAGTCTCAGGTTGGATTCAAAACAATACCGGCGGTTGCTTTACACAACAGACAGATCGGCGAGTACAGGAAAATAGCATCCGCTGCCGTTATACTTGGAATCAGATCATAAACTGTGTGACAGAAAGGCAAAAAATGGATATCCAAAGCACATACAATGAATGGTCAGATACGTACGACTCTGATGAAAATCTGACCCGTGATCTCGATCAACACGTGACCCGCAGCCTGCTCGGGAATCTTCATTTTGATTCCATCCTCGAGATCGGTTGCGGGACAGGCAAGAACACGGCGTTTCTTTCCCAGATTGGAACCGTTGTCCGAGCGGTGGATTTCGCGCAGGGTATGATCGAGAAGGCAAAGGAAAAAGCGCAGGCACAGAATGTCCGCTTTTCGATGATGGATATCACACAACCATGGGGTTTCGAAGATCAAGCGTTTGAATTGATTGTGTGCAATCTCGTGTTGGAACACATTGAAGATCTTCGTTCTGTTTTCTCTGAAGCTGCGCGGACGCTGCATCCGAATGGCAGGTTTTTCATCAATGAGTTGCATCCCTTCCGCCAATATGACGGGAAGAAAGCCAGATTCTATAGAAAAGATGAGAAAATCGAGGTGGACACCTTCACCCATCACATTTCTGATTTCTTTAGCGCGGCGACCAAAAGTGGCTTCACATTGATAAAGCTACAGGAGTATTGGCATGAAGCGGATGAAAACAAGCTACCGCGAATTCTCTGTTTGATGTTTGAACGACGTTGATGGTTTTCCAACAAAATTCTTATTGCCCACTTTGCGCGCAGGATATAAAATATCCCTTGTAACAACCACATCAATCACTCTCGTTCCAGAGCGCTTGATGCGCCTGGAAACGGGGAAATAAACTCTGATGTAGGAGACAAAATGACTGACACAACTTCAACCGCAACCCCTGAAAATGTTCAACAATTCCAGTTCAAAGCAGAGACCAAACAGTTACTCAATATCCTGATACATTCCCTTTACAAGGATCGGGAAGTCTTTTTGCGCGAATTGCTTTCCAACGCGTCTGATGCACTTAACCGTTTGCGCTTTGAGATGGTCACCAATCGAAACGTAGTGGACCCTGAGGTGGAGTTGAAGATCCACATCACAGTCGACAAAGATACGCGTACACTCACTATCCAGGATACAGGAATCGGCATGACGAAAGAGGAGGTCATTGAAAACCTCGGTACGATTGCTCAATCCGGCGCGCGCAAATTTATTGAAGCGACAAGAGATAAAAAGGTGGACTTCTCACAAGTAATCGGTCAGTTTGGTGTGGGATTCTATTCCGTGTTTATGGTGGCGGATTGGGTGCGGGTTACGTCACGTTCCTATCAACCAGAAGCCGAAGCGGTGACATGGTATGCGACTGGCGAGGATAACTATCAGGTTGGTGCGACCGAAATGACCGAGCGCGGAACAAAAGTGGAGATCAAACTTAAAGAGGATGCGGCTGAATTCGCCGAGGAATTCCGCATGAAGAACATCATTCACAAACATTCGGATTATATCGGCTTCCCCATCTATATCGGCGAGAGCAAGGAAGCAGTCAATAAACAAACGTCGCTATGGCGCACATCGCGGCAGGAAGTGACCGAGGAGCAGTACAGGGAATTTTACAAGCAGACCACATTGGATTTCGAAGACCCACTCCTGCACATTCATATGGTCACGGACGCGCCGGTGCAGTTGTACGCGCTGCTCTACATCCCAGGCAAAATGGACCGCGGCATGTTTGCGCTGCGCAAAGAGGATGGGCTTAAGCTTTACTCGCGCAATATCCTGATCGATGAATACAACAAGGACTTGTTGCCTGAATACTTGCGCTTTGTGCAGGGAGTTGTCGATTCAGAAGACCTGCCGCTCAATATCTCGCGCGAGACGGTTCAATCGAGTGGCTTGATGCCAAAGCTGAAAAAGGTGCTGACCAATCAGGTTTTGAAGGATTTGGAGACCCTCGCCAAGAGCAACGCCGAAAAATATCAAACCTTTTGGCAGGAATTCGGCGGCTACATCAAACAGGGCTTGTCTACATTCAACGCAGAGGACGAGAAACTACATTCATTACTCCGCTTCAAGACCAATTTAAACCCTGAGACCTGGTCATCGCTGGAGGATTATGTCTCGCGCATGAAAGAGGGACAGAAAATCATCTACTATATTGTGGGTGACGATCCCAAATCGGTGATGCGTAGTCCGCATCTGGATTACTTCCACTCACAGGGAACGGAAGTGCTTTTACTCACCGAGCCAATGGATTCTTTCATGCTGATGGGTTTACGCAAGCATAAAGACTTTGAGCTGAAAAATGTCGCCCAGGCTGATGTGGACATCAGTGAAAAGCCAAAGGCTGAAAATGAAGCGGAGAAAATTCCAGATGCCGATTTCAGTTCCCTGGTGGAGCTATTCAAGCAGGTCCTGGGCGCACGTGTGACCGGTGTCCGGGCCAGCAATCGTTTATCGCAGTCGGTAGCGCGCCTGGCTGACCCGGATGGGACGCTCAATCCCGAATTGCAGCGCGTGTACCGTTATCTCGGCAAGGAATACGACGTCCCAAAGAAAATTCTGGAGTTGAATCCCAGCCACAATATTTTGAAAAACCTGTTGAATTTGGAATCAGGTTCCGAGTTGCAGACCGTGATCATCGAACAGATATACGACAGCGCCCTGTTAGTAGAAGGATTGCACCCCGACCCGTCGAGCATTGCGCCGCGAGTGCAGCAAATCATCGAGGCGGCGCTGTCAAGGAAATCTGAGCAGTAAAGAGCAAATGGTGGCCGCATCTAGATGCGGCCACCATTTTTTGATTTCATATTCATAACATGGACTCAACTTCCCAACAATCTCTGGCCCATCTCATTCGTGAGTCACGCATCGCCGCGCTGGGAACAATTCATGATGGCTCACCAAATCTCGCGATGGTGGCAATTGCGTTCGAAAGTGATTTTTCAGCCCTTTATGTTTATGCCAGCAGGCTCGGTAAACATGCCACTGACATGAAAAAGAATCCGCATGTTAGTCTCCTCATTACGGAAACAGATGATCAGCGCGCCGATCCCCAAACGCTGGCACGCGTCGCGATCGACGGCATGGCTGAGATTCTTCCACGAAATGAATCGGATTACTTGCGCGTTAGAACCATCTATCTCAATCGCTTCCCCGAAGCGGAACAATTATTCAGTTTGGGAGATTTCGATTTTTGGAAAATCAGACCTGCAGCCGGGAGGTATGTGGCAGGCTTTGGTCGTGCATTCAACATTGTGCCTGAAACCTTAATTCAGGCTTCATCTATTCAGGCATGATTCTTATGTAGTCAGTCTTTTTGTTACCAAGCAATCCGCTGATGAAGTGATACAGCGCGTATAACTCCAGTGCGAACGGAAGATAGCCTCCGTACCCGAGCAGGGGCATTTCAAAGACATGCAACCAGTTTCCCCATGAAACATGGTACACCCACTTGGGATAGGAATAGTAATTCCACATCTCCCAGAAAAACGCGGTGACCAGGACACCCAGCCAAAGGGAAATGACAGGGCGCCAGTCCCGTTGTTGTGTCCAATCTGCAAGGGAGCGATTCCCGAGCCAGATGTTAATAGGTTCGAGGATAAAGTAGAGTGAGATCCAGATAAAGCCAAAAAAGATTTTCGGCCAGAACAGGATCAGCGCGAGCATCGTCCAGCCGATGACGAAGAAGATGAGAGTCGTTTGTTTATCGGTATCGATCCGAGGTCCCGGTTTGAGCCGTTTCACAAAGCCACAACTCGCAAAGAACTCCGCAGTCCCGAAGACGGCCGGAAGGACCGTAGTGAAGCTCAGTGTTGTCCAAAACGCATATTCAAGAGGAGAGAATATTTCAGCTCCAATGTAGATCCAATTTTGCGTGCGAATGTTGAGAAGCTCAAAGATCCACCATGCAGGCGCGGAGATAAGAAACAATCCCATATATTTGCGTAGACTACGCCTGAGCAGCGACGTACCCGTACGCCAGAAAACCAGTCCATCGATCGTGAGACAGTAACCAAGCCATAATGGAAAGAAACCCCAATGTGTGCGCGGTCCTTGTAACGTCCAGTTGAGAATCCAGAAAACAAGGATAAGGATTGCCCCAAGCCATCCATGCAATGGAAAGCTACGTTTTTCGGTCTTGATACTATTGGTTTTGAGATTCGTGGTCATCCGTCAAGTTTACACTGAGAGAATGAATCCTTCATATGCTCAATTTGTAAAAGCGACTTTCGCGGATCACTTCGTAGCCAAAGTTAACATATAACCGTAAGGCTCCCTCATTCTGTGCACGAACTTCAAGATGAGCTTCATCCAGGCCGTGGTCTTTGAGATGCCGGAGTCCGACAGTGATCAACTCGCGCGCAATATTCTTGCCGCGCCATTCCGGATGAACAAAGATATATTCTGTGAATCCGATCTTCTGCCCTGTCTGCTGGTTTTGCACGTCATCCCAAAATACCGCTACATTTCCGACAACTTGCTCGGCATGAAACGCGGCAAAGGTCGTGCCTACCGACCATTGCGGTGACTGCATAAAGTATTGCCATTCATTCAATTCAATCGGAGCCTCTGGGAAACACTCGTTTCGCACGCGGACATACATCTGCTGTTCCTCCTGGCTTTCCATGCGCCATGGACGAATCACGACAGCATCAACAGATGAATTCGAGGGAATTTTCTGCAACAGGTCCCGCCTCATGGTGAACACGCTCTCCAAATGCTGCGCTCCCCTGGACATCACATAATCGATACTAGCTTTTTCAGATGGGAAATATTGAAACATCAACCGAATCGGATGATTGGGAAATTCACTGGTCACCTCGCGAGCACGCAAACGAATCTGATCGAGAAGCTGATCTTTGATCTCATACTGAGATTCCCATGTCGTATGAGCCTTGATCTCCGTCCACAGCGTGTGCGGCAATTGTGAAGCATCGCGTATCAGGACGGGATAGAGAGGCGCGTATGCGACCAATTCTCCACTTTCATCGAGCGCACAGAATACGTTCTGCCCACCTTCGAAAGCAGGCGAGAGATACACTTCCCCTGGAATAACTGCGGCGTCCGGATAGACCGCAGCATACGCTGACTGCAGTTCTGCGACCGCGTTCATGTTAGATGATGTAAGAGGTTGGATTGTGATTTTTTTCATCAGCCCCAAATATACCGCTAAAAGAGAAATATCGGGGAAAATTTTAGTAGATAATAAACCGTAATAGAAGGCCTCAGCCAGCGTGATTTTTGCATTTCATCAAAATATTTGGTTTATTGTCAAAACTATTGACAATTTTCAAATTATTTGCTAAACTGTCGCCATTGGAGTACCCCAAATGCCACTAATCCCCCAATCCTGCCCCAGTTGTTCATCACCGCTTGTCGTAACCCAACTCAATTGCACTGCATGCGGCACGGGCGTCGTCGGCAAATTCGAGCTTTCCCCATTTTTTCGCCTCTCTCCCGAGAGCCTCAAATTCCTTGAGTTCTTCGTCCGCAACCGCGGCAACGTCAAGGAAATGGAGCGCGAGACAGGCGAATCCTATTGGGCAATCCGCCGCCAGTTGGACGAAGTCATCACCGAAATGGGAATGGAAGCGCCCAAAGAGGAGGATATCTCGACCCGCCGCCAGGAAATCCTTGCCCAACTGAGTCGCGGTGAGATCAACGTGCAGGAAGCCACCCGATTACTTTCACAACTAAAAGGAGACCACTCATGAACGGTGAAAAAGAACGATTAATGATTTTGGATATGATCGCCGAAGGCAAGATCACCGCTGAGGAAGCAGAGGAACTCTTCAAGGCAATGGATGTGACGGACGAAGCACTCGTTCCAGGCGCCCCCACGCTTGCTTCACCTCTATCGCAGTTATCCCATCTGGAAGCGATTACTCCCATCCCCCCTTCCAATGGCTCGTCGGCTTCCAAAGATTTGATGGCAGCATTGAAGGAAGCCGGAATTGACCATGTGACTCTCAGCGATGTGCAGGAACTTCATGGTCATAAGATCACAGCAGAATATATCCGCGAGATGCGTGCATTAGGGGTAGAGCCCGAAGGACTCAGCGAATGGATCGAATTGCGCGATCATGGCATCACCCCGCGTTACGTCCGCGAACTGCGCGATATGGGCGTTACAGGTTTCGATGTGGACGAACTCAGGGAACTGCGGGATCACGGTGTTTCCGCAAAATACATCGCCAGCCTGCACGAAATGGGACTCAAAGACTTCGATGTCGATGAACTGGTGGAACTGAGCGATCACCGGGTTTCTGCACGATATATCGCCGAACTTCGCCAGGCAGGTTTCAAAGATCTGGATGTGGACGAGTTGATCGAGCTCAGCCAACATGATGTGTCGCTGCGATATATCGTAGAGCTACGCGAGCAGGGACTCACCGATCTCGACATAGATGACATTGTGGAACTTAGCAGTCATGGAGTTTCCCCCAAATACATTGCAGAACTAAGGAAGCTGGGTTTCAAAGACTTTGACGTGGACGACCTGGTTGAACTTGGTAGTCATGATATCTCTCCTAAATTCATCGCTGAATTGAACAAGCTTGGGCTCAAGGATTTGGATATTGATGATCTGGTCGAACTGGGCGCTCATGGTGTCTCTGCTGAGTTTATCGCTGAAATGCACAAACTCGGACTCAAAGACCTGGATG
>JBGPNQ010000247.1:0-8059 GCA_041487615.1 Anaerolineae bacterium
CCGCCGCAGTGGGAACAACGACGGTCCCCGTTGGGGCGACAGGTGTGCCGACCGTTGAACATGCAGCCAACAGGATCATGAAGAAAGGAAGTAAATATCTTTTCACACGAATAATTATAGCCCTCGGCGCGTTATAATTCTGCCATGCCCATTCGTTTGCTTTCCTCTGAAGTCGCATCCCAGATTGCCGCGGGCGAGGTGATCGAACGCCCGGCCTCCGTGGTGAAGGAACTTCTGGAAAATTCATTGGATGCAGGCGCACACTCCATTTCGATCACAATCGAAGAAGCGGGGAAAAAGCTGATCGAAGTCGCGGATGACGGGTCCGGGATCTCCTCCGACGAACTGGAGCTTGCCGTCGCGCGTCATGCGACCTCGAAGCTGGTACGCTCCGACGATCTTTTCTCGATCTCCACGCTTGGATTCCGCGGGGAAGCCCTTGCCTCGATTGGTTCCGTTTCGCGGATGACTCTCACGTCCCGCGTACAAAATGAAACCGAAGGTGCGCGCCTGAAAGTGGAAGGCGGCATCGCAGGTAGACCGACTAAAGTAGGTACGACAGTGGGTACGACCATTCGCGTGGAGGATTTGTTCTATAACGTCCCAGCGCGCTTGAAATTCTTGAAATCGGATATCACCGAGCGCCGTGCCATTGACCAGTTGGTGACACGCTACGCTCTGGCATACGCCGACAAGCGCTTCAAACTGTCAGATGGAAAGAACGTCACCTTGCAAACGTCGGGGGATGGCGACCGGCGATCCATTCTTGCCGCATTGTATGGTGTGGATACTGCCAAACAGATGCTTGAGATCTTGGCGGAGGAGGAGGGATACGGGCTCACGGGCTTCCTCAGTCCAACATCGTTGACTCGTTCCAATCGCAAAGAGATCACATTCTTTATCAATGGACGCTGGGTGCATGACGTATCGTTGAGCACCGCGCTCTTACAGGCATATCACACGTTGTTGATGGTGGGACGCTATCCTCTGACCGCGCTGTTCCTTGAGATTCGCCCCGATGAAGTGGATGTCAATGTTCACCCGGCAAAAGCGGAGGTACGGTTCCGCAACCAGGACAGGATCTTTAGCTTCGTCCAGCGCTCGGCGCGCAAGGCATTGCTCGCATACTCGCCTGTTCCCAACGTCGCGCCATCCTTGTGGGGAACGACACGTACAATCCCAAGTGAAACGCCGCACCATGTTGGCTTGGATTGGTCCATCGGTCATGATGAGTTACCCGTAAACAGGGAGCAAGGGGCAGGGGATGGGGGACAGTTATCGACTGGGAATGATCCGTTGTCATCCATTGAACAGTCTCCAGTCTCAAGTCTTAAGTCTCAATCCTCAAATTCCTCTTTCGCAACAATCCCCCTATTGAGATTGATCGGTCAAATCGGCGCGACCTATCTCGTTGCAGAAGGACCCGACGGTTTATATCTGGTGGACCAGCATGCTGCGCACGAACGGGTTTTGTTCGAGAAGCTGATGACACAGCATGATATGAAAAATATCCCCTCGCAGTCCCTATTAACTCCCGCGATTGTGACATTGCCCCCTCAGTCCACCCAATTCCTAATTACCCAATTACCAACCTTGCAACATTTCGGCTTTGACGTGGAAGAGTTTGGCCCCAATACATTTCAAGTGAGAGCGATGCCAGCCCTGTTCATGGGAAGTGATGCATCCGCCGCGTTGCGTGCACTGGTGGAAGATTTTGAAGAGGATGAGTCGCCGCTGCAAAACGAGATCGAAGCGAAACTTGCTGCACGCGTCTGCAAACGGATGGCCGTCAAGGCGGGGCAGACCTTATCGAATGAAGAACAACGGGCTCTGTTGAATGATCTTGAATCGTGCGACTCGCCGCGTACCTGTCCGCATGGCAGACCTACGATGATCCATCTTTCCGTGGATATGCTCGAGCGTCAATTTGGGAGGCGCGGTGCCCGCTAAGCCGGAAGGATTTCGCCAACTCACAGCGTTATTCGCCCAATATGGCGTGGACGAGTTTCTCGAGTTCACAAGTTTGCTTGTCGCCATTCTGGGCAGGGACGGGAGCCTGCTTTCGTGGAATCTATCCATGGAAAAGTTGAAACGGAATCTACCCAATGCCACGTCTGTCCGGGATTTTCTTTCCTTTCCCAGCCAGGTTCTGTTCGATGAATTCCTCAAAAACACGATCAATGAACGCATGAGGAAACAGGCAAATCTTGAGTTTGCCTGGGAGAATCGCTGGGGTGACTTCTCTTCCCTTTTTGTCCCTTTGCCCGATGAACGGGTTTTGTTTATTGCGGAACCCGTATATGCCATACAGGACCTGGAAACAATCAGCGCCGAATTGGAGAAGATCAAACGCTCCCTGGCGAACAAGGAAACGGAACTCAAGGCGGTCATTGCGCAAGCCGACGAGGTGTCTCATACCGACGCCTTGACCTTCCTGCCGAACCGCAAACGCATCATCGCCGACCTGCAACGCGAAACCATGTTTTCAGATCGTTATGGGACTCCCCTGGCCATTTCCCTACTGGACATTGATTTTTTCAAAAATATAAATGACACCTACGGTCATGTCGCGGGCGATGAAGTCCTGCGAAAACTGGCGTTGGAGTTACGCGAGCACATCCGCCATCCCGATACGATGGGTCGCTACGGTGGTGAAGAGTTCCTTGTCGTGCTTCCGCATAGCACGGTCAAAGCCGCAGCGGAACAGGCGGAACGCCTGTGCAGCCATGTGCGATCGCTCGTTGTCCAATCGGGTGAGCAGGAAATTACACTGACCATTAGCGTTGGGATCGCTCAATACAAGATCCATAAAGAGGATTGGCAGGAATTTCTCAGCCGGGCGGACACTGCACTATATCAGGCGAAAAATAATGGACGGAATCAGTGGATGATTTCTGAGGAATTAAGATGAATGCAGTCTGGCTCGCAGATAACAAAATTTCATTACGCGACATACCCCGGCCCCGCAAAAATAACGAAGCGCTGATCAAAATCCGCAAGGCAGGCATTTGCAGCACCGATTTGGAGCTGATCAAAGGCTATTATCCATATACGGGCGTGATCGGTCATGAGTTCGTTGGGGAAGTGATTTCCCTCACCCCTGACCCCTCTCCCTTAGGGAGAGGGGTTGGGGTGAGGGTCGGTGACCGCGTGGTGGGTGAAATCAATGTCGTCTGCAACCAATGCGAACAATGCCTGAACGGAAGAGCAACTCATTGCGAAAATAGAACAGTACTTGGAATTGTGAATCGTGACGGGACCTTTGCCGAATACACACAATTACCAATTACCAATCTCCATCGCGTCCCCGCTTCCGTGCCGGATGAGATGGCGGTCTTCACCGAACCTCTCGCCGCGGCTTTGGAGATCCAGGAACAGATCCAGATCAAACCCACAGACCGCGTCCTGCTGATCGGCGCGGGCCGCCTCGGACAGCTTATCGCTCAGACCCTCGCGCTGACAGGCTGCGACCTGCGCGTGGTGGCACGTCACGCCCATCAACAGAATCTCCTGAACGCGCGCGGCATTCGGATCATCTCTGAGGAAGACACTATCGCGCAACCCTGGCGATGGGATATCGTGGTGGAAGCAACGGGGTCGCCGAGCGGCTTTTCGCTGGCGAGACGGGCCGTCCGTCCGCGTGGAACGATGGTTCTTAAATCCACCTACAAAGGCGACATGAGCGTCAACTTCTCATCCATTGTTGTCGACGAGATCAATCTCATCGGTTCCCGTTGTGGCCCGTTCGAGCCCGCGTTGCGTTTGATGGAATCGAAACAGGTTGACCCTACCGTTCTGATCGCGGAAGAATTCAAGTTGAGGGATGCTTTAAAAGCATTTGAGCGCGCCGCGGAGACTGGCATGCTCAAAGTATTGGTGGAACCGTAACGGCATTCTGTCATTGCGAGCGTTTGTCGCGAAGCAATCTCCAATCTAATGGAAGAAATCGATCGATGAGAATAAGCCGCTTAACGGAAGATTGCTTCGTCACTTCGCTCCTCGCAATGACATGTGACTAAGAGTCATCTATACGCGGAGTTGTACGTGATGGGCGAGGGAGAAAGACGGAGAAGGATGTGCCCACACCCATTTTGCTTTTCACTTCAATGCGGCCGTTATGTCCCTGAATGATCTGCTTGGAAATCGAGAGTCCGAGTCCCGTACCGGAGGCCTTGCCTTCATGCTCACGTACGCGATAAAACTTTTCAAAGAGATGCGGAATGGATTCCTCGGGAATTCCCACACCCGTGTCCTGTATCACAACGGATAATTCGGTCTCCGAAAAGTTGCCGGTGATAATGATCGCTCCATTGGGACGGTTGTACTTGATGGCATTACTGACCAGGTTTAGCACCACTTGTTTGATCTTGTCCCGGTCTGCTTCCATCAGCGGCATGTCATTGGGAACATCAATCCGGATCTGGACGCCTGTTTCCTGCGCCTTGGTCATCAACACATCGCGGCATTCATACAACAGATCCGCGACGCTGAAACGCGTCTTGCGGAATTGCACGCGCCCGGACTCCAATCGAGCCAGGTCCAGGAAGGACGAAGCGAGCGAGTTGAGTCGCAGCGTTTCATTGTGAATATTATTAACGATCTGGTCGCGTTGTTCACGCGACATCTCGGGGCGCAGTAGAAGATAGGTTGCGGTACTCAAGGATGCCAGCGGTGTTCGCAATTCATGAACGAATTCGGCGATCAGGTCTGATTGTTGGAAGAGACGTGCGTTCTCGATGGCAACCGCGGCTTGCGCCCCCAGCACGGTCAGCATGGATTCATCGGGATCGGTGAACCTGCCTCTCTTCTTATTGAGCACTTCCAGCACGCCGACGACTTTATTCTTGGTAATCAGCGGAATCCCCAGCATTGATTTTGTGGAGTAACCCACGGTCTGTTCGACATCGCTGAAGAAACGCAGGTCCTTGTGGGCATCGTCGATGCGCACTGATTTTCGGTTGGTGACGATCCAGCCTGCGATGCTTTTTTCAAGCGGGACAACGAGTCCGCGCATGGTGGGTTCATCGATATTGGTGGCAACCTGAAAGTAGAGTTGACGCGAAGTATCGTCATAAAGCAGGATCGATGCGGCTTCCGCGTGGGTGATGTCCGCAGAGGCGCGCACAATATCGTCCAGCAGCGTGTCGAGATCCAGTGTGGAGGCCAGGTCGCGCGAGATTTCAATCAGCCGCAGGTAACTGTCAAGGGTTTGGGTTTTGATCTCAGCCATGGAGCACTCGCTTTGTTATTTCCGGTAGGATGGATGCAACATTATCCATGATGACGATGTCCGCGCGCACATTCACATAGGTTGGTGTGTTGTTGATGACGATCAAATGTGCGCCGTGGTCAAGAGCCTGCATGGGGAGACCTGCCACAGGGAGGACTTCCAGGGAGGAACCGGCGACCAGCATCAGGTCGCATTGACGCGCCGCCCGTTGTGCGGTTACCCACGCCGAATGCGGCAGCTGCTCACCGAACAGGATCACATCGGGTTTTAGAATTCCACTGCACTGGGAACATGTGGGGATTCTTCCATCCTCGATAAAGGCTTGCAAATAAAGTTCCGATTCGAAATTATGATAACAGCGCGTACAGGTAAGAGTTTTCATCGTGCCGTGAGTTTCCACCACACATTTCGAACCAGCTTTTTGGTGCAAGGCATCGATGTTTTGGGTGATAATCGTCCTGACGTGTCCCATCTCCTCGAGTTGGGCAATCGCCATGTGTGCCGGATTTGCCTTCGCGTAAAAGATCTGACCTGCCAGTGGCCGGAACCACTCGAAGAATCGTTCGGGAGCCGTGCGAAAGGTTGATAACGATGCAACTTCAAGCGGCTCATCGCGGGACCATAAGCCCGTCCCCTCTGAACGAAAATCGGGGATGCCGGAAGGGGTGGATATACCGGCGCCAGTCAAAACCACTGCGCGCTTTGCCTTGCGGACCAGTTCCGCCGCGTCCTCCATCGCCGTGCTTGAGGCGAGTAACGGACTGGCGGGGTTGTTCATCTGGGCTGGGCCTCGCGTTCGGTGAAGAAGTCGACCAGTTTCATGATTTGCCTTGTCGTCAGGCTTTCAGGCTGACACAACACGGCAGGGGTCTGCATACGCGTAGCTTGCACAAACAGTTCAGGGGCAGGGGTCAGCGTGCTGATGATCTCATGTCCCAGCTTGGATTGCACCTGACTCGAAGGCAGCTGTGTATCGGAGCGCATGCGGTTGTTTAGAACTATGTGAATACTTTTTCTGGAAATGCCCAGCGCAGCAACGTCATCGATCAATGCCTTGGCATGGGTGATTGTGTTTGGCACGCCCTCGATGGTGATCACTGTCTCATTGCATAACGGCAGGAGTTTCTCGGCAAAAGGTTGAAGTCCCATGCCGAGATCAAGGATCAAAAAACGCGCCAGGCTGGCCAGTCGCTTGATGATCACTTCATAATTGGCGATCTGGTTGATCAGATGCATGTCACGCGGCCGATCGGATGAAAGCAGCAGCTTCAATCCAGACGGATCACCCACAAGAGCATCGCGCACCTTCTCGCGTGTGATTTCATTTAATTTGGGCAGGCCCAGTAGATCCACCAGTCCGCCGGGGGTGCTCGCGCCCAGGTCGAGGGCGAGCGCTCCCTGTCCGGGCAGCATCTCTGCAACAATGACGTCGCTCTTGACACGAGAATGCAGACTTGCAGCCAGGTTGACCGCCAGCGTTGTTGTACCGAGTCCGCCGCGCGCACCCAAAACCCCAATCACGTAGCCGCGGTTTTCATCCTTGCCTGAGGCGGCCGCTTCCTTTTTATCTCCTCCACGTGAAAGCAGGGTCTTCACACGGGCCTGTAATTCGGATGGATGCGTGGGTTTGGTCAAATAATCATTTGCCCCCACTTCAAAACCGATCACCTTATCATCGAGCTGGGTCTTGGCAGTAAACATGAGGATCGGCGTTTCCATTGTGGATGGATTTTTTCTCAAGCGACGCGTCACTTCATATCCATCCATGTCAGGCATCATGATGTCGAGCAGGATCAAATCCGGGTCTTCCTCGAATGCCTTATCCAATCCCTGCTGACCGTTCGTGGCGGCACTGATTTGGTATCCCTGTCGTTGCAGCATCAGCCCAACGAGGCGGAGTGTATCAAGGTCGTCGTCGATGATCAGGATTTTTTCACTCATAATCCACTTTACCTCAAAAAAAGCTGGTAATAGTCTAGCATAAAGCAGTCCATAGGGCAAGCAGAATGTCTCCCTTTGCAAGTATGCTATAATGAAAAAGCATCAAGGGATAACTCCCATGTTCCTGGGGACGTGTCTTTGGGGATGACAGGCTTCGACGGGAGAGGCTGGTCCCGGAATGCGAGCCGAGAGGCGCCGAACTCGATAACTCAGCGCAAACAATCAAGTGCCAATCGCACTTCCTACGCTGCTATGCCCCTCGCTGCATAAGCGATAACATAACAGCCGTCCTCCTTGATGAGGGCGCGTCCGCCGGCACCTTCCTCCGCCGGGTGACGGATCGGGCGAAACAATGGTGGAGTGCCGCACACAACGCCACTACATGTGCGAAAGATCAGTGGCTGGTCGCAGAGAGTTCCTGTCGGACGAGACCTCTGCGATGACAAACCTCGACCGACTACGCTCGTAGATTTCCGAGGGTCGAATCTTTCGGACGCGGGTTCAATTCCCGCCATCTCCACAAACCAGATTGACCAGCACGATTTGCTTAGCAAATCGTGCTGGTCAATCTCAATTAAGCACTGAATAAGGGAATTCAATGAAAAAGCTATTCCTTCTTTTTGGATGTCTCATTCTCATCACCGGCTGCGCATCCCCTTCAGTGGGACAATCCGCGACCCCCACACCGATTGCACCTCTCGTCCCAACTCAAACACCTCCTCCTACGCCGGTCCCTGTTACCGATACACCTGCGCCGACCTCCACCCTCGAACCATCCCCGACTCCCTTTCCCAGATTCTTCTCTGAAGAATTTGATGGCTCCCTGGCAGGCTGGGTGATCCTGCAGGCAGGAAATGAGTCCACTCCGAACGTCAGTATGGAAAACAG
>JBGPNQ010000248.1:0-8048 GCA_041487615.1 Anaerolineae bacterium
AAATTGAGCTTCTCATCATTTAGATGGAACTCCCCGGCTGTGGGTTTTATGGCTCCCGCGAATATTTTTACCAGGGTGGATTTTCCAGACCCGTTCTTTCCAACCAGGGCATGTACCCGGCCGCTGTCAAAACAAACGCTGACATCGTCCAGCGCGCGGGTTCCAGGATATTCCTTGATGATATTTTCCGTTCGTATTTGGAGAACGCTCATCTTGTTACCTCGAGGTTTTGTTCTGGTGTTGAACAGGGATTCCTCCTGAGAAGTCTCCCTGTTCTGGTTCCAGCGAATTTATCTTACAGCGAAGTTACTTTAGGCCGTTATCTGCACGCCATTTTTTTACAGCATCGAGGTCCGAAGTGCTTAAGTAGGTTCCCGGCACTACCGTGATCTTCCCGGCATCAGAGTTGGGTTGCCCCTGCAATGTGAGTGCCAGCGATTCGACAGCATGATAACCTTGAGCATATGGATCCTGGGCCACGACACCGATCAGGATATTGTCACCACTGAGGATCATGCTGGTCTGCTGATCTCCGCCATCATAGCCGAAGACAAACACCTTGCCAGCCAACCCTGCCTGCTTGACTGCCATGGCTGCACCGATGGTGCCACCGTCATTGCTAGCCCAAATTACATTGATCTCAGGGTGAGCCGTCAGCATATCGGTAACTTTTGCCAGTGCGTCGTCCTGAATGTGTGAACTGACTGCAGCTACTTTTGTATACTTCACGCCAGCTTCTTCCAAACCGGCGAAGAAACCACCCCAGCGCGCCTTGGACTGCTCGGGCACCTGATCATCAAAATCCACCTGTGCCACATTCACAGGCCCCGTGATGTTGGCCTTGATGAATTCGGCTGCGTTTGTTCCAACGATCTTGCCATTCGTTGCATCATCAGATGTATAACCACCCGCCAGCCAGGAGGGATCTCCGGACAGGTTCATGTTGGTAATGGCGATCTGGATGTCCTTGGAAGCCGCGTCTTTCAGATTCGGGATGGAGGCATCCTGGCTCAGCGGAGCGATGGCGATGCCATTTACACCTTGTGCAATATAGGTCTGGATGAGTTCAGCTTCCTTGGCTTGGTCATTGTTAGTATTGGCCGTCACGACTTTGATGCCGTATTTGGCACCAGCATCTTCATAGCCCTGGACCATGCTCTTCATGAACTGGTCATCCTGGAATACCACACCTGCGACAGTGAGCGCTTTTGCGGCTGCGGGTTCAGTTACCTTGACTTCATTGAGTCCGTTCGCCTTGCGCCATTTATTGACACCAGCTGGATCTGTGGAACTTAGATACATTCCCGGAACCACGGTGATCTTGCCAGCATCTGGATTTGATTTGCCCTGCAGGGTCAATGCCAGCGACTCGACAGCTTTGTAGCCTTGCATGTACGGATCCTGGGAAACGACGCCCATCAGGATATTATCACCGCTGAGGATCATGCTGGTCTGCTGATCTCCGCCATCATAGCCGAAGACAAACACCTTGCCAGCCAACCCTGCCTGCTTGACTGCCATGGCTGCACCGATCGTGCTGCCATCATTGCAGGCCCAAATTACGTTGATCTCAGGGTGAGCGGTCAGCATGTCGGTAACTTTTGCCAGAGCATCATCCTGAACATGAGAGCTGACGGTGGCAACTTTTGTATACTTTACGCCAGCTTCTTCCAAACCGGCAAAGAAACCGCTCCAGCGGGCCTTGGATTGCTCAGGGACCTGATCATCGAAATCCACCTGGGCTACGTTGACGTCAACTTTGATGTTGGCCTTGATGTATTCCGCTGCGTTTGTTCCAACGATCTTGCCATTCGTTGCATCATCGGATGTATAACCGCCTGCCAGCCAGGAGGGATCTCCGGACAGGTTCATATTCGTAATGGCGACTTGAATGCCTTTGGAAGTCGCGTCTTTCAGATTCGGGATGGAGGCATCCTGGCTCAGCGGGGCAATGGCAATGCCATTTACGCCTTGAGCGATGTAGGTCTGGATGAGTTCGGCTTCCTTAGCCTGATCGTTATTGGTATTGGCCGTAACGACTTTGATGCCGTATTTGGCACCAGCATCTTCATAGCCCTGGACCATGCTCTTCATGAACTGGTCATCCTGGAATACCACACCTGCGATAGTGAGCTGTTTGCTTTCTCCTGCAGGAGCTTTCCCCGCACCACATGCTGTCATCAGCATTGCGAAGACAACGATTAGCCCCATGACTGCAAAAATTCGTCTGCTATACATTTTTCTTCTCCTTGAGTTTGTATGAGAATAGATAGGATTACGCTTGAGAGTGAGGGTGATAATATGTAGCCTTTTCAACTCCTTTTGATGTACAGGTTAAATATCGGATGAAATAACTAAAACAGAATCCAGCGAGGAAGTGTTCACAGAGCATCAAAACCCCAATACCTTTAAAGAAATATCCCCAAAACTGCTCGTATATTGTTCATATTATCACAATCGAAATTGATTGTCAAGATACTTGTTCGACTCTAAAATAGACAATTGATTGACTTTTAACATTAATCGCTATATAATGCAGATACCAGTGTTGAGTTTTGTAAAGGAATAATCGTGAAAATTAACCCACGTCAGGACCAGATCATTTCATTAGTTGATCAGCATTCTTTCCTAACTGTCAGCCAACTAAGCCGCTTGTGCGATGTTTCAGAAATGACAATACGCCGCGACCTGGACCAGCTCCAGGAGCAGAAACGCATTCAACGCACATATGGTGGAGCCGTTTCCTTGCACAATGGAACGGCCGCGATAGAGAAAGTGCCCGCCTCCAGCCAGGATCAAAGAGCGGAGATATTGCTCGTGGACCAGGTGGATGTGTTGATCGCCACATCCGTGAATCCTTATTTAGATAGCCTGCTGATTGACCGGGCCACAAAGAAAGGTATTCCGATTATTGCTGAATCGATCGAAATGCCAAATCAGCGAACCATTGTCGCTGTGGACAATTACCAGGCAGGATTTGACCTGGGACTTTGGGTGGGCAACTATTTTCAACAACACGGAATTAAGAAAGCGATTCTCCTCGACTTAACTTTCCACCAGCCCAACACACAAAACCGAAGTCATGGCTTTGTTGATGGGCTGAACAAAACGAGCCTTTTATATGAAACAGTACTTTCCATAAATGCCCAATCTCGATATATTACAGCGTATCAACTTACACGCGATGCTCTAACTGTTTATCCGGGGATCAATCTTATTTTTGCCATTAATGACATCACCGCGTTGGGCGCAATCAATGCCTGTCGCGATCTGAACATCGATCCCTCCAATATGACAGTGATTACATTTGGTCTGGAAGGTGAAACGCTTAAGAACGAATTGATGCTGCCAACCAGCTATTGCAAGGCAGGTTTGGCCATGTTCCCGGAAATCGTCAGCCTTACGTGCGTTGAGGCAGCCATTGCTGCGTTCAACGGACAGTCCCAGCCGGAAAATTACGTTACTCCTCATATCGTCCTAAGCGCTGCAACTCTGCCGGAGTATTACAAAAGGACCCCGTCGGGCTGGGAATTGGATTGGGCGACAGCTCGCAAGGGTTTAAAAATCCCTATTCAGATCGAGCGGGAAAAAACTCATTCTGTCACCAATCTACCCACGCGAATTGGGTTAATTGTTCCTTTCATCGAGCATGAGTGGTACAAAAAACTAACCGGGTTGCTGAAAGATTATGCTGAACAGTATGGGATCAGCCTTCAGGTGATCGATGCTGACCAAAACGTGCGCGATGAAATCGAAGTACGCCGTCGGCAGATCGCCAACAAAGCAGCTACTTTTGTGCAATCAGGAGATGTTGTGCTGGTGGATGGTGGACCCATTGCGCTTTATCTGGCGGAAGAGTTGAAACAGAAAAAGGAGATTACCGTTATCACGAACTCAGTGACTGTATTTGACACCTTGAATCGTACAGTGGGAATTACTCTGATTTCTACTGGAGGGACAGTCCGTTACAACACGCAGATGTTGGTGGGACCAACGGCTGAAGGCGCTCTACGGGAATTGCGCGCGGATAAAGTTTTCCTGATGACGAGCGGGATTACCCTTGATTTTGGACTATCTCATCATACCTTTTCTGAAGTGACCATCAAGCAGGCCATGATCCGTTCGGCGCGCGAAGTGATTGTCTTGGCTGACCATACTGCTTTTGGCGCCGAAGTTGGCATCCAAATTGCTCCTCTCAAAGCGGTTCATAGACTCATTACCGACGATGCATTACCGCCGAGTACCCGGCTGGAGATCTCAAAGGCAGGTATTCAGATCGTCCTAGCGTAATTCAATGCTGGAATACGATCTGGTATTTTGATCTTTGGTCTGCTCAAAGCTCATGCAAGGAAAATGTTGATACATTCATCGTGAGCAGGGAATTGAAGTTGGTATTCGAATCACGATAAGCATACTCACGATGACCTTGAGGTCCGCCATCGACGGGTTTGGTATGGTCTGTAGCGGGTCTCCGGCCCGAAACTGCTCATGCAAGACTTTTCACGTGTTCAAGGGTTGTACTAAGGGAAAGAGAATCCAGGATAGGTAGAGACTTGATAAGGCTTTGCAGATGAAAACGCAGGCTGATCGGACTTCAGAAGTGTCGAAGTTTTTGGGCAGCATTCCGCTATTTTCCGATTTGAGCGAAAACACCATCGACGTGCTTGCGCGCACCGGCAGAGTTCAGCACTTTGAAAAAGGAAGAATTCTATTCTTCCAATCTGATCCCTCTGAGTGGGCATATATTGTGCGTTCCGGCAGCGTTTCCATTGTGTTGAGCAATCCAGATGGTCGCGATATGGAAATCAATGAAATGCGCCCCGGCGATATCTTTGGGGAACTGGGCATTTTGACGAACCAACCCCGTTCCACGAGCGCAATTACACGGACTGAGACTACAATTTTTATTGTTCCGCGCCAGACCCTCCTTAGTATCCTTGATTCTGAGCCTCAACTCGCACGCCGGATTCTACAAATCACCGCAGAACGACTGCAGACGAGTGGCAGGCGGGAAGGGGCCCTGGCATTTTTGGACGCTCAGGCGCGATTGGCGCGATTGCTATTGGAACTGGAAAAAGCAGAAAAGGCAAAAGGCTATGTGACTATTTCTCAGGAGGAGCTCGCGCATCGCACCGGTTTGATTCGCCAGACGGTGGCAAAGGCGCTCGGCAGATGGCGCCGGGCTGGATGGTTGATCACGGGGCGAGGTCACATCCTGATTTTGAATCGCAGGGCGCTCGAGTCTTTGGAAAGCAATTTACTGGTTTGACCGTTGTGTCGCTAAAGTGACAGACGTACACGCAGCATAGGCGTATATTAAGGGCAACAATATCCATATAGATCGAACCAAAGGAGATATAAAATGAAAAGCACTAAGAGGCAGGTTACTGCAAGACTATTCAAGAAGTTGTCTGCATTGCGCGCTACGCTGTCCAATGAAGAACGTGAGATTCTGGATAACCTCATCAACGTCCAGGAAGTTACCGCGCACAAACTGACTTCCAGAGCGGTTGGCAAGGCTGTGAACAAAACGACCAACAAGGCAAGCGAAGTTGCCGCTCATAAGTTGAGCTCCCGGGCGGTTGGCAAGGCTGTGAATAAAACCACCAACAAAGCAACCGAAGTTGCCGCGCACAAACTGACATCCAAAGCAGTCAGCAAGGCTGTGAACAAAACCACCAACAAGGCAAGTGAGGTTGCCGCGCACAAACTGACATCCCGGGCGGTCAGCAAGGCTGTCAACAAAACGACCAACACAGCAAGCGAAGTTGCTGCCCACAAGTTGAATACCAAAGCCGCGGGAAAGGCAGCAGAAAAAACTACGAACAAGACAACATTCCGCATCGCCTTCGATCCCAGTTCAGAGGAATATAAGATCCAAGAATAGTATTCAAGTGCAATCATAGAAGTGGATTTTCTGCAGTACAACTTATTGTGGAAAATCCACTTTTCAATATATACTCAGTAAGTCATAAACACACGTCACAGACGTTTTTCGTTATCGATGGCAGGTGATATGGAAACAGACAAAGATATCAACGAAGAGAAACTATCCGAACAGTTGCAGCGTCTGCTTATGTCCATCGAGGCAGGCGGACGGGCGATATTACCGAGATCCAATGACATCCTGCTGAAATCCATTGTAGATGCGGCAGCGCGGATCTTCGGTGCCGCGGCGGCCTCGATTTTGCTGGTAAATGAGGACGAGGAAGCGCTTGAGTTCAAGGTGTCCACTGGCGAAGCGGATCATGATCTGGTAGGCACTAGGTTCCCTTTCGATAAAGGAATCGCGGGCTACGTATTCATGACCGGTATGCCTATCGCAACGTCCAACGTGAAGGATGACAAGCGCTTCAACCAGGATTTTGCTAAAAGCACCGGCTATGTCCCAAGCTCGATCCTCGCGACGCCGCTCCTCTCTTCCGACGACCGGGTCATCGGTGTGATGGAAGTGCTGGACAAGATCAACGCGACCTCCTTTGACATACATGACATGGAATTAATGGGGCTGTTTGCCCAGCAGGCGGCGATGGCGATCGAACAGTCTCAGCAGATCGATGAAGTGCAGGATGCCATGGTGCGGGCCTTGAAGCGGCTGGCGAAGGCGGATAAATCAACTCCATCCATTGAACTGCAATCTGTGCTGGAACAGTCTTTGGAAAAACGAGAGGGGATGCCAGACCTCCTTGAGCTGGCGGACCTATTCAACCGGATCAGCGCGCTCGGCGAAGCAGAACGGAAAGCCTGCATCCAGATATTGAATGTATTCGCTTCCTTTCGCAAAACAGATTCATCTCCCTTTAGGTTCCGATAAATGTCCGAAGAAACAGTACGACCGGCATGGTCGCAGAATTTCACACCCGACGCCATTCAGGAATTGTTCGCGCACGGTCCATTTGCAAAAATCACGCCCGATTGGGCATGGGGGGATAGCACCGGCAAGGGGGTTCGCGTGGCGGTGGTGGATAGCGGTGTGGAATATGATCACCCGGCTCTGGACGATTGCGTACGTCGTGGCGTAATCGTTGAGTACGATTCCAAGGCAAAGAATCTCTATCGTATCAAAGCAGACGATCAGCCTGCCGATGTTTCCGGCCACGGCACAGCCTGCGCGGGAATCATCCACTCGCTTGCGCCCGAAGCGGAGATCTACAGCGTTCGCGTCCTCGGACGCAACATGGGCGGGCGCGCCATCCAATTTGCCGCGGGGCTGGATTGGGCAATCGAAAACAACATGCACGTTGTCAACATGAGTTTAAGTACCTCGCTTGAGGATTTTTTCGGTCTGTTCCACGATTTGGCAGATCAGGCTTATTTCAAGAATATCAATCTGGTTTCGGCGGTGAACAATTTACCGGAACCAAGTTATCCGTCGCTGTTTTCGTCGGTGATTTCAGTGGCCGCGCACGAAGGGCATGATCCTTTCACGTATTATTACAATCCGAACCCACCTGTGGAATTTGGCGCGCCCGGCATCGACGTGGAAGTCGCCTGGAACAAGAAGCAATATCTAATTTGCACGGGCAATAGTTTTGCTGCACCACATATCACGGGTATCACGGCTTTGATACGATCCAAGCATCCCGAACTGACTCCCTTCCAGATTAAAGCTGTCTTGCTTGCCTGTGCAGCAAATTCAAAGCGACAGAGAAAATGAAACTTTCTCAACCTCAAGGGAGACAACGGGTCACAAGAGAAAAAACAGAAAACCCTTGTGCACCTTCGTGACCCTTCGTGGTGAATACTCTCGGAGGTATCGGATGGAGCAAGTGGAAAAGCCAACCAGATGGTCGCTAAAAGACCTGCTCGCGGAGCCGGTCCATCAATCGTTGGAGGAAACTTTTTCGGAACTGGAGCAGGCCATGGTCCGGTTCGAAGCGGCGCGCGAGCTGCTCACTCCCACGACCACATGGCAGGAGTTCAACAAAGTCCTGGCGTTGCTCGAATCCATTTCCACTATTAAAAGCAGAATCGAAGCCTACTCTGATCTGGCATTTGCAGAGGATACCCAAAATGCCTTGACTTTGAATCTGCGCGACCGGGTTGAC
>JBGPNQ010000249.1:0-8043 GCA_041487615.1 Anaerolineae bacterium
CTTTCAATCCAACTTGCAAGCGGATCATTGATAAGATCACTGTACGTGCTAAGTTTCGTTTCTGGTAAAGAAATCCTGTCTTTTAATTTCTCGAGTTGAGTAGGATCACTAAAATCCATCTCGACCGTTGAACGCCGCAAAGTCTAGCCGATCACATTTGCAGGTAATACCGTGTCTCCAAACAGCTTGGTAGCAACATCTGCGACACCTTTACGTTGTTCATCGAATCCCCCGGCACTTGAGAGAGTTGCAGATGTGCCAATACACTGCAGATTGGTTGCGTTAAGAGCGTTACGCACCCTGCGAACCAGCATGGCTACATCAGCTCCCTGACGGCCACGGTATGTATGCAATTCATCCAACACTAAAAATCGCAATCCCTGAGCGGCGTTGACCAATGTCTTGCGCTCATCTGGTCGCGTCAGGATCAATTCAAGCATGACATAGTTGGTTAACAGAATATCAGGCGGGTTCGCCATGATCTGCTGTTTCTCATCATCGCTCTCCTGACCGGTGTAGCGTCCAAAAGTGACTGGACCCTTATTATCTGGAAAACCCAGGTTAATAAACTTCTCCAGTTCCCCAAGTTGGCTATTTGCCAGAGCATTCATTGGATAAACAATAATTGCCTGGACACCTTTGCCGCTACCGTGCTTTAATACAAAATCAACGATTGGAATAATATACGCAAGAGATTTCCCCGAGCCCGTTCCCGTAGTAAGTACATAGTTTGCCCCTGACTGCGCAACGCGAATTGCATCTTCCTGGTGCTGGTGCAAGCGCAGCTTGCTTCCATCAGTATCGTCTTCCCTTTTTCTTCGAAAGATCGTCTTACAAGCTTTATGTAGCACCCCTGTATCTACCAAATCGTCAACAGAGCTTGCAGGTTGAAATGCGGGATTTAACTGAATCAACGGCTCGGGCCATAAGAGACCCCTGTTTAGCTGGTCATCTACATGCTCACGGATACGATTGTTACGTATTTGTATGAAACTGGAGACATAGGATTTGTAGTCATCAACAAGTCGGTTACGAAGTTCAAATACATTCATGGCTTTCCCAGTATTCTCTGTATCAAATGATGGGCCGAATCCGCCAAGTAGCGTTGTAGAATTTGATTTTAGCACCAGATTAATATAGATGACTTCACAAAAAGATATCAGATCCAGAACAGTTCCAGCGAATTAATTCTTCTGTAATTTTACTAAGGCCTTCCAGTGGCAAGCCAAGGCGTGGAGAACAGTATTGCCCCAAGAGAGCTTGATTTCTTTGATTTGGCAATTAGAACAAAAATTCTGAAATAGTCTCAACAATATTTAGACCGCCTCGCAATGTTGGAAACATCCGAGGCGAAGGTCAAGCCGAAGCGACAGTTAACGATCCAAGTCTAGTAGCCCTCCCCTAATATAATCCCAGTTTCCCCCAATAGCACTCAGATCATCATTGATGATTTTAAGAATATCAAGTTCCTGAACTTTTGGTAGAAAGCACAGTTTAACCTCCCAGTTTGTTCAAATAAAGAACTAGCGCGAAAGTGGAAACATCTCCTCCAGCCCGTGCCAGATATCGTTACGCCACGCTGTGTAATTGTGCCCACCGGAGAATTCGCGGTAGGTGACGTTGTACTTTTTCTCGTTCAATAAAGCGACCATTCTGCGGTTGTCTTCGAGCAGCGTATCCATTTGGCCGACATCCATCCATATTTTGACCTGGCGGGCGTGTTCGTGGCGGACCAGATCCACAGCGGCGAAGTCGCGTCCCTGCCAGGAAAATACACCCGATTGACATAATATCTTCCCAAATATTTCGGGCATGCGTAACCCTGTGTACATGGACATCAATCCACCGGCCGAGGAACCTAACAGTCCGTAAGCACCTGGCTGTTCTTTGATATTGACCAGTCTTATATGTTCACGTGCCAATGGCAGGATCTCACGATCGAGCCAGGAGATCGTCGCGTCGGAACAGAAATATTCCACGTTGCGGCGGCTTCGTCCGTTTTGCAGGAATGCTATTGCTATCGGACGGATTCGTTTATCCGCGATCAAATTATCCACGATCGTCGCAAGCCTGCCGCGGTGGAGATAATCGGGCCCATCATAGACAACCAGCAATGGGACAGGTCCTTTGGCGGCCGGCTTGTAGAGATAGACATCGCGCTGGCCGTCATCCTGCATTAACCACGTATCCACGCGGTGGCGAGTCAACCTGCCAATGGGCACGTCCGCGCGGCGCATGGAGAACGGCGATGGCATGGTCTCAGGCATATAGAAGAAGTTATTCCGGCCTCCCACTCCATTGCTGACACTGGATCCATTCCACGGGTCGAGAAATTGATCCTGGGTAATCGAATCATAGAACGCATACTCCACGTATGCATCGCGGGGAACGGTCAGGGAACAGGACCAAAGTGTTTTATCGGAAGCAGGTATGAGCGACGAGGTGAGACGTTTGAAAGTCTTCGGCTTCTCGTCCCAGCTTGTTAAGTCACTGATCAGACGCGGCGCCGAATCCCCCTCCCAGAAAAATGTTGCGCGATTAATTTGAATGACGGGATTGCCAAAATCCCTGGCGCGTTGAATGAGTGAGTTGGCAGAGGTCATTTACTGAAGGTGCCCATCAGTTCGCCCTGCGCCAGGATGTGTCCCTTCATTTCACGAAGCACATCCTCTTTTGTCGCACCGGGCAGCAGGCTGATGGTCCTATCGAGCGCGTAGAGTTTGAAATAGTAACGATGCGTGCCACTGGGCGGACATGGACCATCATAGCGCGTGTTGCCAGATGAATTTCTGCCAAAATAAATGGCGTTCGGGTCGACGTTCTTGCCAGTGACCGGAAGATTCTCCTGCAAGCCGCGCATATCCGCGGGAATATTGAACAAAACCCAATGGACCCATGTGCCCATCGGCGCGTCTGGATCGTCCACGATGAGCGCAAAGGATTGTGTGCCCGCGGGTGGGTCGCTCCATGTGAGGGCAGGGGAAATGTTTTTGCCCGTGCAGGTATATTTTGCAGGAATGGATTGTCCATTTATGAATGCGTCGCTTTTGATTTCAATAGACATGTCCGCCTCCGTTGTCTCCTTCGTCGATATTGCAGTAGGTGTTTCGGTGGATGAGCAGGATGAAAGGATGATGACCAGGGCGAAACAGAAAAAGGATATTCGTTTCATGAGATGTCTTCCCGTTTCACTCCATCGAACTGCATGATAAAGTCTGTACCGTAGGCAAGCGATGGAGTTTGGAATCCAGTTTTATATTCACCATTCAAAATATGCTTCATGATCTCAATCGTAGTAAGCGCGGTACAAGTATATCCCTCCGGTGAAGACAGTTTCGAGATGGCGCGTCCCCCATTTTGGTCAGTCACCTCACCAATGAAAATCGCAAAGCCTTGCTTTCTTCTTTCCTCATTTGGACCTGGGGATGTAAATAGATTGATCGCGGATTTAAGTGAATTTTTCACAGGGCGGTTATACATCAACGGACCAATGACGCGCATGGCTCTCAGGAAGTTGATGTATATCTTCGGAAATGCAAAATACGTTTCGATGTTTGGAATGCCCGTGCTGTAATAGGCAGTGCTGACGTCGCCCCATCCAATGGATACGACTTTCACCGGACCGCGCCCAAAATCCTGTTCACGGACGTTCCAGGCGGGCGGCACTTGAGTCAGCTTCCCGTCTCGGCGGATCGTCCCCTGCCGATGCATGTTCTCGATCCCGGACTTTGCCGTGCCCCGCGAGACTCCCGCGCCGATGCCGCGTATAAAGAGGCGGAGATGCGTCCCAGAAGGTAATCTCTGCTTGAGGTGTGCAGCGAGACAATCGGATGGGACGATGTCGAATCCGCCACCAGGCAGAAGCATGATTCCCGCTTCTTTTGCCTTTTCATCCATCGCGGCCAGTGCTTCAAAACCGGGGATTTCTCCGCTGATATCCACGTAGTGACGTTTTGTCCGCAGGCAGGCCTCCGCCATTTGCCGGAACGTATGCACGAACGGCCCCGCACAATGGAGCACTGCGTCCACTTCGAGCAAGGCGGTATCCAATTTCGTGGTGTCATCTAATGAGAAGATGCGGTATTCAAGATTGTATTGCTGTGCCTGCAGGCGTAATTGATTCGAATTGCGACCCGCAAGGATGGGATGAAATCCCATTTTTGTCGCGTGCTCAAGGATGAGTTGACCCGTATATCCGTATGAACCGTAGACGAGGAAATTTTTCATAATGCCACATGTCGTTGCGAGTCTTCGAGAAGCAATCTCCACTTAAACAGCAACACTTCTCGAGGAGCCGCATTCGTCTAAAAAGAGATTGCTTCGGGAAGAGCACCCTCGTAATGACATCATAACCGTTTCACAAAATGAACCAGGCGCTCCGCCTCTTTGTATCCCATTCGCAGATGTGCTTGAATGCTGACATCATTTTCCAGCCAGGTGTCCGATGCCATTTCAGTCATGCCTTTTTCACGCGCCCATCCCTCTGCAACGCCCACCAGTTCCCTGCCGAGTCTTTGCCCACGCACGTGCGGGTCCACGTACCAGGCTTCGATATAACCCACAGGAGCAGTCTCACAGCCTTCGCCGTATCCGCGGAGCCCCGCTTCGATAAAGGCGACCAGCCTTCCATCCGCATCTGAAGCGACGAAGATCGCCGCGTCGCCATCCGCGAGCAGGTCATCCAGATCAAAATCCAGATATTCCCGCGGCGCTTCAGGCCAGAGCTCCTGGCGCATGCGGATCCATTCAGGCTTATCCTGCGGTGTGGCGCGTCGAATCGTGAAGCTCATGATCCTCCATAAATCAAAGACCCCAAGGATATGCCACGCGAAAACCCTCAGGGTCTGACTCTAAACTACCCGCCGTTGCGTTTGCCGAGTTGCTTATCGAGCATCAGCACGGCTGTGCCGCGCTCCTCGATCAATTTGAGATCCGCAACGATCTCGGCTGCATTCTTCTCCTCCTCCACCTGCTCGGTGATGAACCATTGAAGCATTACCTGTGAAGGATAATCCTTCTCCGTCTGGGCAAGTTCGTACAGAGCATAAATGGAGGCGGTCACCTTCGCCTCGTGCGCGGCAACTTCCTCTGCCACTTCCAAAGTGGACGACCATTCGGTCTTCGGTGCATCGATGGCTTTCAGTGTCACGCGTCCGCCACACTCCAGGATGAAATCGTAGAACTTCATCGCGTGCTCGCGTTCCTCGTCCGCCTGCACGCGCATCCAATGGGCAAAGCCTGAGAGATTTCTCTGCTCGAAATACGCCGCCATTGAAAGGTATAAATATGACGAAAACAACTCTTTGTTGATCTGCTCGTTCATGGCATCCTGCATTGCTTTTGTGATCATGGAAGTCTCCTTGATTCGATTATATTCTTTTTGTGGAACGAAGGATGAGATATATGACACCCATCAGAATGACTATCCATGCCATGATGATCAGCGCCATGCCGACGTAGCCCACGCGTCTGTCGAAGCCCTGGGTTGCTGCCGTTGCCCGGGCCTCTGCCAACACCTCAGGCGGGATCAATCGGACCGCAAGCCACAGGCCGCCGGGAGTAATAATGAGGTCATCCAGATAACCCAGGATGGGGATGAAGTCGGGAATCAGGTCAATGGGACTGAATGTATGCGCGACCACGAAAAAGATCAGCGCCTTCGCATACCAGGGAGTACGCGGGTCCTTGGCCGCGAGATACACTGCAAAGGCTTCGTTCTTTAATGCGCGGGCGCGGACTCTTAATCGGTCGAGCATTTGAAAGTTTATTCACCATAAACAAAAAGATCATTCAATGAACGGTGGGATAAATTATGTCGAATCGCATCGGCAAAGATTGGAGCCACCGATAATATCTTTAGTTTTGGATGTCTCTTCTCAGGTGGCATATAAACTGTGTCTGTTGTAATGATCTCGCTAATCTGCGGGATATCGGCCAGCCGTTCCAGTCCGCCACGCGTAAACACACCATGTGTGCAGATGACCAGCATCTCTTCGACACCTTCCTCGATCAGCACGCGGCTCAACTCCTGGATGGAGCCGCCCGTTGCGATCTCGTCATCATAGATCAGCGCACATTTATGACCTCGTACCTGATTCCCAACCAAATCATTGATCTTTACTTCTGAATCAGACACGCGTTCCTTGTTCCCCGCGGCAATGGGCAGCCCAAGAATATTTGCGAAACGTGCCGCGGATTTTGCCTGTCCCATATCGGGCGAGACCATGATGGTATCGTTCAAATCGCGTGTTTCCAGATATTTCTTGAAAACAATCCAGCTGCTCAATGGATCCGTGGGCAGACTGAAAAATCCATGCACCTGAGGTGAGTGGAAGATCATACTCATCACATGTATGGCGCCTGCGGTCTTCAATAGATCTGCGACCAAACGCGCAGTGATGGAAATACGCGGCGCATCCTTTTTATCGGAACGTGCGAAAGAGTAATAGGGAATGATGGCATGGACTTCCGATGCGGCGGCGCTGCGGGCAATATCGAGCATCATCAACAGTTCCATCAGGTGATCGTTCACGGGCTGTGAAAGTGATTGCACAATATAGACGCGTCGGTAACGAACCGTCTCGCCCAGCTGGATATAAAGATTATCATTGCTGAATCGTGTAATATGCGTGGCATCCAGTGGCACACCCAGTTCGCTGGCAATGGCGGCAGCCAATTCTGGGTTGGAACTTCCGCTGAAGAAGCGGACCTGGTCCGGAGGGATTGAAACTTTGGTCATCGTACCTCACTTAAATTGATCCGGTAAAAATGCTTTTCACAATTATGCCAGAAACAGGATCGCCACTCCGGCAATGGCAAACACTGTCCCCACAATTGCCTGCCAGCCAATCTTTTCCTTGAAAATGAAATAACTGATGGGCAGGACAATCACCGGCGTCAACGCCACCAAACCTTGCTGTTAGTTCAACCGGATGTCCTAAGCGACTACTTTATAAAGATAAAAAATATTCCGCCTGAGGTGAGCATTGAAGAATCTTTAGGTGCAATTCCGATTACCCTCCTTTTTGATTCCTTTTGTGTTTATCCCCTGTTTTCAAATTGTTAGAAACTCTGCCAGAAGCTTGGGGCTAGTCTAATATTTCCAGTCCATGTTATCCCAGCATTTGATAAAAGCTATATTAGGCGCGGCTTGGGCGGTGGTCATGAAGTGATGATACCATCACTACGATAGTGAGACATACTTTTCAATTTGATGGCGCAGGCTGTCAAACTGCCGTTATCGCTGCTCATGACGAAAACTTTGCCACCGGGCAAGAATATGGCAATTCACTGTGCCGGGTAGATAGGTATGTTATCCAGAATATCGTGTTGTGTTCGCTCTGCATCGGTAAAGTCACGCAGCAAGCTAGAGCAAAGATAACGAATCGTGTTGCGGTTAGCGAAGGCCCCTTCGCAGGTAAGGCTCGCCGGAACAACCAGAGCCTTCGCTGGGGCGAGGCGTGGCCGATTCGAGTCCAAGCAGTGTTGGGCGCGTGGCTATGAAGGCAGTCCGCCATCCTAGAGTGGGGGACTGCCCCAACTCAGTGCCGTAACAATTCTACTTGAACTTGAAGTTTGCCTGATGATATGTGCCATCATTCAATTTCACTACCAGAGTGCGGCAAGTGCCCGCCCAAGCTTTTTCTGTCTTCCAAACATAGGTGTACTGATCGGTGGTGGCATCATAAGAGAGGCTGCTTGAGCCAGCGGTGACAGTCTGTTCAATAGCATCTACGCTTGTCGTGCCGCATGTAACTGCACTTGACGCTGGATAGCCCGCGGCAAAGATATTCAGTCCCTGATCGCCGTTCAGGCTAAACTTCACCGGGACAGCTTGCCCGGCCTTGACTACGTTCAATGTCGGGAGGTTATCGACCGGTTGGAAGAAGCCGTTGAAGTTGTAGTTGTTGGTAACCTCAAAGATTTTGACGGTCAAAGTACCGGAGTTGTCGAAGAGGCAACCATTAAAGCTGCATGAGCCGCCATCCCCCCCCAGTGGTCACTCACGACAAAGCCGATGGTTCCGCCATCGCCCACCACCTC
>JBGPNQ010000250.1:0-8033 GCA_041487615.1 Anaerolineae bacterium
AATAAGTCTGGTCCAAGCTTTTGGATGTTCCCACCCGTCCACGTGGTTCGCGGCAGAAAGCCGGGCTGAACGACGGATTCTCTCCGGACAGATGTATCCGATGTGTGTAGGAGAATTGTATTTTTGGGGCCAGTATTATCTATCCCAAACAAAGCGCACCGATCACGACGACATTCTCTCTTAGTTTCGCCTGTATAAGTTCAACACGTGAAGCAAATGCTGGCAGCACCCTCAATCGAAATTCGTTTTCTAACGCATTCCAAAATATTGGTCCCATCAATGATACCCCGCCTCCCAGGACAACTCGTTCAGGGTGCAACAACGCAACGATATTGCTGATCGCCATGCCCAATGTTTGACATGTCTCCTTCAAAATGTGAGTGGCGATTTCATCCCCTTTTTCTGCAGCCAGATATACCACTTTGGCATCGATGTTCTGGAATGAGCCTGCTATTTCTTTCATTAGGGAATTCGTATTGGAAGCAGCCAGTCGCGCCCGCTCGCCGATCGCCCAGCCTGAACAGATTTGTTCCAATTCAATTAATTTTCCACTCTGAGGATCAGGTACCCACATGTGACCGATTTCGGCAGAGCCAAGACCCTGTCCGTTATCGATCTTCCCATTGAGAATCCATCCACCACCAACTCCACTCCCTACCGTTATATAAAACAATCGCGAGCATCCACGTCCATTGCCTAACACATATTCGGCCAGTCCTGCCGTGCTTGCATCATTTTCGATCATGACGGGTTTGCCCCACTGCTTTTCCATCCATTCCTTTAATGGGAAATTCGTCCATCCATCGATTTGAAAAGATTTTAGGATCACCCCGCGCGAGGAATCCAGAATCCCACCATAGCCAATGCCAATTCTGCTGATGTCTGCAAGCGTAAGGTCTTTGGATGTTAATAATTCATCCACCATGGACAGAATATCACGCAGAATGCCACTCGCGCCATCCGCACGATTCACGGTCCTTCGAAGGATTCCTTCTGGAAGTAGCCCTGTATCCGCAGAACCGATCCCCACCTGGGTTTTGGTCCCGCCGATCTCGATGCCGATGGAAAATAGGCTTGCTAAGTTATCATTCTTGTCCATTTATCAGCTTTGGATATTCAACGATAAGGATGTTCAACTGCTTCCTATTTTACATGTGCCTGCAACCATTGAATCAGTAAAAGCGCGTCGGGTGGTTTTCCGTACAAGTAACCGTCACCCACAGCAGCCCAGTCAGTCGGATACTTTGGAGGTGCGCCGCCTGGAATACTCGCGGTGAAAACCTCTTCAATCGTATTCGCTTTCCGCAAGCTGACATTCCAAATTAACTCGACGCGATGCTCCAGAACACTCACATTATAGGTGTTCCCAAGCTTTTTCACCTTGTAATTACCGCTCGGAGGCTTTGGCAATCCATAAGGGATGTACTTGGAGTCAACCGTTTTTTTCTCTTGATCGACACAGGCCACATAATGCATTTCGGCCGGAGTCTTCGCAACCAGATTTTCAGGCAATTGAACATCCAGCCCGTATATGCCAACGCGGACCGAATCCTTGTTCAATCCGAAGATCGGCAATTCTGGTTTCTGATTTTTTTCGCAGACAGTTTTCACGGCATCTTCCATTGCCCGCTGGGCCTGCGCGCCCGTGGAATTTGAAAATGCCTCATACGTTTCGCCCCACTCAGTATCCGCTGATTTCTTTATCTCACCAGAAACCGCCGTGCCTTTTGCGATCTGCAACTGCTCCAACGCGCCCCAAAAATCATCATCAGCCCTCAAACTGGATGCCCAAAGGATGTGTCCATTGGCCAGTGCGTCCCTGGCGCCGTCGTCCTCATCACCCTCCACTAACGATACAGCGCGCTCGAACTTCTCCATGGCCGCAGAAATTTGATTCTGTTTTAGTAGATCATTTCCCCATTCAATGTATATTTTTCTTTGACCAGACCTTGCCTGTCCTGCAGAGCCAGAATCAAGTCCCGGCTCCGGGTCGGAGGTGACCGCCATCGCATATTTTCCAAGCGCGTTTTCGAATTGTTTCCGGGATTGCAGATCCTGCCCCCAGGCTACATATGTCTGAGCCAGCTCACTTGTCACGCTTTCTGCAAATTCATTTTTTTGATTGGTTTCAACCCATGCTTTGAGATCGTTGAACACCTGCTCCGCCTTCGCGAAATCCTTTGCTGCCCGCAACCGCGCGCCCGCGGATGTGTATACTGAGGGGATGAGTGCCGACGCCTCTGCGGATACACTCGTATCAGAATAGCTGGACATGATCTTATTCAGACTTGTTATTGCTTCATCATATTTCTTTTGTTCAGTCTGTTCCTTTACAATATTCATCAGGACAATGGCGCTGTGCTCATGAGCTTCCCTGGCATACAGGCCGTTTGGATATGTAGTCGAATAAAGCTGATAGGCATCGTAAGCATCCTGCCAGAGTCCCATTTCCTCATTCGATGCAGCCAGCACGTATGCTTCACATTCCCTGACTTGAACGAAAAGGCTTGCCTGCTGCAGAAATCCGGGATACACATCTGTGTATAGTGTATTCAAGAAAAGAGCGGAGTCGCAATCCTTATTTTGATAATTTCTCAGGATGGAAGTGGGCAAGACAACGATTCCAATCCCATAGACAAGCAGGACAATCAGACCGGATAGAACTATGAAAAGTATTTTGATGGACGATTTCTTTTGGGGAGTTACGTGGGCTTCATCGATTTCTGACATTTTCCACCTGCATCATGCAAATGTATTGTGCAAAACCAAATGGGATTATAGCACTTCATGATTAAAGGCGGTTTCATTGTTTAACAGGCTGAATCCAATAAACACCTCAGGCAGGCACGAACATATATCAGGAAATGACGATCCTGTGACTCACAGCTTATTCGGGGCGATTCAGGTTTTCGTTTTGAAGATGGTCTGGCCGCTGATTGCTGGGAGGCCGGTCGCAGAAGGCTTTTGCCGGATCGAACGACGCGTATACACGTGCCACGGACATGTTGTAGTCAATGGCACAGATAAAGAATTGGCATTGCTTCGTAATCTCGACACGGCTGATATGCAGCCCGAAAACCGGGAGGCGGGACGAACATTCACGCGGTATTGCTACCCCACCTCAGCGGGCGGAGGCATGACGAAATCACTTTTTGGCGTCAGAAACTCTGAGGGCATCCAACCCTCCCAGCCGGCCCGCCCATTGATCTTATCCAGCAGCACCACCAGTGTCCATTCACCGCGAACTTCCTGAATCCGCACGCGGGTTCCCATCTCAAACGGTTTATCGGCAAGTTTTGGCGTGGGAGAATTTTCACCTCTCTTGAAAAATACCTGCGAGAACAGTGTCCTCCTCTTATCCACCGCCCTGGCACCCTTCTTTTTGCCGTGCTTTACTCCGGAACCACCTGATTTCTCCAATGAGGTGGTTTGTACCCAGCCCGATCCCTGGATCTTTGAATCTTTTGCTTTGAGTATTGACACAAGCGTAAAATCGCCTTCCTCGCGGATTACGCTTACCAGTGAGTTGGCAGGCACCGGCACGTCAAACGTGCGCTGATTCGTATTTGGAAGTCTTCCATTGAAATTGGAATATATATCCGTTTCATGGTTCAGGACGTATTCCTTGATATCTGGAGTTTCGCGGCCAAATAATGCCATTCTGAAGTCTCGCATGGGGAATGCAGGACCTGGATCGTAACGGTTCCTCAGGTTGACATCGTCATGCCCTAATATTTCCTGAATACTGGGATATCTTTTTACCAGGGCTTTGACGATGTTCAGCGCCACATCGAGCTGTACCGGTGTAAATTTTTGCCAGCCCGGGTAATTTTTGGGATCCTTGGGCGTGTATTGTTTCCAGTGCGGTTCCTGAAGCACATCTGAATCTGGAATGATCATTTTGTGTCGCTGCCACAAATTGTCCTTCCTAATCAGCAGGCCGGCATTATCCATCTCGATACCGATGCTGCACTTGTTGAGATTGCTTTCCTGCTCCCACCAGCTGTAGCCGGTGTGATGCGCGATACGGTCGAAGGGCAGGAACTGCACCACGCGCCCATCCCGCCCGATCAACAGGTGCGTGCTGACTAGGGAAGCCGGATCCTTGAAATGGTTGATCGTGCTTTCCATTTTAGTCCCCGTTGTGAAATGCATGATGATGTATTTCGGGTTCGGGTTTGTTCTATTATGATCGTAGCCATTCGGATGCGGCGGAATTTCCTGAAACCGTCTTCCCTCCACAGTGGTCAGATAGTGATCCGGTCGGACGACTGAAACAAAGTCTGTTTTGACTCGAACCGCGTTCTTCTGTACCCAACCCATCAGCCATGGATCTCCATCCACTTCAGCCATTACAGAGATCAGATAGGAATCATCCTTCTCATTAATGATGGCAACGGGTGTGCCTGTGGGGATGAGCGTCTTCGAAAGAAGACTCCCGGGTTCTTCAGGAACACCGAACAGCAGCACGCTTCGTGAGGTCTCCTGCAGAAGGAAGGAGCGATCTGTAATGCCCAGGAATTTCTCCCGGAATTGGGCGATGGGAAAGGCCGGCCCGGGATCTATTGCAGTCAGGATCTCATCATGGGCCGCAGCATCGACAATGTCATATTTGTTCTTAAGTGCTCTGGCAATGACCAGCAAGGAATCGAGTTGCGCTTTTGGATATAACGGCCAGTAGCCATACCTTGAATTGCTCAACCCACTGGCAAGGATATATTCATCTATGGAAAAGTTGCTCTTCAACTGGAACGAGAATCCCTTTTCAACGAGTTCCCCAGGGTATTCGAGATCGATCGCGATGGATTTGTTATTGAAACCGGAGGCATGGTTCGCACCGAGTTGAAAAGGAATCATCTGCACGATTTCCCTGCCGTCTCTGCCGAGGACCAGATGCGTGGACCGCAGTAAAAAACTGTTCTTGGGAGGCTTTTGCTTGAGGGTACCAACAGCACCGTTTACAGAGGCGTTGCTGGGTGCGTGAATAACGAGGGTACGTTGAGGTGATTGTACATTCGGGTTTATGTTCGGGCTTGGATCGAAGCGAAAGTTGAAATTCTCACCCTCGTCGATCACCAGACGATTGATACTATTGACGTTCACAGCCGTTCTCCTTTCCCATATGGCACGATATTATTTCCACCAAATCGCTTTAGTCAGTATAGCACCTACAAAATCGATTTTCAACTGCCTGATCTGAAAGTTTTTGCAACACGGACGGCTGGTGAAAAAGGGAAAAGAGAAAGAATAATAACTGGATGGATTGCGCCAGGGAAAGCGCCGAACGTAACCAATGAAATGGTCGTAGTAACAAAACATCCCTCCATAGGAAGGGATGTTAAATGCATCGTGATCTCCCCCATTCCCAGCCAATTATGTTTCCGTCTGCATCAGGTTGCTTTGTTCGAGAAGGATGCTGATTTCAAGACTGGCGTCAGCAAGGCTGATGTCCTCGACGGCGGACCATTCCTGACAGAGCACATCCAGTGTAGAGTGCAGAAAAGCCGCAATTGTTCCACTGATTGATCTGTGCGCGCCATAAGCGGACAAGTCGCGGACAACTTCACAGTGGACAGCGATCGTCCCCACCTTTAGGCGTGTTGAAAGGTCAGATTGTCGTAAACGCGAATCCTCCGTGAGAGGCAAAGGCCGGGCTGCCAGAATCGTGCGGCAACGCTCAATTTCACTTCTTACTGTCAATTTGCGCAATCCAAACATTGATTGATCCAGCGGGACCCACAACGTGCTGCCAGGAATCGAGATCTCATAATACGGGCGCATTACGCCCGGTTCAAATTCCCTCTCTTCCAGTTTAACCACATAACCCACCCCATACTTAGGATGCACCACCTGGTCACCAACCTGGAAGGTCATGAGGCGCGATTAATATCGACGTTTGTTGCTGTTTTTGCTGCCAGTGCGATTCGGACGGAAACCACCAGCGCCGCCGCGTTCCTCACGCGGACGGGCAATGCTGACAGCCAACTGGCGCTCATTCATGGTCTGCCCGTTGAACAAACTGATCGCCTTTTGTGCCTCACTCTGTGAACTCATCTCCACAAACGCGAACCCTTTAGACCGCTGTGTGCCCGGTTCCTTGATCAAAGCCACTGAGACTACATTCCCGGCTTGCATAAAAAGTTCACGCAAGTTTTGTTCAGTGGTTTCATAGGACAGGTTCCCAACATACAATTTTGCTTCCATGCTAAACTCCTGTAAGGCCGCGAGCGATTAAGAAAAGAAACCGCCAACCCTAATAGCGGACTGGCGGCATCAAAAGCGCACTCGACCTAGTATAAGATGATTTGATTGTATCACACTTGGCACGTTCCACTTCTCCGTGACCAATCGAGGCGCACGAGAAGGTTGTTGATGAGTTTGCTCCCTTCGCTTTCTCGGCGAAGGATTTACCTGTAAAACGCCGCCGCGTACCGCCGTGCGGCATCTGTGAGACGGCGGCTTGAGCCCCGTTACTAACAAACGTTGGGTGCTCCCTTTTTATCTTGACACATTCCTCTCCCATTGGTAAACTGTCAATCTGTAGTTCATTCCAAAGAAAGGAGACGCGTTTTATGTCAAAAAATAAATCGGTGCTTGTGAGCGAACAAACCCATGGGCGCGTCTCTGTATAGCAGTTAAACCAGCATTTTCGATTCAACTTAACAACTGCCACGGACGCTTCCATATCCGTGGCGTTTTTATTTAAGCCGCGTCTATTCGCTGTGCACCGACCCGGTAGGCAGCAATGGATGTCTGCTTGTGCAAGTCCCAGCCACGGAAATTTCCGTGGCTTTTTTGTTTCTCACACAATGCCCGGTGGTTGAGTGTCCCAAGCAAAGTGATGGGCGTATCGAAACCACCAGTAACAAGAGTGACTTCAGTTACATGAGTATTTTCTCAAACTTGTTGGTTTCGATACGGTGGCTATCGCCCCCTACTCAACCAACGGATCATACAAAGAAAGGAACGAATTTCATGTTAGCAAAAGTTGTTCAAGTCCTTTACACGAATGGAATCCTATCTGCCCGTGCAATACAAAATGGGCGTTTATCGAAAAACCTTATTTACATATTTACAGGAAACCCTGACAATGAATATAGAAGAACAGGACGACACAGGCGTCGTCTTTCGAAAAACCCTGGGACATTACACTGTCCACTCCAACGGACGGGAACTTGACTGCACGCTCTCGTCCCTCATACGTAAGCAACTAACATATTCCACAGCCGATCCGACCTCCATGCGAACGCGGGTACAGGAAGTGCGCGAGCTCGCGCATGTGGACCCGATCGCCATCGGCGACCGAGTCCGTATCGTAGATGCAGGAAAAAACCGCGGCATGATCACCGAGGTGCTGCCCCGCCTCTCGACATTTTCGCGCCCTGCAACCGTTCCCGGTCAACGCGTCTTCGAGCAGGTGATCGCGGCAAACGCAGATCAAGTTGTTCCGATCTTTGCTGTTGCCAGTCCGACTCCCAAATGGGGGCTCCTCGACCGTTATCTCGTCGCTGCCGAAGCCGCTGGTGTGCCGTCGCTGATTGTGATCACCAAGCTCGATCTTGATTGGAAGAATCCACAGCTCAACGAGAATCTCGATATTTATCGCAGGATTGGATATCCAGTTCGCCTCGTCAGTTCTGTCACCGGCGAAGGAATCGAAGAATTGAAGGCTGCACTGCAAGGTCGCATGTCCGTGTTGGTGGGTAAGTCCGGCGCCGGAAAAACGTCCCTGCTCAACGCCATCCAACCGGGACTTGGCTTGCGCATCAAAGCAGTTAGTGCTGGTGAATTGGGCAAGGGACGTCACACCACAACTCATTATGAAATGTTCAAGATGGATTTCGGTGGCACACTCCTCGATACTCCGGGCATGCGTGAATTTGGTTTGTGGAATATCGCTGCTGAAGAACTGGCATCCCTATTTCCCGAAATGGAAAGTTATGTGGCTCAATGCAGGTTTGGCTTAAGCTGTCAGCATGACCGTGAACCCGGCTGCGCCATCCGCCAAGCGGTGGTAGCTGGGGCAATCAGTC
>JBGPNQ010000251.1:0-8020 GCA_041487615.1 Anaerolineae bacterium
AGCGATCCTGTGGACGAACGGTGTGCGCTCTGTGGCGAAAGGAAATCGAGTCCAACTTTCACTTTCAAAGCGGTGCAAAATGAAGAGGACGATTTTCAACACTCAGATTCTCAGCAATGTATTTCATTATCTTGCCCGATTCTTTATGCGATTGGCCGGCTGGCGAGTAGAGGGGACTCTCCCGGATATTCCGAAATTTGTCTTGATCGGCGCGCCGCACACATCCAACCGGGACTTTGTCCTGTTCCTTGGCGTGATATTCACGCTGCGGGCAAATGTCCGCTTCATGGGCAAGGCTGAGTTATTCCGTTTTCCGCTAGGGTGGTTCTTTCGCTATTGCGGCGGCGTTCCTGTGGACCGCAAAAAGTCAACAGGACTTGTCGATCAAATGGTCAAAGCCTGCAATGAATCTGAGAAGTTCATCCTGACCATCGCCCCCGAAGGGACACGTCATCACGTGGCGGAATGGAAGCGCGGCTTCTATCACATCGCCAAAAGCGCAGGGATTCCGATTGTATTCGCGGTGGTCGACGGGAAACATAAAGAAGTTCGCATTGGGCAGTTATTTCATCTCACTGATGATGTCGAAGCAGATATGAAAGCGATTCAAGGGTATTTTAGTGGTGTAGTGGGAATCAATCCGAGGCGGAAATATATAACGCTTGAGAACTGATATCCCGTAATCAATTTATTCAAAAGGACAGCCTCAGGCCATCATCCCTCGCCTCTACTCCTCCCATGGGTTTGAACTCATGGAGTACTTTCGGAAATCCAGCTCTGTTTATCGCTCACCATTAAAAACAGTAGCCGCGAATTTCATAATCCGCGTCAATTCGTGACATCGTACCCGAATGGGTAAATCCGTGGCTGAAAAGCTTAAACCTTTGCGTTCTTCGCGGCTTCGCGGTGATTTTTTACTTTGCTTCGTTCATCGCCTGCTTGAAATCGACCAGCGCCTTGATCGGTGTGGGGTCAACGCCGTACGCCATCGCCAGATAATACGCCATGTAATCGCCAAATAAAATCGTCGTCCACATATGTGCAAGCGGAGTGTGTCCATGCGCATCGACATAGTCCGTGTTCATACCTTCGAGCATGAAGGCCTTGCGCGTCAGCTCCGAGCGTACATGATTGCGTGGATGATCGGACGGCGCGCACAGGAAGAGGGTCATCGTGTGGGCATTGAGCGTCTCCTGCGGATTCATTGTCCCGGCGAGGGTATTGTGGTCTGCCTCGGGGAGGAATTCAAAATTCGCGCCGGCTTTGGCAACCTCGTTGATCTGTCCCTTCCAACGGCGCGCAACGACCGAGAGCAAACCCGATCCCATGATCGTCACCCAGCGTCCCACCAGTTGACCGGCATATCGCTTGGCGGGATTCTTCACGGTGGGAATGTCTGCTTTGAGATGCACTTGTAAATGTTTCATCGAAGCAAGCGCATCGTCTATCACTTCCTTTTGATCGGGAAGAAATCCCAATCGCTGGAACATGGCGAGCAACAAACCGAATGAGAATCCGACGGCAGCACGCGGCTGTCCGGCGTGATCGAACATCCACACAGGGACACTATTCTCTTTGCCACGCTTCGCAAGCTCACCGCCTGTACAAACGACAACGATCCGGCATCCGGCTTGGCGTGCTGCATCGAAGGCTTCCAGAGTCTCTTCGGTGTTGCCGGAATGAGATGAACAAATCACAAGTGTCTCCGCGTCGCGCGCAAAGAGGGGTAGTCCATAGTCGCGATGAACGGAAACAGGAATCGGGGCGAGAGAAGCGCAGTAGGAGGCGAGCAGATCCGCACCGATGGCGGATCCACCCATCCCGGCGATGACCACCTGTCGAAAATCCTTCCAATCCGGCAGGGCAAGTTTCAACCCAAGTTGAAAGGCATAACCAAGCTGATCAGGCAGGTTATCGACTTCGCCCAGCATGTTGAGGGTATCGAGCTTTTTGAAATAATCGAGATCATCCAGATTCATAAGGACTCCTGAAAAATGAGTTGAAGTTTATTCTACAACATTACGCAGAATTTTGTATTGAATTTGTCAGGAAACTTTTAATCCAGACGGTAGAACATGCGCGATGATTAAATGTAAGACACATCATCGAACTCATGACACTGGGGTCATGGACAAGGAGGTACCATGTTCAGGTATAAATTCCTAAGCATGGTCGTTTTAGCGGGAGTATTATTTTCTCAATCTGTGCCACACGCCATGGCAGCAACGCTATGCGATTCGGCACAATTCGTATCTGATTTAACAATCCCGGATGGAACATCTCTTGCGCCCGGTTCAGTATTCACAAAAACGTGGCGTTTATTGAACAACGGTACCTGCACGTGGAATACGTCCTACACGGTTGTTTCCGTAAGCGGCAGTCAGATGGGCGCGGCTTCGGCAAAACTTCCAGTAAGTGTGCCACCCGGACAGATGCTTGATCTTTCAGTGAACCTGACGGCACCGACCACAAGTGGGCATTATCAGAGTTTGTGGAAACTCAGCAATACTTCGGGGATTCAATTTGGTATTGGCAGTTCCTCAACCGACGCGTTTTGGGTGGATATCAACGTCGTGGAAACGAACGCGGTGATCTTCGATTTTGTTGCCAGCGCGCCGTATGCACAGTGGAAGAGCGGTGCGGGCGCCCTGCCGTTCCCCGGAGCCAGTGGAGATTTCCGAGGCTATTCAGCGCAAGTAAACAATCCACATCTCGAAGATGATTCCTATGATTCAGCAGCCGGTTTGCTCACGGTTCCACAAAACAAATTTGACGGATATATTCAGGCGACCTATCCCGAATTCCAGGTTCAGGCAGGCGATAAACTGCAAACACTTGTCAATTGCGAGTTCGGTTCAACCAGTTGTTATGTGACGTTCCGCATCGATTACATCCTGCCTAACGGACTACAAAAAACTCTCTGGTCCTGGAAAGAGGCATACGATAAACGCTTCTATCGAGCCAACCTGGATTTGAGTCCGCTCGCGGGACAAAAAGTTCGGTTCGCCTTCATGCTCTTATCCAGCGGATTTGCAAGCGGGGATCGCGCCATTTGGGGATCGCCGCGCATCGTCCGCACTGGGACCGTGCAGCCGCCTGCCCCACCTTCCACGCTGACGCCGCTCCCGCCGTTGACGCCAACTGCCACGCCGATCATGGCCCCCACCCTCCAACCGGCAGGCTGCGACAGGGCCACTTTTGTTACCGATGCGACCGTCCAGGATGGAACACAGTTCGCACCTGGGGCGGCATTCACGAAAACATGGCGTTTGAAAAATACAGGCTCGTGCATTTGGACAACGGCGTATAAACTTGTTTACTACAGCGGTGAACAAATGAGCGCTCCTACGATGGTCAATTTGCCATGGGGCGCCACGTACGGCGGGACCGTGGATATTTCGGTCAACATGCTGGCTCCATCCTTTGCGGGAAATTATCGCGGCTACTGGATCCTTGCCAACGCCAGCGGACGATTCTTTGGCATCGGCTCAGATGCCTCCAAGCCGATCTGGGTGGACATTAAGGTCGCGGGTGAAATCCCGCAGGAAAATGGATATAGTTTCTGGCAGAATGCCTGCGCGGCCCAATGGAAAAGTGGCGCCGGTATCCTGCCCTGTCCGGGAGTGGAAGGCGACAGCAAGGGCTTCATCATCGCATCGAACTTTTCACATCTTGAAGATGGGACGATGGGTCCTGCTCCGTCTCTGTTGATGTCGCCTGAAAATCGATACAACGGCTACATCATGGGCACCTTCCCCGCGTTTACGGTTCAACCCGGGGATCATTTCTTCACAGTTGTTGGATGTGAATTTGAATCGAGTTGTTATGTCACCTTCCGGCTCGATTACATGACCCCCAGCGGCTATATTGGAACCTTCTGGCAGTGGCGCGAACAGAACGACAAAAAGAACTATACGGCGAATGTGGACCTGAGTCCTTTGGCCGGGAGAAGTGTCCGCTTCATTCTCACGATTCTTGCAACAGGCGCTGCCACTGGCGATAAGGTGAGATGGGGAGCGCCAGGCATTGTTCGCGCGGGAGATGTCACACCTCCAACCATTACACCTGCTCCGTCTACCTGGCCCACCTATACAAATCCACAGTATGATTTCCAATTTAAGTATCCGCCGCAATCACAGATCACTGATCAATCTACCAATTACTTGAAGATGAAACTGCCGATCACGCCGGGTACAAATCTAGTGGAGAAATACCTTGAGACAACTGTGGTTGAAAATACTGAAGTTCCCTGTCAGAGTCCTTTATCCGCAACTTCACGGCCAGGCTCCCCCACAGAAACCATTGTGTTCAATGGGATTTCGTTCCTTAAACAAGTAGGAGGAGATGCCGCCGCAGGGAATCAATATGAATGGGTTGCCTATTCTACGCTGCATGGAAATGCATGCATAAGCATGGGCTTTACGCTGCATTCCCTCGGTGCCATTGATCCTACACCACCGAACTTTGATAAAGCGGCTGAGTCTGCTGTGTTCACACAAATTATGTCCACGTTTGGATGGCTGCCCGCAACAGCAACGCCCTCACCGGTTCCACAAGGCGGCATGCCCGGAACACTGATTGCGTCTCCCAACATCCGTCAACTGCACATGCTGGATGCAAACAACGGTTGGGCAATCGGCGATTCAATTGTTTTGCGGACCAACACCTCGGGTATGACCTGGTATAACGTTACAGCGCCAGGTGCCTCGGGCAATATCACTAGTAATTTCTTCCGTAATTCCAGCAACGCCTGGATGCTGACAAACTTCTCCGAAGTGAGTCCGGGCACGCTTTATCGCACAACGGACGGAGGCTTCAACTGGACGCGCTACGATGTGCCATTCAGAGGAGGCTTTATTCAATTCCTGGATAATATGAATGGCTTTGTACTCTCCGGAGAAGGATCGGGCATGCACAAACAGGCCGTGCAACTTTATGAGACATCTGATGGTGGAGCGACATGGACACTCGAGTATGCCAACGACCCATCCCAACCGAATAACACCCTGCCATTTGGCGGACTCAAATATGGGATGACATTCCGCGATACATCCACGGGCTGGGTAGGCGGTTATATTCCAGTACCAGGAGCTGTATATCTCTACAAGACAATGGATAGTGGCGTAACATGGACACAACAAGCATTGCCCCTGCCTCCCGGTACCGAGTCCGCGGACTTCAGAACAGTCGCGCCAACTTTCTTCGGTTTGAACGATGCCGTCCTCCCGGTTTGGGTGACAACAGGCGTAGGACAACGAGGACTGTATCTTTACATCACACATGACGGTGGTGCAACCTGGAGTCGTTCCTCGGGGACGGCGCAGTTCGATGGCCATTACGACTTACTCTCCACGAGCGATGCAGTCGGGTGGTCTGGTAATTTCTATGCAACGCATGATTCGGGCAATACCTGGAGTCAGATCATACCGAATATTGACTTTGGTGAAACGATCGGCGACATGGACTTTGTCTCCACAACAATCGGCTGGGTAGTCGATATGGATGCCAGCGGAAACACAGCACTATACCGAACGAATGATGGCGGCTCCACATGGGTGCTTCTCTTTAGCAACATCCCAAGCGGGCCACTGCCCGATCTGACGATTACAGCCATGCATATTGAATTGCAAAATACGAGCTGCCTGATGCCGGGCGACCCAATGGGTGTGCGCATCTGGATCACGAACAATGGGCAAACCGTAGCAGGCAGTTTTGTGGTGAGAGTCAACAATATAGATCAAACAGTGAACGGGCTGGGAATCGGAGAAACAACCTCTGTGTTCTTCCCGAGTTACAGCAATCCGGTCACTGCGTTCATTGATGCGACAGGCATGGTTACGGAAAGCAATGAGGACAACAACTCTCTGTCTCAATACGTGGCGGTTCCGACTGCGCCGCTGCCATGTGTAAGTCCCTCTGAACTTCTGCAAAACGCAGTGAACGCATTGAACGCGAAGAACTTCGATGTAGCCAAAGGTATGATGGGACAAACGTTCGGGATTGGGTTCTGGCAGTCGGAAGGATTACCCCCTCTCACACCGGATGAGGCAGTTCAGCAGCTGATGGGTTATGTCGGTGCAAACTCCGTCCTGGTACCCGATGCAAACAAGGATTTGAATGCCTTATTGGGCGGATCAGATCCATACGCAATTATGGGGCTTGAGGCCTCCAAATCGCTTGCACTGTTCGTGTCCGGATGGGGATTGGATGGCAAAGGTGAGGCCATCCTGTACGTTACGCAACGACTGGATGGAAAATACTACTGGCACAGCGTTTTGATCGCGCCGACAGGCTTCATACCTGCTCCAGCAAATTTGATCGGACCCTATGCAGTTACAGGCGTTGCTCCAAACGATGTGTTGAATATCCGCTCAGGCGCGGGACTCAGTGACTCCATCATTGGATCGTTCCCTGCAGATACGATAAACATAATGAGAACAGCAAATAGCACCAGTGCAGATTCGATCAATTGGGTGGAAGTCCAAAACCCCGGCGGCGGGACTGGTTGGGTGGATTTCAGTCATCTGACCGAATACGTCTCTCACGCTGCCTTCTGCGCCGATACGCGCATCCCAGTGCTGATCGAACAGCTCAAGGGAAGCATGAATCAATCAAATGGTGACGCGTTTGCCTCGCTTGTAAGCATTAAAAGTGGAGTAAATGTGAATTTATGGGTGAATACGCCGCCCGTCCATTTCAGTCGCGCCACGGCAGCAGGTGTTTTCACGAGCACGCAAAGCTACGACTGGGGCACTGGCGGAGGTCGAGGTGGTCCATCGGATATCGGTACCTTTACACAATTCATCCAACCTAAAATGCTGGAAGTATTCAACGCACCCGATCTGGCAACTGTTTGTGACGACTTGGCCGGTGTAACCACGCTCACAATGCCGTGGCCATACACCAACATTCATTACTACAATCTTCGTAAGCCAGCGTCGCCACTTCCATCAGACTTCCGCGCATGGCTCATTGGTTTTGAATATGTTAACGATCAACCATTTCTGCACGCCATGGTTACAATTATTAGCGAACCATAAAATATGAGACAAAAAGGCGGAGCTGTGATTTTGGACAGCCCCGCCTTTTCACTATTATGGACACCCAGTCCCAAAAGTCAATTTATCGAAACCAATGTTGGGATCAAAACCTGCACCCGAGACCAATTCGATCCTGACAATCCCATTCCCGGAAACATGCCAGATCCAGTTACCAGGCTGCCCAGAAGTGGCCAAACCTGCGTCACCACTGGACCAGAGATCCCCATACAAATCTGAACTGCGCGGATTCTGCCGGGCCAATGTCGTGTAACTCAACTCTTGTGTCGCAACCACCTCATTGGCAGCATTGTATGCAGTTATGCTCATGGAATGTGACGTGCTCAATGTTGGATTGTAATCTCCAAAGTCCAGCATGTGCACTGAGAAGTCATTCACCGATGTGCCAGATGCAAAGGTAAATGTATAGTGATGTGGTTGCCGCGCATTCTTGGTGACATTGTCACTGAAACCACCACCCACCGAGAGTTTCCCGTTTTTCACGGAACCCACATTGATGATATACAGAGTTGGTGCAGCACCTTGAGCAATCTTGACGGCTGTTCCCGTGGCGTCAATATTCAAGCCAGACACTACCTTCCCCATTCCTTCGATCGAGGCACCAGCTGCAAACCTTCCAAAATTCGCGGTCGTTATGGAGGGTTGGCAGGCGAGCGTACTGGTCGGTGTAGCGCTCAAAGTCCCGGTCACGGTCGGCGATGGTGTAAATGTATCGGTGGGTGTATTCGTTGCTATAGCTGTACACCCAGTCCCAAAAGTCAATTTATCGAAACCAATGTTGGGATCAAAACCTGCACCCGAGACCAATTCGATCCTGACAATCCCGTTCCCGGAGACATGCCAGGTCCAGTTACCAGGCTGCCCAGAAGTGGCCAAGCCTGCATCACCACTGGACCAGAGATCCCCATACAAATCTGAACTGCGTGGATTCTGCCGGGCCAATGTCGTGTAACTCAACTCCT
>JBGPNQ010000252.1:0-8013 GCA_041487615.1 Anaerolineae bacterium
CCAGTCCAGGAACCGCGGCTGCCAGTGCTCGAGCGCGCGCTGCAGTGTCTTGTCGTTCGCCAGATCGACGTTATTCGGATAGGCTCTAAGCAATTCAAATTCAAATTCAAAGTCAGGCGGGTGTGCGCGGTCGAGATGACACTACCTATTTATCGGAAAGGACTATCGTGATGATTGTACAAACGCCAATGAGAGGGACGCGCCGGCCGGGCGTCAGGCTGGTCGTCCTAAGCTTGTTATTCGGCGGTGTCGCCGGATGCGCCCAGGTGGCTACGCCGCCGATAGTTGTGGCTACGGCTACTTCACCGTCCATACCATCCCCCACGGCACAGGTGGAAGCGACTGTGCCCGCTGGATGGGAGAAGTATTCCAGCCAGGAACAATGCGGATACTTCGTCAGCCACCCGGCAGACATGGAAGGCGCCAGCCAGGGAACCTATAGCTGGATTTTGAGCCCCTCAGTGACAGACCCCGTTGGGACGGCTCGGAACTTCCTCTATATATCCGTGATCCCCGATGAATTCCAGAGCGGCGGAGACGAGATCATCTATAACTATGACCCGGCGGAGGCAGAAACCTTGCTGAACATCCAGGTTGGCGAGAGCAAATCACTGCGCGCTGACCCAGGCACGGCACAATGGTTTAACTACAAGCGCCTGACAGATACGATCTTGAATAATCGCGCCGCCCGGACGTATGAGAACACCCAACCGTGGGAATTTCCCACGGGGACAAGGGAGATCAGATATATCCTTCAGGGTAACGGTTGTACCTACATGATCGGGGGATACCTGGACACGACGGGTTCAAATCAACCGGGAACAATCAACGAGGAGCTTTTCGACCAGATCATTGCCACGTTTCAACTGAATCCGTGACATGTTGCATGAGCAGTCCGGGAAGGGCAATTTGAATTGCATACGAATTCAAATTTGCATAAAGACATCATATTCACATCCCCCATTCGACGCTACAAAGAACGTGGCGAATGGGGGATGTGCCCGCCCCCGCCTGATCTCAGGGGGTCGCCAGTGACTGGCACTAGATGCTTCTGCTGTTGAACCTGGTGAGGAGAAGAACAAAAGTCGGAGTGATGACGTATAATCAAAACATGGCAACATCATCTGCTTTTCGGGTTCCTTCACTGCATAAACGTAAGCGCATCCCCATGCGGACGATCCGTGCGATTGCAAAGCACATCGCGGAGCGATATAACCCCGAACAGATCATCCTTTTCGGTTCGCATGCATATGGGAAACCCACCGCATGGAGCGATGTGGATTTGCTGGTGGTGATGGATACGCCGAAGGGAGAAATGGAAGCCATTCTTGATGTTGCCAAATCGCTCCCTGATGTGGAATTTGGTGTGGATATTATCGTTCGTTCCCGGGATGTTCTGGAAAAGAGAAAAAGCCTCGGTGATTGGTTCCTGCGTGAAATAACGAAAAAGGGGAAGGTTCTTTATGAACGAACTAACTAAAGAATGGGTGGAAAAAGCTGAGCAGGATTTTTCCAGCGCCGATTTGCTGCTTCACGCTGGTGAAGTTCCCATCCCTGACACAGCCAGTTTTCACTGCCAACAATGCATAGAGAAGTATCTCAAAGCATATTTACAGGAACATACGATTGAATTCGAGCGGCGGCACGACCTTATGCCGCTTTTGAAATTATGTGCCTCTTTGGATGAGGAATTTGAAAAGATAAGAGGCGATTTGCGGGAATTGGACAGGTATGCAGTCATTGTACGCTACCCGGGTGTATCAATAGACACGAAAACTGCGAAAGCTGCATTTGCCACAGCCAAACGTGTGCGGAGTTTTGTACGGAGAAAACTTAAGATCAAATAAGGGGAATAATACCCGCTCCCGCCCGATGACATTCGAGGAGGCGAATGATTTACTCCAGGCATTGTTCACCCGTCCCGCCTGCTTTCGGCGGGGTTACCCGTGGCTGGCAATAGATGATTCTGCTGTAGAGTCCAGCAGTGAGAATAACAGAGAATTGTGGGAGTGGCGAAAAGGGTGGGCCAAAGACTTTTTGCCACACACCTGCCTGATTTGCTAAGCAAATCACGGGCGGTGCCAGGGGAGATCACTGAGTTCTTAGAGAAAAATCTCTGAGCTCTCTGTGGGCTCTGTGGCTAAGCCCACGACATTAGCCACTCCCGAATTGTTAACGCCTAAGAACGGAACCAGGAAAGGGTTACAATTGCGCTTAATAGTAGCGTGGTTCCAACACAGAGGAGTCCAAAATGAAACCTGAACTTGGCAAGTTTCTAAATACTGTCCAGAAAGGCGATAAGATTTCCATAATTCTGGCCGGAATCATTCTTGATGGTAAGGTCGAAGAATTGCAGGATGACTGTGTTGTGTTATCTGACGCAACTTCGCCATCGATCAAAAAGAAACAGTACAACTTAAGCATTCCATTCGACAGTATCTATGCCTGGGGAAAGCAGGAAAAGAAAAAGAAGAAAAGCGATGGGTAAGGATAGGATCACAATAACCATATAACTCATGGGAATATTGAACTCGAGAATGTGTTCGCTACCAGGGCAGGTCTTTTTATTGATGATGCCCGCTCCCGCCCGATAACAGTCGAGGAGATAAATGATCTGTTCCAGGCATTGTTCACCCGCCTGCTTTTGGCGGGGTTGCCAGTGGCTGGTAGTAGATCGCAATGTCATTGCGAGTGGCGCTGTAAGCGCCACAAAGCAATCTCCCGTTAAGTGGAATCCGCCCCCAAAGGGAACTTTACAGGTTAAGCAAATCTCGCCGATGGCACTAAAAAAACAGTTGATTAATAAGTTGTGATTTAGATAGCAGAGAGTGGGGAAGGAGAGACCTGCGGTTAATCCTCAGACCTTCAGTCAGAAGCCCTTACTCCCAGATCAGGACCAGAGGAATTCTTCCGTCACCCGCACGAACTCGTCTTTGTGCGTCCAGATGAGCGCGTGGTCAGCGCCATCGATAACGACGAGCTGAGAACCATGAATGCCATCGTGGAGCATCCGCGCGTGGTGGATGGGTACCCCCTGATCATTCGAGCCAGCAATCACGAGCGTCGGACATCTGATCTCCGTCAGGCGCTTCCTGCTATCAAACGCCATCGTCTCGTTCCACGCCCTCAGCATCAGGGTGCGGTCCTGGTCTGCCATGAGACCAGCGAGCCAGTTGGTACGTTCCTTATCGAGATGCAGCATGCTCTGTGAGACGACCAGGTCCGCCAAGCGCCTCATACCAAGCACGCGTATGAGCAGCGGCGCCAGGTGTCCTTCGAACCACTCGCGAGTTGTCGCCATGTTGAAGGCGTAGGTGCAGGCCAGTATAAGGCGGTCGCATCGCTGAGGGTGGTCCAGGACCAGTTGCTGTGCGATGGCACCGCCCTGTGAATAGCCGAGCATGGCTGTCGCGTCAATGCCCAAATGATCGAGCAGGCGCGCCAGGTCAGAGGCGAGCTGCGCAGCTGTATACGGCGGGGGAAGTCCCCGGCTCCGCCCATGACCACGCAGGTCAGGGACAATGACCCGATGCCGGGTTGCAAAACGCTCGATCACCGGTCCGAACATCTCGCCTGTGACCATCAAGCCGTGCACCAGCAGCAGCGGCGGCCCCGATCCGCGCTCGCTGAAATGGAGAACCTCTGAGGATGCCACACTAGAACTCATGGCACGATTATATCCATTCATGCTGGAGATGGAATCCCAAAGCGGAAGCCGTGAGAAAGGTCATCTACGCCGCTCGATAAATACGAAGCGGACAATGCCACTGAGCACAGCACGCAACAAGCTCCCTTCCCGCTTAAGAAGGTCGCGCAGGACACTCGCGCAGCATATCTCTGTATCAGAATACCCGTCGCGAAGGGGTGGCGGTCTAATGGGCGAGCATGAGGATGAGATTTCCTCGAATCTGGAACGCGCCAGCACCAATTTGCAGGTGTCCGGAAATGATGATCTCTCAATATGGGAAAACAAAATCGGAGCCTTTCGGCTCCGATTAGATTCTAACTGCCTGTTCCCTCATCACCTGTTCCCAGAAAGGCGTTATTTGCTTTCTTTTGATTTCACTCGGTGTAAAGCCCTGGGCTTGGACGGGCTCTAATATTCTGGCTGCTGCAATGCCAAGCAATTCCAAACGCTGGCGGTGGTTATACTTTTTCCAGTCCCCTGAAATTACGATTAAATCAATGTCACTTCCTTCGCGTGCGGTGCCGGAAGCTTGAGATCCATATAGCAGAACACGCGTTGGACGGATCCCCATCTTTAACAGTTGGGTCCGATATCGCTTCACGATTCGCTTAAGTTCTGGTGTTGTTTCAGCCATTCGATTAGCTCAACAGTTTGATTCAGATAATTCTTTGCGCACGTCAAAACATCTCTGAATGAAATTATACTCGAAGCCTAACAAATTCCATGGTTAGCTGATCGGCTTACACATCTCCCAGTTGTGTCAACATGAATGCGTTAAATTCAATTGCCCGTGGAATATCACGCAAGCGGATATGTTCATTCGGGGCATGAGCACCGCTGCCATAGTAGGATGGATTCCCGGAGGTTGATATTCCCAACACGCCCACATTTCTTTTCATGGATCCCAACAGCGGAAGAGTGCCACCGACAAGAGCCGTGATCTCGGGCTCTTTCGCCGTGAAATCCCGGCAAATCTTTTTGATGCGTTGAACGAACTCACCATCAAGGGGCGTGACAACAGGTTCGGCTGACCCCAGCTTTTTGATCTGTACATCCTCAAATCCCTGCGCTTTGAGATGGGCTTTGAGTTTTTTCAAAATATCATTGGGGTCCTGGTCCGGGACCAGACGGAAATCCATTTTGGCCATGGCTTTCGCGGGCAGGACGGTCTTCACGCCCGCTTCTGTATATCCTGACAAAAGTCCGGCAATATTCGCGGTGGGTTCGAATACCGAGACTTCCAGGTCATACCCGCTCCTGTCGTGGAGAAATGAATCGATCCCATACATCGCCTTGAGTCTTTCCTCCTGCTCAGGGTCAACGCTGTCTTTCATGGTTTGTTTTTCGGATTCAGTGGGTTCACGGACATCCTCATAAAAGCCTGGGATCAGGATTCGACCGTTCTCATCTTTGAGACTTGCCAAAGCCTTGACCAGTCTCCACGCGCCGCTTGGCAGGGCATGCGCAGAACCTGAATGCGCGTCACTCTTCATGACCTCGACACTGTATTCCACATATAACATTCCCCGAAAGCCGACAGCCAGTGCTGCCTGGTCTTTCTCGTTGAATCCACCGCCTTCCCATAAAGTGCCATCGGCTTTGAGTACGTCACCAAATTGCTTTGTAAGTGCGTCAAAGTGCGGACTCCCGATCTCCTCTTCCCCTTCGACGATCCATTTGATGTTGATGGGGAGTTCACCGTCCGCAGCCAGAACGGCTCGGATGGCACAAATACGCGCGATCAATTCCGCTTTGTTGTCACAAATCCCGCGTGCGACCAATTTGCCGTGGACTTCTGTCGCTTCAAATGGCGGACTGTTCCAAAGTTCGATCGGAGTTTCAGGCTGAACATCGTAGTGGTTATAAAGTAATAACGTGAAATCGCTTCCGCCTTTCATCGTTCCGAAAACATAGTTGGGCGCCCCATCCACTTCGAGCTGGCGCGTTTGGAAGCCTGTATCCTGGAGAAGCTTTTCAACCCAATCCGCCGTTTCTTTCATCATGCGATTTTGTGCCGCCACACTTTCAAATCGACAATAATCAGCGATCAGTCCTTTGAAGTTCTGAGTTTGGATTTCAAGTTCTTTTTGCAATTTCTCGTTCATGGAATACTCCTTAAGGATTTCACAGAGTGCCGCACGCATGTAGACGGGCAAGCCTGCCCCGTGGCAAACATTGGCGCGACTTGGACACTCGTTTCTTAGTGCGCTTCGGCCAGTATCGGATCGATGACGGCGGCAAACTTATCCAGCGACGCCATCCCGGCGATATACACTTTATTATTGATGAGGAACGTCGGTGTGCCATCGAGAGATCTGAGCATGGCATCCCGGAAATCGAGGTTAACCTCAGCCTCTTTGACTCCACTGTCCAGGCATTGATCAAACATCGCTTGATCCAGGCCAATGCTGCCAGCATAGAACTTTAGATTGGGGATTTCTATACCCTGATAGTGCTTATACAAGTAGTCTTGATATTCCCAGAACTTGTCCTGGTCGTAGGCACAGCGTCCTGCTTCGGCTGCCTTGGGCGATTCCAGGGTGATCACGGGGAAATCCGCCCAGACAAAACGCACTTTGTTGCCATATTTGTCCAACAATTGTTGGCGCATCCCGGCTGCTGCCCATATCAGGCAGTTCGAGCAGCCATAGTCTCCGAATTCAACGATGGTGACCGGAGCGTCCCTCGGCCCAATTTGCGGGTTGGGTCTGTCAAGCATTGCGGTGGCATTCGGCCTGTCCGGCCGGCGCAAAGCCAGGACAGTCACTACCAGTAAAACGATCAAGCACACTGCCGTCAGAAACCATCTGCCCCAGGAGACATTTCGCTTGGCGGCGTTATTCTGTTGATCCATTGGATTGGGTTGATTGGGCAACATCTCATTCTCTCCATTCGATAAGTAGGGATTGAACGCCAGGCTGGACAACTCTCACTCTCGGCACTATTCGGAGGTCTTTTTTCGCGGGGCACACATCGTCCCCTTCAGGGGAGAAATCTACAATATAGTTTCCAATCGCGTGTCCCCGGCGCCGACCCATGATTTTGAATTTGAATTGCTTGGCAATTCATAGCAACTCAGGCGGTGTGGTTTCTAAAATGAACATCGCCCATCTGATGAGCGCGCAGATGTTTCCAGAGTTTTGCCTCTGCGTCTGACATATTGCGATGTAATTCCTCCGCGGCACCGACCGCCGGGGCGGTGTGGCGCGGCCAAAGATCTTTGGTGTGGTGCGTTTATGCATGAGAGTTTCGACCCCCTCCCAGCCTCCCCCATCCCGCGTACTCGCGGGATGGGGGAGGAGCAATTTTAAGTTGGGTTGTCAATAAAATACTCATCCCAATATTGTATTCCCCTTCGCCCAAATCTGATCGCCGACTTGGGGGCGCCCTGCGGGCACTGCCGCTCGGCGGCGTTCGCGAAGGACGGGCGCCGCATTGAGCCTGTCGAAATGATGGGGGTCAATAACAAAACGGCGCCGGTCATGCCCCAATGGGGTGCTTCGCGAAGACCATGCGCCAGCAGTAACCTTGGGTGTTATACTGGATTAATCGGTAATGCTAAACCGATTTCGACCTATAGGAGGAGATCATGATTGACATTGGATTGATTTCTACCGTTGCAGGCATATTGGGGCTAACAGCGCGTGAAGTTATTAATGGGATAAAAGCCAAAGCTCAAGAAAACGAAAATCGCAAGACTGCAGATTTGATACATGCTCGGGAAGTTGCCGGGGAAAGAATCGCGAGAGATGGTCTCCTTAAGAAGGTGGTCATACAATATTACAATAACCATGGACTAAGAGATATGGGGATGCATGAATATCGGGTTGCAGTGAACGGACAGGTGGTACACACAGGGATGGCAGTTTTGCCACGGTGGATCAACCTCAATAACCCACTAGACGATGCTCACGAAACCGCATCTCTCAGTATGGACCCTGCTCCGGCAGTAGAGTTTCCTCAGCAACAAATCTTTCATTTACTTCATATTATTGATCTCATGAAACTTCGCTTGTGGGGAGGTCCTATTTATCGACTTGTGGATGTGGATTTTTCCTCCGGTTTGACTCGTTCAGCATTTGCGGAAGATGAATTTCTTCGGTATCGATTTAGTGCCGGATTAGTGATCGATGAACTTGTGGAAGCCTTATCCTCGAGCGATTTCTCCGCAGAGCAAGTAGTCAGAAACGCAGTTGACCTTATGCCTATCAGGCGTAAAGTTCTTCCTGATGGACATTCGCTGCTGGATTTTCAACATAGAGTTTGCGCTGGTGGTGTCACAATGGTCTTCGCTATTCCCAGACCCCAGCCCTTCAATGACTTCA
>JBGPNQ010000253.1:0-8006 GCA_041487615.1 Anaerolineae bacterium
ACATAACTCACCCGCTGCGCCCAAACAGGAACTCCATTAATACGGACGGTTTTCGCTGTGAGATACGGGAACGCTGCATTCGTGACCTCGTTCTGCGTCGCCTTCGAGAGAACGTCTCTCGCTTTCGGACCCCACAGCGCCAGACAGGCATAATCCAGGGTGATATCGCGGCAGGATACATCTTCATCGGGTTGAGTTTTCATTTGCAGCCAGGCGAGATCGTTGCCGATAAATGCAGAGCCGGTCACCACCCAGAATTTCTCCTCGGCGATTCGAGTAACCGTGACATCGGCTTCGACGCCGCCGCGCGTATTCAGGAATTGAGTATATGTCGCACTGCCGATGGGTTTATCCATATTGCTGTCTGCCACACGCTGCAGGAGAGTCAACGCGTCGCGACCAGTGACTTCGATTTTGCCAAATGAAGTTAGGTCGTAGAGAGTGACGCGTTCGCGGGTGGCGCAGTGTTCCTCTCCGATGCGGTCAAAGTACGGAGGCCTGGCCCAGCCCCAGTCGCGTTGATCCGCACCGGCGCGGCGCCACGACTTGTTTTTGTCAAAATAGAGGACCCGTTCCCAACCGAATTTTTCGCCGAACACGGCGCCCAATTCCTGCAAACGATAATGAACAGGGCTGACACGATGCGGTCGCGCCCATTCGTTCTCATCGTTCGGGAATTTCAGAGCGTAATAATATTTTACACCTTCACGAGTCCGCTCGGCAGCATACTCAGGGTTCGAATAATAATTTCCAAAACGAGTGGCACGATAGACATTCACATCTTCCGGCGCTTCGCCGTCCAGGATCCATTCCGCCATGAGCTTGCCCATGCCGCCCGCGCCACCATATCCATTCAACGACATGCCTGCTGCCATCCATAGGCCGCGCGCGCCGGCCACAGGTCCAAGCATGGGCTGGCAATCGGGCGTGTACGCGCCGGGGTGACAGGTCAGATTTATGATGCCCGCATCCTTCAAAAACGGGATGCGGCGAATCGCTCCTTCGAGCAGCATCTCAAAGCGCTCGTAATCAGCAGGCAAAGTTGCATTGCCATGTTCCCATGGAACGCCATCAATCCAGCGTGCCAGCGGATTGGGCTCATAGCCTCCAATGACAAGCCCGCCCTGCTCTTCGCGCATGTACACCAAATTATCAGGGTCGCGCAGACACGGGGTATTCCTCGGAAATTCATGTCCGGTCACGGCTTTGACCGCAATATGTTGATGATCGACAGGAGTCGTTGGCAAATAGACGCCAATCATCGCGGCGATGCGCGGCGCCCACATCCCCGCCGCGTTAACCACGAGATTTGTTTTGATGGATCCTTTATTGGTAATGACTTTTTGAATTTCGCCCTTGGGTGAAAGTTCGAGTCCTGTGACGCGCGTATTCGTATTGACTTCGACTCCCATATCGCGGATGATACGCGCCATACCGGTGGTTGTGTCGTAAGGAGAGAGATGTCCGTCACGCGGCAGATAGATCGCACCGTAGAGGTCCTCGTCGCTGATCTGCGGCATGACCTTGACCGCTTCTGACGGAGAGATGATCTCGACATCCATTCCGATTGCCTTGGCCCGACTCACGCTTCGCTCCAGCTCCTTGAGTTGTTCCCTGCTCGACGCGACGCGCAGGCTGCCAACGTGGTTGAACAATCCCAAATCACTGTACAGTTCAATGGAATATTTTCGAAACTGCATCATCGTCTTGGATGTGGCGAACTGCGTCACCACGCCCGCGGCATGGGACGATTCTCCGCTGGCGATCTCGCCTTTTTCAAGTAATACGATATCCTTCTTTCCCAATTTCGAAAGATGGTAGGCGATGTTCACTCCATAGATTCCCCCGCCGATAATGACGATTTCTGCTGAATCTTTCATAGAGCTCCTAAGGTACACAGGTATAAAAGTAGACAAGTATACAGGGGACAAGCAAAAGGGCTTGTCTACTATGTGTATTCATCTACTCTTCCTCAATTTCATTTTCTTCCAGCGAATTAACTTCATAATCCGCTTTTTCTTCATGGATTATCCTATTGCCATATTCTTGAGAACCGGCATGTTGACGTCTGACATAATTCATGTAACCGTTGAGTGTCTGTTCAGTCTGCCGAATAAGCTTATAAAGCAATTCGAAATCTGTTTGCTGGATATACTCAAGAACACGAGCTTCAATTAGGCGCGATAAAGTTTCATTTAGCTCACCTCGTGCTATGGAGTAGTAATGCAGACTGTCAAGATAATGGTAACGCCCATATGCTTCCGCAATATTCCCTGTCACATTTTTCGAAGCCCGCCGAATTTGCGTGTATAAATCAAACTTTTCATCAGCAGGCAAAATCTTGGAAAAAGCGTGTACCTTCGCCATTACTTCCAATGCTAATAACACTCCAGATCTTCAAACCCGCGTTTTCCTTTTTCTCCTGGCGATGGATACAAAAGCTTTCTCTCACTCACGCCTATCTCCTTGTTTTCCTGTTTCCTTGTTTTCCTGTTTCCTTGTTTTCCTGTCTACCTTACCTACTCCTGCACATCCCTTAACCACCCCACAAACTCCTTCGAATCCATTTTCTCCACCGCCCTGCTCCAGCGCTCGATTGCCCAACCCCAGAAATCAAACTCGATGGTGGAGATCTTCGCCTGGATCGCTGCCCACAATCCCCAGCCCACATCGGACATGATCATATTCAACTTCATGCGCGCAATCCTGTCTGCCGTAGCCTCACCAAAATATGCGGCACAGACTTCTTTAATTTGTGCCGCATTGAACTGCATTTCCTGGCAGGTATTGCCCAACTCAAATGTTGGATCGTTATTACCGCTGTATTCGTAATCGATCAGCCACAACTTTTTGCCATCATCGATGTAATTTTCGGCAAGCAGATCATTGTTACAAGGAACGGTAGCCAGCGATTTCACAGACATGGCTTGTTCGATGGTGGCGATGATTGACATTCGTTCGAGGTAACCATCGGGGATCGTTATGCCCTGTTCATCGCAGATTTGCAGATAATATTCCGTAAGGCGGAACATGTTGAAATCCGTTAAAAAGCGTGGAGCGGCATGCAGTTTTTTGATCGTCTGGGCCATGCGCGCGGGCATTCCAGCCCGGTTCAGCGAATCCATCGACATCGTCTTGCCGGTCAGGAATTCGAGCACCATGACATTGTATTCAGCTATATAGTGGACGACCTTTGGTCCGACACCAGCCGCAAATGCGGCTTTCGAGTTGTAATATTCATTTTCGCGGTTCACGGCAAGAAGTTCCGTGTTTGCGCCAGGAACGCGCACAAAGTACGGCGTGCCATCCACATCTACTTTGAAGTTGGAGTTGGTGAGTCCGCCTGAAAGAGGCGAAATTGAAACTTTTTTATTCGTCCAGTCCGGGATTTTTGCAGCAACTTCTTCAATCACCGACATGACAATATCCTCGCTTCGCTCGGATTAAAAAGAAACAGGTAAATAAGTAGACAAGTGCACACGCCTACGTACTTACCTGTCTGCTTGTCTACTTATCCACGGCACTAAGAACCAACACCGCTTCTTTCGAACATGTGACTTGCTCCATAGCACCTATCTGTGGAAGTTCGAGAGAAGGATAGTTAAAGGTATCCATAATGAACTTCGCGTTTCCAATCCGAATGTGAACGCGGACGACCGAACCGAGAAAGGTGATATTCTCAATTTGAGTATCCACAACATTGGCCTTCTTTACTTCAGAAGCAAAGCTAAACCGCTCTGGGCGGATGGCGAGGCGAACCTTATCACCCTTGGTGCAGCCCTCCATCTTTGAGGCCGAGACAAACTGAACACCATCCAAACTAACGAATCCCTTTGTCGGATCGGTTACTTCCGCGATAGCAGTATTCAACGAGCCAACAAAATTTGCCACAAACTCAGTTTCTGGAAAATTGTAGATTTGGAAGGGGGTACCTACTTGTTCCATATTGCCTTCATTCATCACAACAATCCGATCCGAGATAGACAGCGCCTCCTCCTGATCATGGGTAACAAAGATGGCTGTAATTCCTAATTTCTTTTGGATGGAGCGGATTTCAGTACGCAGGGATACGCGAATCTTTGCATCCAGTGCAGAAAGAGGTTCGTCCAACAAAAGCACCTTCGGACGATTTGCAAGCGCACGTGCCAGCGCGACACGTTGCTGCTGTCCACCTGAAAGCTGGAAGGGATATTTATTAGCATGTTTTTCAAGGCGGATTAATGTCAGCATTTCTGCCACGCGCTCTTTAATTGCTGATTCGGATTCCCTGCGGATGCGCAACCCAAAGCCAATATTCTGCGAGACAGTCATGTTCGGGAAAAGAGCATATGCCTGAAAAATCATACCTACGTTTCGTTGGTTCGGGGCTTGACCAGTAATATCCACACCATCAAGTATGATTTGGCCCGAAGTGGGAACTTCAAAACCCGCGACCATTCGCAACGTTGTAGTCTTGCCGCAACCCGACGGACCGAGAAAGGAAACGAATTCGCCTTTTTCAATATCAAGATTAAAATCTTGAACCACTTTAGTTCCAGAATATTCTTTGGAAATTTTGGAAAGCGAAAGATGTATCATATTGGATGTATCCTAAGAGATTTAATGTCCGCCTGCAACTTGTGATTGCTCGCCGCGCCCAAACAACTGGATGAGCCCCAGACAGGCCCATGTCAAAGCAAAACTGATGATGGTAGCCGCCGCTGGCTCATAAGGCTTTGATTGAATTAAATAAGCGAGGTAGGGAGCGAAGGCCGGTTTGACCAAATACGAGGCCAGGATGAACTCGCCGATCACAATCGCAAAGCTCAGGAAAGCACCGCTCAGGATGGCAACGCGTATATTAGGTAGGATGACACGAAAAAGTATCGTTCCCCAACCTGCGCCCAGGCTTTGTGCCGCTTCAGTCAGTGTCCGTGCATCTATGGCTCGCAAACCAGTATCCACTGCGCGATACATATAGGGCATTGATAATACGGTATAGCCGGCAATCAGCAAAGCTGGACTATCAACGATTAAGAACGGAGGCTGGCTGAAGCTCCGCACAAGGCCAAAGACATATACAATCGGGGGGATCACGAAGGGCAGAAGCGTAACAAACTCCACAGTAGTGCGGACTTGTGGCAACCGCAAGCGTATCAGGTAAGCCGTAGGCACCAGGAGTAGGATTCCAACTACGATCGTTAGAATCGCCCAAAGGACTGAGTATGAGAAGCCCTTTATAAATTGTTGGTCATTGAAAAGCTGTTGATAGGCCAAGAAACTCAAAACCCCACGCTTGCCGTGCAGGGAAAAAAGGAACGTCGCGACCAGCGGAAGAAAAAAATAGAGGATACCGAGGATCATCCAAAACCAGGACCAAATCAGGCCGCTACGTTTCATTTCAGCCACCTCTCAGTCCGCCGTTGGAGCACCCTGGTGCCTGTTATTGCTACAGCCATGATAACCACCATGCCTAAAGCCAGGGCGTATCCCAAGCCGGGGTCACCCAACACGTCACCGGTAAGTTGCGCGCCGATCACGACCGTCACAAGATTAACCGTGCCACCTGTCAGAGCGAAAGCCGTGGCATAGGCGCCAAATGAATTACCAAAGAGCAGGATCATGGTACCCAGGATGGAAGGAAGCAGGATCGGAAGAGCTATGTAACGCCAGTATTGAAAAGAGGTTGCTCCCAAATTCTCCGAAGCCTCAAGCCATTCGCGCCTTAACCCATCTATGGCCGGCGCGATGATCAACACCATCAAAGGAAATTGAAAGTACATATAAACGATGCTCAACCCCATGAAAGTGTACAACTGGAAGCCGTGAAAATATGGATTGTAACCTAGCGCTTTCAACCATCCGGTCAGCATTCCCGATGGGCTTAACAAAGCAATGAAGCCAAAGGCCAGCGGAACGCCGGCGAAGTTGGAGGCCACGCCGCAGAAGGTCATCAAGCTGGAACGCATGAACCTAGGTAATCCCCCGCGAATCGCCGAAAATGCCAACAGAAAACCAAACAGACCACCGCCCAGTGCAGTGATTAGGCTGATCTTAATACTGATCCAGTAGGCGTCTAAAAGAGGTCTACTCTGCAAGAGCTTGACGATGTTTTTCAAAGTGAACGCATGCGTGTTCGAATCCTGGAAACTGCCTATGCCAATGATTGACGATGGATATAGGAGAAACAAAAAGGCAAACAGGAAGAATGGCATTACCCCGAGCCATGCCCAAGAAAATTTGGAGGAAGAGGGACGCGCTTTAGGCGCGTCCCTCTTTACAACGTTTGAAGCAGTCATAACCAATTAAGGGGCTGGGGTTGGCTGAACCACACCGACGGTCGTCATCCAACCTGAAGCGATCAAATTTGCAGCGGCAGTGAGTTGATCTGAGTTGGGCGCAACCGCGGCAGCCAAAATCTTGGGATCCGGCATCGCAGCTTTTACATCGTCAGGAACTACACCGCGGGTCAGCATATCAGCCTCTTGGATGACCGAAGCATGACCTCTGAGGTAAGACAACTGGCCCTGATCAGAATGGAGAATTTCAATCCAGACTTTGGCGCAATTGGGATGTGGGGCATAAGCGCTGATCGCCTGGACATAAGCGCCACCAATGGTCGGAGAGGGGAAGGTAACCGTGATGGGTGGATTCCCGTCAAAGGTCGCCTGATCCCCAAAGGCGAGATAGTCCCAGGTCACTGTGATGGGAGTCGCGCCCTGGGCAATAGTGCCTGCTTTGGAGACAACAGGAACGAAGTTGCCCGCATCGTTTAACTTCTTGAAGAAATCGAGACCGGCTTGGGCGTTATCCAAAGTGCCGCCATTTGCGAGTCCCGCTGCCAAAATTACTTGCTGCGCCTGATTGGAGGTGGTCGCAGGACCAGAGAGAGCAACCTGACCCTTATATTCCGGCTTGAGCAAGTCAGACCAGTTTTGCGGCGGATTCTGGACGACGGCGGAGTTTGTTTCGAAAACCAAGGTACCATAGTACGCACTTGACCACATGCCATCAGGGTCATAAGCCGGGAGGCCCAATACAGTGGCGGGCATCTGGTCCCAGGTTGAGAATTTGTACGGCTGGTAATCGCCAGCGGCTATGCCTTTGGCGCCATAAGCATAGCCAACATCTACAATATCGGGGGCCTGTGGGCCCTTGTTGTCCTTGTTGGCCTCGATGGCAGCCAATTCATCCTTCGAGCCACCATTGGGATTGAGCGAGTTGATCTCAGCACCGGTCGTAGCCTGGAAGTCCGCGAAAATCTCGCCGTAGTTTGCCCAATTGTCCGGCGTGGCAATGATCGTTATCGTGCCTTCCGCCTTGCACGCAGCAACAAGGTCGGCTGGCACACTGGAAACAACTGCGCCGTTGTATCCCTGGGCTACCCCCGTGCCGGCAAATGTGTTTGTAACGGCAGTCGCAGCAGGAGCCTCGGTGGCAGCAGGAGCCTCGGTGGCGGCAGGAGCTTCCGTAGCCGCTGGCGCTTCGGTGGCCGGAGCTTCTGTAGCAACAGGAGCCGCTGTAGCGGCAGGACCGCAGGCGGCGAGCACCATACTGACGAGAAGCAGCAACGAAAATAGATTGAACAGATTCTTTCGGTTCTTCATTCTCTCTCCTTTAGTTGTGATTGGAAAGCCCGCGCTTTCCACGATTTAATTATATACTGAACATCTCAATTAATGTTAACCTTTTGTAAGGTTTTCTTTACCGGTCTACTTCCTCCACCTCTTCATACCAGCGGACGCGCGTCCCCACCTTGTCGCGCATTTGCCAGGCCAGGGATTTCGGCATTATCTCAAATGCCCGCTGGATTTCAGACACACGCTTCAGGATCAAGCCGCGTTCTGCTTCCGTTAAATTGAGCTGCTTATCGCCTACGAGGTCTTCCACGCGCTTGAGGTTGATGGATGTGGTCTTATATAAGCCCCAATCGTGACCACATAGTTTTGCGATGTAATCCAGATTGATCCTGTCTTCATCCGTGTTGCCCGTCTCGTTAAAGAGCAGCAGGGAAGCAATATCGAGAG
>JBGPNQ010000254.1:0-7983 GCA_041487615.1 Anaerolineae bacterium
CCTGGGATCTGGCACCGGCCATGGTCAATTTTGGCTGGGATATCCAGTCGCTTGAGAAATTGAAAAGTACGCCATTCTTCGATCTTTCTATTCAATGGCTGGGGACAGGCTGTTTAATGATGGGATTGGTGTCGGACGTGCAGCAAACTACCGGGCGGCTTTCGCAAATCGTGCAGGCGATGAAATCCTATACATATCTCGATCAGGCACCGCTGCTGGAAGTGGACGTGCATGAAGGCCTGGAAAATACGCTCATCATTTTGCTGCATAAACTGAAACAAGGCGTGACGATCAAGCGCGAGTATTCGCCGAACCTGCCGCGCGTTGAAGCGTATGCAAGCGAGCTAAACCAGGTGTGGACGAATATCATGGATAACGCCATCGACGCGATGAACGGCAGAGGCGAAATTTCGTTAAAAACATACATGGAAGATAATCATGTGATCGTCGAAATTACGGATAATGGTCCAGGAATTCCAAACGAGATCCAATCCCGAATCTTTGAACCTTTTTTTACCACGAAACCACCAGGTAAAGGGACGGGATTAGGCTTGCATATTTCACACGATATTATTGCAAACAGACACCATGGACAGTTAAAGGTCGAGTCAAAGCCGGGTAACACAATATTCAAGGTAATACTGCCCGTGAAGATGCACGCGAGTTCGGCACAGCACTATGACAGGTAAAGTATTACAAGGAGAGTGTAAATATGAACAGCGATAAGGAAATGAAGGAAATACTGTTAGCGACAAAAACAATCGCCAGCGTCGGCCTTTCCTCCAATGAAGAGAAGGAAAGTTTTTGGATCGTTTCTTATTTAAAGGAGCAGGGCTATCAGATCATTCCCGTCAACCCCACAGCGACGGAGATTCTTGGCGAGAAGGTGTATCCGAATCTGGAGTCTGTGCCTGTGAAAGTGGATGTAGTGCAGGTTTTCCGTAAATCGGAGGATGTTCCGCCGGTGGTTGACTCGGCAATCAAAATCGGAGCAAAGGTGGTTTGGATGCAGGAGGGAATCGTCAATGAAGAGGCAGCCGCAAAAGCTCGCGCCGCGGGTTTGCAGGTGGTGATGGATGCCTGTATGCGTGTCACACATCGCAGATTGATCGGACCGAGACCTGTGATGCCTTAACCCTTATATTGTCATTTTGTAGACAGCCATTAGAATAGTGAAGTCTGCTACCATGTGCCCGAGTACGGGCGCAAGCAGACCGTGATCTTGGCGGGCGATCTGTCGCCAGAACCAGCCTGACAGCACGAGCATGGATAATCCAAAGAGGATCGAACCCATGCGCACCTTGCCGATCATGACCAAGGCATGGAAACCGGAATACAAAAAATCGGACCGGTGCAGGGATTTCGTTTCACTGCCCAAATAGCCGCGCCAGAAATATTCCTCGATCCAAGGGTTGACCAGGGCAAAATATGCGATGAAGGGAATCCATGTAGAGGATGTCAAGCCGAGCGATTTCACCTGCGCGGATAAGTCATTGACGAACCCAAATTTATCCCACAGGAAATACAAACTAATTCCGCTGCTCCCACACAGTGGAACGCTCAACAGAATCCATTTTAGATTCGTGCTTTTCAATAGGATGGAAATTGGGATTTTAGGCTTTGCCACTAACAAGGAAAGAATGATCGCGGCATGGAATCCCAGCAGCGCGCCCCATGCGCTATGAAACCATAATCCAAGTCCCACCGCGAGATACGCCATCGCTGGCGCGAGCCATTTCATGAAGCCTTTGTAGCAATTGTAACCCTCGCGTCACATTTCTCGGAAAAGATAAACATCATCTCAAACGTTTTCACCGGAAGATGTCACCATGCTTTCGCTTAACGTCCTGAGCGCTGGCTGTGTGAATATCCAGAAGGAGAGTAAAACGATCAATCCGCCAGCGGCGACAAACAACCCGGTCAGGTTCCACCTGCTCACCACACCAGCCACTGCCTGAGACACGGGAGTCAAGCCGATGTTGGAAAGCAACAACATGCTCATCATGCGCCCGAGCATTTCCCTGGGCGTGCGCTGCTGGATCCACGTGAACAGCAGAATGGCGATATAACCATTCCCCACCCCGATCACAAGCATCAAGGCAAAATCGATCCATGTGACTGAGATCCAGCCAATGGCGATCAGAACCAGACCAAATGAACATATAAGTCCAACGACAAAGATTGTAAGTCCCTTCCCTGTGGGACGCGGCAATGTCCCAGCCAACAGGTAACCTACCAGATTGCCACCTGCATAGGCAGAAGTCAACAGGCCAAAGGCAACCGCACCTTCCGGCAGGCGTTGAGCCGCCAGCACCGGAATACCCACGAGCAAAGGACCGACAAACAGAAAATTGGTACAGGTAACAATGATAAACATGAAGCGCAGGCCCGCATCATTCCACAGATAGCGTACGCCTGTCCCGATCGATGCCCAAACAGATTCCTCATTCGAATGGAGAGCACGATTCCGTCCCGAGCGTATCAGCCACAAATTCAGCGCCGAAACCGCAAAACTGACCGCGTCGATGGCAAACGCCAGTGCGATCCCGGTTGGGGATTCGGCGTACCCGGCAATCACGATTCCTGCCAGGGTGGGTCCAACAAAGGAAATCAACTGGGTCGTCCCCATCGAGACAGAATTGCCCGCCTGTAGATCTTCCTCTGCTACGAGCATCGGGACAATGCTATTCGAAGCAGGGATGGCAAAGCCGGCCACCAACCCGAATGCCAGTCCAAAAACGTATAACATCCATATCTGTATCGTGCCTGTGAAGATGACAACTGCCATGAACCCTGTCAGGATCATTCGGATCACATCGGAAGCGATCATGATGGAGCGCGGAGAAAACCGGTCTGTGATGGCGCCTCCGATCAAAATGAATATGGCACGCGGAATGCCTTCCAATGCCAGCACAATGCCAAGGATAAGAGGGTCATTGGTGAGTTGCAATACCAGCCAGGGGGTGGCGATGAAGGCGAATTGATCTCCCAAGATCGATGTAGCAGATCCGATCCACAACAAACGGAAGTCGCGAATGGATAAAACCTTGAGCATGGGGTTTGGGGCTTTGGTATTTGCATTCATGGACGGCTACTCCTTGAGCCCGATTATATGCAAATCGCCACAATCTTCCACCTTCAATAGGAGGTATATTTTTTTGGATTTTATGCAATTGTTGTGATAATGGTGTTTTTTGCGCCCGCTTCCATCAGGGACCGTGAAACTGTTTCCGCCATATCGGGCGTGACCAGGGCGATCATATTGCCACCTCTCCCGCCGCCGGACATTTTTGCGCCCAACGCGCCAGCCTCGCGCGCGGTTGAAACGAGTTTATCGAGTTCAGAGGAGGAGACTGTCAATTCCTGGAGTAGACCATGATTCTCGTTCATCAATTCCCCCAACTCTTTCATCCCTTCGACTTCGCTCAGGGCAGGCTTTCCTCTTTCTATTGCCTCTCGCGCTTCCCTTGCAATTCCTCCAATTTCATCAAACACCCTCTCCCATCTCGTTTTATCCGCTTCCCAAAACCTCCTCACATCTCCAACGGATTCCTTTGTCGGCGCGCTGATGCCAGTATCACCAATCACAATCGTAAATGGATTACCAACCCTAAAGATTTCAATCGATTGACCTTTTACAAAATAAACGGGTTTGGCGTATGTGATAACAGTATTGTCAATCCCCGACGCCGTACCGTGATGGAGTTTTTCAATTTCATATGTAAACGAATTTATTTCTTCATCAGCCATCCGAACGTTGAAATAAGATGATAATGCGCGCGTCAACGCAACCGTCACCGCGGCGCCTGACCCAAGTCCTGATGCAACGGGGATTGTTGACGTGATTCTTATTTCAAGATTCGGGAATCTCCCCTCTCCCCAGGGGAGAGGGGTTAGGGGTGAGAGGCGTGTGCGCGAGATGAATAAAAAGTTGTGAATAACGGCAGCAAGCGGATGGTCGGAGGGGAGCGTGTTCAGTTCGGCGCGAAGATTCACGTCTGGCGCGTCGATCCAGATGCCGGCGCGGGATGAATCCGAGATATCCACATCCGCATGGACTTGTGTCACGGCAACGGCCAGCGCGGGACGTCCATAGACGACCGCGTGTTCACCAAAGAGGATGATTTTTCCTGGGGCAGAAGATGTGGCCATAGTCGTGGAGCGGGATGGCATCCCGCCTTACGAGAGATAGAAGACTGCAATGACAGCCAGTCCCCACAACAACACAGTAATTTGCAGCGGACGGTCCTTGAGCGCAACTTCATCGGGTGCGCCCGCAGCGTTACCTGTTTGAATGAGCTGCAAATAGCGGAAGATGCCATAGACCACAAAGGGAATCGTCAGCATCATGGTGTGATTCGTGGGAAGGTTCGGCGCGGAAAATGTGTATAGTGAATAGGCAACGATGGTCATGCCTGAGACAATCGTGATGTATTGATCGAGGAGATGAATTGTGTATCCTTCAAATACTTTGCGATGCGTGCTTGCTCCATCAGCAAGCAGACTCATTTCGGCGCGACGTTTCCCAAAACCAATGTACAGCGAAAACAGAATCGTGATCATGTAAAGCCACGGCGAAAACCGTTCAACCGTAATGAGTGCCACGCCCGCGCCCACACGCAGAACAAAACCCGACGAAACAATCAGCACATCGAGAATGGAAACATGCTTCAGCCAGCGTGAATACAGTAAATTGGTGAGCAGATACAGCGCGAGAATGAGCGCAAAGATCGGCGAAAGCAAATATCCAACGGGAATGGCAATGAACGTCAAAACCAGTGCAGCCATCAATGCCACGTTAATGGGAAGTTTCCCCGAGGCGATCGGACGGAATTTCTTTTCAGGGTGATTGCGGTCGGCTTCCACGTCGGCGATGTCGTTGAACAAGTACACCGCACTTGAGATCAAACAGAACAGCATGAAGCCTTCGAGCGTTCGCAAAAACGGACCGACCAAAAAAAGTTGCTTGTCGAAGATCAAAGCAAAAAAGACAAAGCCGTTCTTCGTCCATTGCCGCGGTCGCATGGTTTTGATGAGTGCTCTTACCATGAGACAATTTTACCTTACGATATTCCCGTTAGGATGCGGCTTGAGACCTGCTCCAAGCTATAATTGATTTATGCCCAAAGTCCGTTTGGATGTATTACTCGTCGAACGTGGATTGGCCGAATCGCGCGCCAAGGCACAAGCCCTGATCATGGCGGGTCAGGTGCGCGTTGCGGGTCAGACGGCGCTCAAGCCTGCCAGCGCCATTTCACCCGATTCTGTTCTGACGGTGGACTCCGGCCCGCGATTCGTTTCACGCGGCGGCGAAAAGCTGGACGCGGCACTCGAAACGTTTGCCTTCGATGTAAGGGGACTTATCTGCGCGGATGTCGGCTCCTCCACCGGCGGATTCACGGACTGTCTGCTCCAACGCGGCGCGGCAAAAGTTTATGCGATTGATGTGGGCAAAGGGATTTTGCATTGGAAGCTTCGTAACGATCCACGCGTCGTCGTGATGGAAGAGACCAACGCGCGATTTGTGGAGGCATTGCCGGAGCAGGTTTCGCTGGTGACGGTGGATGCGTCGTTTATTTCATTGAGGATTTTGTTGCCAGTTGTGAAGAAGTGGCTCCCCTCACCCCCATCCCCTCTCCCCATGGGAGAGGGGCGCAGGGGTGAGGGGAATATTATCGCGCTAATCAAACCCCAATTCGAAGCAGGAAAAAAGGATGTCTCGCGCGGCGACGGCGTGATCCGTGACCCTGAGATCCACCGTCAGGTATTGATCGATGTATTGACGTATGCACAAGGGGATAGCTTTGCAATTCAGGGACTGATCAAGAGTCCGTTGTTGGGGCCAAAGGGGAATGCGGAGTTCTTAGTCTGGCTTGATTTTGGTTCAACAACTGAGTCTGTTGGACAACTTGTGGAAAACGTGTTACCGTCCGCGAAATGATCTTTTACTCGTAGTATTGAGGCCGGTTGGGGGAAAGATGATGTCTGCCTTCAGACAGGATCTCATCAACCGTCATGTCCTCGTGCTGTTTATCTGCAGGGTGATAATGAACGTGGACACGCAGCACGTTGGGAATCGAATTGTAGATCGCTTCCTCCACGGCCGTTGCAATTGCATCTCCATAGCTGACCGAGAGGTTTCCGTCAATGCCAATGGTCAGGTTGATCACCAGGTGCGGACCAAAACGATGAGCCTGCAGTTCCTCCAGTTGCTTTACACCCTTTAGATTCTTCAATAATTTAAGAACCTGCTTTGCCAATTGCCTGCTGGGTACAGCGTCCATCAGCTCTGCCGAAGATTCGCGCAGGATGTAGACTCCTGTGCGCAGGATCAGCAATGCAACGAGCGCTCCCGCCAGTGGGTCCACCCAGGGGAGTCCGCGCTGACCGAGGAAGATGCCAATCGAAGCCGCGGACGCGGACAGGATGTCATTGCGGTGATCGTAGGCCAGCGCACCCACTACGGGATTACGTGTCTCTTTGCCCAGTCTACGGACGTAGAGGAATAGTACGATCTTGATCCCAACCGTCCCTACAGCAACCCACAATGCGAAAGGATGCGATCCGAGAGAGGAGAGTTCACCGTCCACCAGATCCCATATTTTATCCACGGCATCCCAGAAAACCTTCACTGCCGTTGCCACCACGAACGCGCCGACGACGAGCGATGCAATGCTTTCCAGTTGACGATGTCCGTAGGGATGATCGTTATCGGCGGGTTTGCTTGCCAATCGGACAAAGATGCTGGCGACTACATAGTAAGCTACATCTGAAACAGAATTGATCCCCTCTGCCAGCAGCGCCGGGCTGTGTCCCAAAATACCAAAAGTGGTCTTCAGGATGGATAAAAGGATATTGATCCCCAACCCCAGATTCACGGCCCACAGACTTTTGCGGTCGCGTTCGTGCGTCATGCGCCGATTGTATTTTTGATCGTTTTATCGTGTAATGGACAAATATCCTGTAAATGAACCGCGCGAATATTACGCGTTCAGAATGTCTGAATGATCCTAACGCGAATGGGGGAATTGATCGAACAGTTACTGAAAACATCGTACGAAAGTTGATGATAAAATCAAGCTGTCATATCCTTCTTGTACTAAAGACAGGAGAAAAAATGGCAAAAAATTATCTGGAAGGCCTGCTTGGCGAGAATGAACAAATCATATTGGAAACGCATCAGCACTGGTTTGTTCTCTTCGGCAAGATTTTTCTTGAAATCTTACTGATTGCAGTTTTAATTGGGGGAAGTCTGGTGGCGGCTGCTTTCAATCCCGCCTTCATATATGGTTTGATCCTCGTAGTTGTTCCACTGATCGGGTTATTGAACGACGTCATGGTCTGGCGCAACAAGGCCTACATTGTGACGAACCGACGCGTGATCCAGATCTCGGGCGTCTTTAGCAAGGATGTGGTGGATTCATCACTGGAAAAGGTCAACGATGTGAAGATGAGCCAGTCCTTTTTCGGGAGGATGTTCGGCTTTGGCGACATCGAAATCCTTACGGCGAGCGAACTCGGAGTAAATCTTTTTCATGAGATTGCCGACCCTGTAGGGTTCAAGACCGCAATGTTGAACGCCAAAGAAAGAATGGGCTTCGATGAAATGGGAATGGCGGCACATGCGATCGAAGATATTCCGTCCATGATCGAGAAATTGGATCTCCTGCGCAAGAGAGGGATTCTTTCAGAGGCGGAATTCCAAAAGAAAAAGGCTGAACTGCTGGCGAAGATGTGACCCCCACCTGCCTCCCCCAAATACGACCAACCCCAGTCGTATTTGGGGGAGGTGTCCGAAGGACGGAGGGGGCAAAAATAAGTTATACTCCCGCACGCATATGACCGACCATATCCGTAACTTCTGCATCATCGCCCATGTGGACCATGGAAAATCCACACTCGCCGACCGCCTGCTTCAATTAACAGGCACGATCTCTGAACGCGACATGAGCGAGCAAATGCTCGACACGATGGACCTCGAAC
>JBGPNQ010000255.1:0-7978 GCA_041487615.1 Anaerolineae bacterium
CCACGCTTACAGCCACTCAAACTCCAACGGATACACCCACCGCGACATTCACTCCGTCCAGTACGCCTACGACTACGTTTACACCATCGAATACGCCAACAAGGACGCCGACGTCAACGTTTACATTGACATTTACACCGACATTAACACGGACACCGCGCCCAACGGTTACCAAAACTCCTACATTTACTCCGCGTCCAACCAACACCGCGACACCGACGTGGACTCCCTCATTGACTCCGACCCATACGTTCACTCCCACGGCGACTCGTACAGCGCTGCCAACGATCACTAAGACTCCGAGCTTTACGCCGCGCCCAACTCAGACGCCGACCGCCACGTTTACCCCATCGCCCACGCCAACGTTAACCTTTACACCAACGAATACACGTACGAAGACCCCCACTGCAACCTTCACGTTGACCTTCACGGCCACGAATACATTTACCCCCACATTCACCTGGACGCCTCGACCAACGGTTACAAAGACGCCTACATTCACACCGCGTCCAACACGCACTCCAACGTCAACGCGGACGCCTTCCTTAACACCCACTTTCACTGCTTCGGCTACACCTTCGCAGACAGCGACGCGTACGCCAACTCGCACACCATCCATTACGCCATCGCGAACCCCCACGCGAACCTTCACGCCTTCCAGAACCCCGACCAAGACCTTCACTCCGACGCGCACGCCGACGGTCACGCGGACCTTCACGCCTACTCTGACTCCCTCACGAACGCCTACATTTACCCCATCTGCGACACGGACACCATCCCGTACTCCGACGAGTACTCCGACGAAGACTCGCACTCCCACACGGACACCGTTCCAATCGCCGACTCCAACTCCGAATCGCGGCTGCGATCGTATCGACTTTGTCGGTGACCTGACCATCCCTGATAACTCCATCTTTGCTCCGGGTTCTTCATTCACAAAGGTATGGCGATTGAAGAACGCAGGAAGGTGTATATGGAAGACAACCTATCGCGTCATCCTGGTCAGTGGTGATGTGATGGGTGGTCAAAATCTCATGCCGCTTCCACGTGAAGTTGCCCCGGGTCAGACGATTGACCTGGCCATGAACTTCAAGGCACCTTTGATTCCTGGCACATATCGCGGTAACTGGCAGATCCAAAACGATAAGGGTGAGATCTTCGGCACGACCTCCACAGCCAACCGTCCGTTCTGGGTGGCTATCAGGGTGCAAACGACCAATATAACGGGAACAGTTTACGACTTTGTTCTGAACGCCTGTTCTGCCCAATGGTTCAGCGGCGCAGGGAATCTCACCTGTCCCGGCACGGACAATGACAGGAATGGATTCATCCTGCGTCCATCTCTCACACGCCTCGAAGATGGAACGACCAGCACGAGACCGAGTTTGTTGACAGCTCCACAGGATGCGTCCAATAGTTATATCCGCGGTGTTTATCCATCGTTCAAGGTTCAAAAGGGAGATCGCTTGCAGACGATTGTCAACTGCGAGGGCAATGCCACATCCTGTGGCGTGCTCTTCCGCGTCGACTATCAACTTGCCGATGGAATTGTTCACGACTTTTGGGCATTCGGTGAACAATACGATGGAAGATATTTTGCCGCTGATCTTGATCTCAGTTCATTGGCAGGACAGGATGTGAGGTTTGTGTTCACAATCCTTTCCCTGGGTTCTGCAACCGGTGACCGCGCTCTTTGGGTGGAGCCGCGCATTGTGAGGAGGTAAACAGGTACACACGTATCAACGTTGCTTTTACACCTGTCTGCGTGTTTGCCTGTTTACTTGGTTACCTGTCCACTTACTCCCTGCTATAATCTTTCCCATGGATATTCGCGCGGGCATTATTGCGGCCGTCGTTTTGTCGTTCATCGGTGCGTTGTGGATCTTTCGTTCCGGCTTTCGCACCCTTCGCGCGGCGAGACGACTCACGTTCTACAGGATCAGGCGTCAACGGGAACGAGGCGGATGGTATACAGTTGGGTTCGCGGTATTGTTGTTCGCAGCCGCTGCCCTGCTGGCGATCTATGGCGAGCCGGTCGCCTATCGTTATTTTCCTCCATCTCCAACTATTACCCTGACACCCACGATCACGCTCAGTCCCACCATTACATTATCGCCAACCATCACGCTTTCTCCCACCCTTACCAACACGCCGTCGGTCAGTGACACTCCGACGATCACTCCAACGCCATTCATTCCACTGGCAATCGAGGCTCTCTTTGAAAGCGAAGTGACGCCCAATCCCAACGCTGTTTTCAGTCCACTTCAGTTCACACTCAACTGTTCCAACTTCAACGATTTTCAGGCCGCAACGGTTTTTCAAAATCCGATCACATATATGTGCGCGGTCTTCACGTACGATCAAATGACACCTGGCGCACAATGGACCGCGCTCTGGCTTCGCGACGGAAAACTTGTCCATTATGAAACGATCCCTTGGGATGGCGAGGTGGGCGGCTATGGATTCACCGAATGGAAGGCGCCGGCCGCGGACTGGCTGCCAGGTGTGTATGAGGTACAAATTTTCGCCGGACTGGATTGGAAGGTGGTCGGCCAATTCCTCCTTCAGGGGAACGCGCCAACTGCAATTCCCACCCTATCCTTAACGCCATCTCGCACACCGACTATAACTTTGACATTGACACCATCACAGACGCCGGGAATTACGGCCACACCGTGATGATGTGATGTGCCATCCCAAATGGAAGGAAATTGATTTCATGTCCCAAGAAGCGTTCCAGGATCATTACCCCGATGTCCTTGCCCACTGCTATGGATGTGGGAGACTCAACGAGCACGGATATCACATCAAAAGTTATTGGGACGGAGAAGAATCCGTCTGTCATTTTTTCCCCAAGCCATATCACATTGCGATTCCCGGCTATGTTTACGGCGGGCTGCTTGCCTCGCTCATCGATTGTCATGGCACGGGGACAGCGGCCGCAGCATTATACAAATTCGTGAAGGAGCAGGATCCCAACGCCGAACCCAACACACGTACTCTCACGGCATCCCTGCATGTTGACTACTTGAAACCAACGCCGCTGGGTGTCCAACTCGAGGTGCGCGGTAAAGTGAGAGAACTCAAAGGCCGCAAAGTCGTAATCGAAGAATGGATTCTCGCCACTGGAGTCGTCACCGTACGCGGAGCACTGGTTGCGGTACAAGTACCCGAGTCGATGGTGGAGGAGTTGGTAAAGGGGAAGTAGGGTATCATCTGACCAAGAATCATCGAAAAACGAAATGTCCAGCGTTTTGCGCGGTAAATGAAAAATCATCCAACAAGGCAGATACGAAAAAATGAGCAACACGATTTATATCGGCACCGATGGCGGTGCGACCACATCCAAAGTCGGAGGTGTCTGGAGCGATGGCTCCACCATCTCGACAAAGTTATTGCAATCTTCCACCAATTCAGCGGATGGACCCGAGGCGGTTGTGCGCAGTTGGGTCGAGGCGATTGACAAATATCTCACCACGAATCAGGTGACCTGGGATCAGGTCGGCGGGGTGGGGCTGGCTGTCCCGGGTCCCTTCCAGCGTTATGGAGTTTTCGATCACTCCGCCAACCTGCCGGATGATTTCACTGGTTTTGATGTGCACAGCGTGTACGGCAGTGCCCTGGCTGAACGGGCGGGACGTGCCATCCCATTGACAGTTGGCAACGATGGTGACATGGGCGGCGTGGCGGAGGCCCAACATGCGCGCGGGGACACGGCTGGAACTGTGCTGATGCTTGCCCCCGGCTCCGGGCTTGGGTGTGCCTACATCGACGAGAATGGATTTGCCTTGTCGGGTGACACCCTCGCCGGGATGGAAGGCGGTCACATGCCCGCCGCGTTGCATTTGCTCGGAATGAAAACCTATCCGTGTGGATGCGGACGCACCTGGGGATGTATCGAGGTCTACACATGCCTTTCCGGCCTGCCATATTTGCTCGCTGAAAAATTGGAGCAATATCCCGACCACGAGCTGGCGAAATCACCCCTCAACATGAAGGAGCGCGCCTTCTCCCTACGTGGACTCGCCCAAAAAGGCGACCAGCTTGCCACCGAAATCTTCGACTTCCAGGCCAAGGCCTTGGGAATCCATGTCGCCAATCTGGCGATGGCGCTCGATCCCAAATTCGTGGTCATCGGAGGCGGATTGATGGATCCCGAAGCAACGACCACCGCCTTCCGCGAACGCTATCTTTGTATCCTGCGCTCAACCGCACGTGAGTACCTATGGCCCTCACAACGCGATGTCATTACCATTGTCCCTGCCGCGCTGGGTGATCTTTCACAAGCCATCGGCGCGGCGCTGTCCGCGTTGTATAGAGACCGGGCTTAAAGTTGGTGATGGAAAAATAGTAGTATTCAATTCATTGCTTCATTGGGTTTCAGAGTTCTGCTTGCAATATTGCTCCCAATGACAAATGAAGTGAATTGATAATTATTATCAGGATGAAGCCATGAAACAATTCATTTCCTTTGTTGTTCCAGTCATCTTCTTGCTAAGCAGTTGTTCCCCTATTCAACCAGTGGTGGCAAAAACTGCTTTTCCCAACTCTTTGCCACAACCCACAACGACAGAAACACGAAGTCCGATATCGAAACCCACGATCACCCCGGAACCTACCAATCCCCCGGTGATCACCGGTGTCGTGACATCAGCGGACGAAAGTGTAAAACAAGATTTTCTCAATAAAGAACCTAATCATGATTCTCAAGCGACGATACCTTGGGCTATTGAAGTGACGTCTGGCACGAGTTCTTATAAGTTTAATCTGATGAAAACTTCTGAGGGAATTTATTTCGAGAATGGTGATAATTGGCAATTGCTGGAGCAAAAGTCTATCACGATAGAAAATAATGGGTTCTCTGTTTTTGTCAATTCATCAGGTGAATCCATACTCTGGCGTGTCAGACGAATTTTTACTATTTTTTACTTTGCGCCACCGGCTGAAATGGAAAAAGAGATTCCTGGATACAGTAGAGCAAAAGGTGAAGGCATATCTATTCAAATACCAGAGTCGCTTGCCCAAACAATTTTTGACGCACAAGGAAGTGACATTGGCAAGATGCCTACCACAGCTGCCAAAATTCCTGACACTGTTGATCACTCACAAGTATATACAGGTAAACTCCCTCCTACAGAAGCCGAGTGGGTTGGGGAAGAATCGCCTCATGATTGGGAAAGCTTAACCCAAGCACAAATGGCTGAAATTTATCTTAAGTCAGCTTCTACTAAACTTTTCAGTTGTTGTGCCCGACAAGAGTTACATTTTGGTGAGGTGAAGTCAACTGAATCTGGACCAGGCCAGTATATTGAAGTTTATGGTGTAGTTGTTGATAATCCCACAGATGGCAGGGATATTAAGATAACAATACCCATTATCGATTTGAATGGAAATGAAGTTCTAACAACTCAAGTTGTAAGAACCCGTAATTTTCCTTTTCTTATAAAAAATGATCAAGGACTCTATCAGATGGTGGAAATGATTTACTCTAAAGACTACAATGGATCAATTAGAGATTTTGGCAAAGATGGCGTCAAACCAATAAACGGTGGACCATGTACAATTATTCCCAGTGTGGAATGGGATCAGTTTTTACAGCCGAACAATCGAGTGGATGCGGAATTTGTTGTTTTCACCAAATTAACAGATGATTTTGTTCCTGATATGAGAAAAGGAGATCGTTTTAATAATCTCATAAGAGCTTGGGCCGTATCAGAAATCGCAAACAAAGAAGGTGAACTGAATAATATAGTTATTACAAAAAAGGAGAATCAAATTTCATTTGGTCGAATCAAGAGTTCTAAAAACATCTTTCATATAGGAATATTTGCTGGCTATGGTATAAGAATACAACCCGGTCAACTTCAGGGAATCTGTAGATAAGCTATTGCCAAAAAGCAGACTTCCGAAGCGCCAAAGAGCGGCGAGACTTCGGAAGTCTTTTTCACTTACTTCTTCATCGGCTTTGCCATCTCATCTTTCACCGGGTGATACAAATAAAGCCAATTCCCCAAGGAGATGATATGCGTGGCGCCCTTATGGGTTATGTTCCTGCTTGCCAATGAAGATCAGTGATTCCAGGTCTTCGCTGTCTTCCGGGCTGTACCGCGCTACTACGGCGCGCACGGCATCCAATTCGGCATCCGATGCAAGTCCCAACATGCGGGAAACATCCGCCAAATCCTGGGCGCGTTGCGCTCCCATTTTCAGCAGGATCAGATACGGCAGACCGATCACGGGGAGTCCTGCCGAGTCGCGCACAGGCTGGCTGAGTGCGTCTTTGAGCCATGCATCCATCCCAAACAACACATCCACTTCAACACCCTCAGGTGAGCGTAAAGAATATCCGGGGATGGCAAGGCGTTCGATCATTTGATATCCTGCCTGTTTCAATCTTGCAAGGATGGCGTCCTTATCGTTTTGATGCGCCAAAATATCCAGGTCTTTTGTCATTCGTTCGGGCATATATGCGCGTGTTGCAACCCCGCCGACGATGACCCAGTCAATACCCTGCAGGATCGGGCGCAAATCGGGCCAAGGACTCATGGCGGTTCTCCTTCTCATAAATTCAGCGCTGCTGCCTGAGCCAGGGCGCACACGTCGTTTGAGCATGCTTATCATGAAGTGCCGTTTTTGACGCGCTGACAGATTCCCGTCTGGTGCAATTTTGGCAATGGCTGGAGGAATTTGAATTGCCATATAAATATTATACAACACTCACTCTTTTACTTCTTCATCGGCTTTGCCATTTCATCTTTCACAGCATGGTACAAGTTCTCCGCCTTCATTTCACTGAGCGATGAACAGGGCGCTTTCAAGTGCTCTGCCAGTTGTTGTGTTCTTGCATGGATACCGTGTAAGCGTTATAATCGGATTCAATGGCAATTCGATCTTTTCGGGATTCAGCGACCGGGGATTTGTTTCATGGACGTAAAACCTCCCGTGTGCGTCGTTTCCCTGCTGATATTGTGCGAGTTGCCTTGCGTAAATTGGATGTGCTGAATGGCGCTCATCGTTTAGATGACTTACGATCCCCGCCTGCAAATCGGCTCGAAGCCTTACGCGGCGAGCATTCAGGTTTTCATAGTATTCGTGTTAATGATCAGTGGCGAATTGTGTTCCGATGGGAAGACGGCGCGCACGATGTTTCGTTGATGGATTATCACTAAAGGAGAAACATATGCTTCCTGAAAATCGTATACCCACTCATCCAGGCGAAGTATTGCTGGAAGAGTTTCTTGTTCCAATGGATGTTTCACAAGTGGCATTTGCGGCACATATTGGCGTGCCCGTCCAACGCGTTAATGAAATTGTACGAGGCAAGCGTGGAGTTACCCCCGAAACCGCCTGGTTATTTGCAGAGGCGCTTGGTACATCACCTGAATTTTGGCTGAACCTGCAATCGAACTACGATTTGGTTCGGTTACGCCCAAAGCGGCAGGTCAAACGAATCGCAGTTGCCGCTTAAACTCATGGTTGATAAAAGGACTGGCAAAATAAGTTGCCGGTCCTTTTGATTCTGTACTTACTTCTTCATCGGCTTCGCCATCTCATCTTTGACGGCGTGATACAAATTTTCTGCCTTCAGTTCACTCAGCGCGTAACATGGCGCTTTCAGGTGCTCTGCCAGTTGTTGGGCGAGTCCCTGGTCGAAGGCGGCGTGTTCCATGTTGATGACCACGCTCTTCACCTTCTCGTGCGCGATCAATTCCGCGAAGCGATAGGATTCTTCCTGCGGAGGCAACGCGCCGATGGAAACATTGCCTGCTCCGTCGGTCAATACGATCAATAACGGTTCCACATCGGGGTGATGCACTTTCTCGTGATGCAGGACATCTGCGGCGAGGAACAAGCCCGCGGAAAGCGGAGTCTTCCCGCCGACGGGAATATCCATCAATGCGCGTTGAGCGAGTTGAATAGAGTTTGTGGGGGAGAGGACAAGAGTTGCACGATCTTTTTGGAAGACGATCAACCCCAC
>JBGPNQ010000256.1:0-7960 GCA_041487615.1 Anaerolineae bacterium
ACCGGACAGGATGCGGTCAACATCGCGCGTATCGCGAATGTTATCAAGACATTACGTGAACGCGGCAAAACTGTGATTACGATCACTCACGATATCGATTTCTGTGCGGAGAATTTCGAGCGCGTCGTCGCTCTGTCGCAGGGAAAGGTACTGCTTGACGGGAAAACAAATGAGGTGCTCGGACAGGAGGAAGTCCTGGCCACCACGTATGTGGACCCGCCACAATTGACCAGGCTGGGTAAACGGCTGGGATTTAAAGAGATCGTTAGGAATCAGGAGGAATTTTTGAATGCGTTGAAGTAAAGGCGGGATCAGCCCACCCCTACAGCTCATGCACGACCAATTCATCATATCCGGAATCTTCTGCAAATTCGCGTTTGTATACAACATCATCGAATATCGCAAGTACGATCTCCGCAGTGGTATAAATTTTGCATCCAGATACGAGATGACCGCCGAGTGTTTTGCCGTCTCCATCCGATATGGCGAAATGCAGGTGTGAGCCATGGACGGACACCGTCCCGGTGAGCGAAACAATCTCGAAATGGCCATCATATTCCGAGCAAGAGTCCTGGTCCGCGAAGCGCAATGTGGCGTGAGTCAGACTGCCAACACCGCTCAACACACAACCTGCTCCGATATTTTTCTCTTTAATATGCAACTCAATTGAATCAAATAAATCCTGGCCAGGTTTGAGACGGAAGGTATAATTTCTCATGTTGGTCCTCCGTCGGAATTATACATTCTCAAACTTGATGGGCCGCCTCTTTCATCTTCTGGCAAGGACGTAGCAATAGCTTGCATTTTTGCAAGGCCAGGAATGAAAAATTCCTGAATTAGATTTGGCTCATGTACAATGGAAAAGCCTGGAGCAAATATGGCGAAACTAAATGTGCAGAAATTCAAAAGTATCCATGAGATCGATCCGCAGGTATGGGATCGAGTGGCTGCCGGACGCGGCTTCCAAAGCCACCACTGGTATCAGTTTGGGGAACGCGCCATGGCAACTTGCCCTCCCACATACTTGATCGCCTGGGATGGAAAAACTCCCGTTGCCGGTGCAGCGCTCTTTCGCGTGTCCAACGAACCGCTCCCGCTTCCGGCAGTTGCACGTCGCTTCATGGCATCCATCCTCAAACGCAGACCTTTGCTGGTCTGCCGTTCACCGCTAGCAGATACGTCTGCGATGCTTTTGCCGGGTGAGCCACTCCGCGATCAGGCGCTCTCCACACTCACGCTTGCCTCCCAGGAGGAATTCAAGAAACAAAAATGTTCCTTCCTGGTCTTCGACTACCTGCTCACCGAACAATTACGTTATGCCTCCTGGCCTGGTGGATATGAACCTATCACCGTCTCAGAACCGGGAACGTTCATGCCGATTGAATGGCAGAGTTTCGAAGAGTATTTGGAAAAAGGGAGTAAGAAGGACCGCCAGCACTATAAAAAGAGCCTGCGGGAAGCGCAAGAAAATGGCATCACCCTCACCAGGCATACATCCATCCCGGATGTCGATGCAGCTCTGCAACTGATCAAGAATGTTTCGATCTGGCATGGTTCGGCACCCAATCCCTGGATGCGCGGTTTACTGGAGAATTTCTCCATGATCGACGGTACCTGGATCGAGATCCACAAGGAGGGAAAATTGGCGGGCTGCGGCGCAGTGGTACGGGACAACCAATTCCAACTTGCCACCGGACTGGGGCTTGAAGACGATGTTCCCGGCGGATATTTCCTGTTGCTCTATGCTGCATTGCAGGACGCGTTTGAACATAATGTCAGACTTGTCCGTTTTGGAAGCGGAGCATACGATGTTAAGCGCAGGCTGGGGCTTCATCTTGAAGACACGAATCATGCCATGGTAACGATGGCAGGTTTTTCGTCGCGCGCCGCAAAACACATGGTTGAATCCGCCTGAGTAAACATGTTTATTGGGATACCACAATCCGTAGCCACCCTGCTTGCAATCCTCACGTTCTATGGGATGGATTTTGTCCTGATCCAGCACTATGATAGACAGCGACACGCAAGCGGTTCCGGACGCTCATGGGATTTTACGTTTTTTATATTCGTCGCCGTGGCTGTGCTCGTTCTGCAACCAATATTCTTTCCTCGCATTAGCTTTCGCACAACGCAGACATGGGGATTGCTTTTTCAAGGCATCGGTATTCTTTTGATTCTTGCCTCACTTGCTCTACATATTTGGTCGCGTCGACACCTGCAACATTTTTACGCCGAGCGAGTTGAAGTGCAGCCTGAACATAAAGTGATCGATACCGGACCTTATGCGTTGGTGCGTCATCCAGTGATTACATCTTTTTTTGGGATTTCCGCGGGGTTATTTTTAATTAACCCTGCGCTCACAACTCTTGCCACTCTGCTCTATACCCTTTGGGATTTTACACGCGCTGCCAGACAGGAGGAGGACCTGCTGTCGCAGACATTGCCCGGATACGCTGGTTATGCGCGTCGGACTCCCCGTTTCCTGCCGCGCATTTGGAGAAGCCGATGATTCCACTGGAGCGTTTCCTGCAACTCCCCACCCATGAGATTGCCGCGCTTGTAAAAGCAACCGGGCAAAAAGTTTGTGTCTTCCCTGTCAATGGGACGCGGCGCTGGTTTATGCTGGAACATGCCGACAAGATTGGGGACGACTTCATAGCAGGGTATATGAACGAGTCCATAAGCAATCATGTTGCGCTTTGCAGGATGATGTTCGATCACGGCATCCATACAATTCTTGCCCCCGTATTTGGCCGTGAACTCATGCAGCGTGGAGATGAATATACCAGGCGCGTCGGCATCGATGGTCTGGTACGAACAGCGACAGACTTGAGTTATCGCGATTTATTTGCGCAATGTGATGTAAAGGTCCGCTTTTACGGGGATTACCGGGATGTGTTGACCGGCACACCCTATGAATATGCTCTGAAAGCAATGTACGAGGTCACAGAAGCCACAAAGCACAACTCCAGCCGGCAATTATTCTTCGGCGTTTTTGCTGATCAAGCCGTGGAAACGGTTGCGCGTCTTTCCGTGGAACATTATCTTGCACAGGGAGCAGTGCCCGATGTACAGACGCTCGTCCGTAAATATTATGGCCAGGAGTTGCCACCCGTAAGCATGTTTATTGGCTTCGATAAATTCAGAGCGTTCGACATGCCATTATTGTCAACCGGCGAGGAAGACCTCTATTTCTCCGTTAGCCCGTCGCCGTACATGACGGAACATCAACTGCGCACCATCCTGTACGATCATCTCTATATGCGGCGCATGCCTGAACCTGATTACATGAAACTGACTTCTGACGAATTGGACTGGCTTAGAAATTATTATCGTTCCAATAAGGACCGTGCTCTTGGTGTTGGCAGATTGAAATTCGACCTATGGCTTCCACAAAACATGGAAGAAAAAAATGACGGATCTGATCTCTAAACTGATTGATGAAATTGGGCCCGGACATATGGGCAGTACGGCATACGATACCGCATGGGCAGCGCGTCTCGGCGAAATCGATTGGGCTCTCAGCAGTCGGGCATTGGCCTGGCTGGCAGGAAATCAGCTGCCGGATGGTTCATGGGGAGCTGCGGCTCCCATGTATTATCATGATCGCGTCCTCTGCACTTTAGCCGCAATGATCGCCCTTTCTTATCGCGGACGTCGCGAACATGACAAACTGCAAATTGAAAGGGGAAGACTGGCCCTTGAGCGGATCGTAAGCGGCGCGACGCAGGGACTCCAATCCGATCCCAACGGAGCAACCGTCGGCTTCGAACTGATCGCCCCCACTCTGGCAGCCGAGGCTGAAAAGCTGGGCATCATCCAAAAACAAGGCGATCGCATTCTGGGGCGTTTATCCCGACAGCGCGCAAAAAAACTTTCCTTCCTAAAGGATAATATGATCAGCAGGTATGTCACAATGGCGTTCTCCGCCGAGATGGCCGGGACCGATGGAAAACATATGCTGGACATTAAGAACTTGCAGGAAAGCAACGGTTCTGTTGGAGTGAGCCCTTCCGCGACAGCCTATTTCGCGACGTATATCAAAAGAGGTGATGAGGCATCCCTCAATTATCTGCGAAAAGTAATGAAGCCCGATGGCGGAATGCCGAACGTAGCCCCATTCGATATTTTCGAGATTTCCTGGGCATTGTGGAATCTTAGCTTGATCCCAGACCTGCGGAAGAATGGAAAACTTCAGCCCCATATTGATTTCCTTTCCAATGCGTGGCAGCCCAAACGAGGTGTTGGTTTTGCGGCAGAATATTCGGTAAAAGACAGTGACGATACCGGGCTTGTCTACGATACTCTGTTACGATTTGGCTACGAGAAGGATCTCGCCAGCGTATTAATTTATGAGGAAAAAGACCATTTCCGCTGTTTCGACCTGGAGGCCAACCCGTCGATCAGCGCAAATATTCATGTGCTTGGAGCTCTGGGTCAGGCAGGACTTGATAAAAGGAACTCGTCGGTGCTAAAAATTCTGAATTACCTGCAAAAAGCCAGGGGTCAAAATCCCTTTTGGGCGGACAAATGGCATTCCTCCCCCTATTATGCGACAGCTCACGCAATCATCGCCTGTTCGGAGCTCGCAAGTGAACTGGTCGCTGAATCTGTGCAATGGCTTCTCTCATCACAGAACAAAGACGGCTCGTGGGGAACTTATCTGGCAACTGCTGAGGAGACCGCCTATGCCATACAGGCGCTCTGGGTTTGGAATGACAAGGTCGCAAGAATTCCAAAATCCGTTTTCAAGAATGGCGCGCGCTGGCTGAAGGAACACATGGATCAACCCTATCCACCTTTGTGGATTGGAAAATGTCTGTATAACCCGAGTTTGGTGATTCGCTCCGCCGTAATCAGCGCGCTCGCATTGGCTGGATAACAAGAATGAATTACCTAAATAGCATTCTTACCGTCCCTACATTAGATCCCGATGATGCACGCCGCCGCAGAGTGCTGAACATTCTTTTGTTGGGCACCCTGGTTGCCTCGATCTTTGGGCTAATTGCAGTCGTTATTGACAACATTACTGATCCAAAAGTCATCAGTTCAGAAACTCAAGTGCTTTTGGGCGGCATTATTGTCTTCACCGTGGGTGTTTTTGGCATCTACCAGGTGAACCGCCGGTTGTCGGGACGATGGGCTGCTCTTCTTTTCCTGCTCCTTTTGACGGTCATATTCATTTTTACGGATTCGACTGAACAGCTGGTGAATGGGAGGTCGTTATTTCTCTTTACAATTCCCATCGTTATAGCAAGCATGTTGCTCTCACCGGGAGCAAGCTTTATTTTCGCTGCGCTTGGAAGCGTCATTATTATTGTGCTGGCACTATCCATTCGTATTTTTCCAAACGCCCCTGCCATCATTGGATTTTTTCTGGTTGCCCTTGCATCCTGGCTTTCGGCACGAACCCTGGAGCAAACATTGGCGGAACTTCGCAATATCAATGCCAATCTTGATCAGGTGGTCACCGAACGCACCCAGGCCCTGGCGGAATCTCTCGAACGTGAACGCGTCGAAGCAGGCCGGAATCAAGCCATTCTCAACTCCATCGCGGATGGGGTGATCGTCTTTGACCGAAAGTGGGACGCCACAATGGCGAATCCCGCAGTCAGAGGGATGTTGGAAATACCCCTCGAACTTATCTTGAACAGGAACTTTCGTGAACTCATCGAGCATCCGAAACTGGCGCCGAGAAGCCGTGGATTGCTATCTGCGATGGTTGAACACGACACACAACCCATCGGATTTCGCATCGAGTGGGCCGGAAAAACGTTATCGGTCAGCGCGGCACAGGTGTATAACAACCGCTCTGAAAACATCGGCACTGTGACCGTCTTCCGTGATTTCACGCGTGAAGCCGAAGTGGAAAAACTCAAAAGCACGTTCGTCGCCATTGTGTCTCATGAGTTGCGCACACCGCTGAACGCCATTTTAGGCTATGCCGAAATGTTCAAAGAAGCAATCTATGGGCCGATGAACGACAAGCAAGTCAACATGGCCGACCGTATTATGAAGAATACGCAACGCCTTCTCGGTCTGATCAATGATCTGCTTGATCAGGCACAAATGGAAGCAGGAAAACTGACGATCAAAATGGCTCCTTTGCGACCGGCCGAGTTACTCGAAAACCTGCATAGCGTGATGGACAAGACCGCTTCCGACAAAGGATTGAGGTTGACCAGCGAAATTGACGACAATCTGCCCGAGTCTTTGAATGGTGATGTGTCGCGGCTCCAACAGATCCTGGTCAACCTGGTAAATAATGCAGTCAAATTCACCTACAAAGGTTCTGTTCACGTAAAACTGATTTTTCCATATCAAGACAGATGGGGAATCGAAGTATCCGATACGGGTCGTGGAATCCCTGCTTCGGAGATTCCATACATTTTCGATACCTTCCGACAGGTGGAAGGCACAGCCACTCGCGTACATGGCGGTTTTGGCCTGGGGTTGTCCATTGTCAAACAGTTGGTCAATCTGATGAATGGCGAGATCAAAGTACAAAGTGAGGTAGACGCCGGAACGACATTCATCATTACTCTGCCTTTAGTCGCTTCCGAAGCAACACAAAAGGATTGGACGATTTCATGAGCACACTTGCATTAATTATTGAAGATGATGAAGACCTTGCCAATATCTTTGCGGAGGCGCTGCGTGGCATCGGCTTTGAAGTGGAACACGTTGCCGATGGAAAAATGGCACAGGAAAGACTGAAAAACGGAACGCCGCCTTTTTTGGTCCTGCTGGACATGCATCTCCCGCATGTGTCGGGCGGAGAGATTCTCACCAATATCATCAAAAAAGAGAAACATTTGGCGAAGACCATGGTCATTATCACAACAGCGGACGCCCGCATGGGTGAAACCTATGGCGACATGGTGGACTTCGTGATGGTCAAACCCATCTCCTTTGTGCAGTTGCGGGACTTGACCAGCCGCCTAAAGCCAACGGAAGAGTAACATTGAACAGGATTCGGGAGTGCTGGTCAACCTCAAAAGCTTATCGCGTTTTGCTCATAGCATCCATTGTGTACGCGATGTTGCGCCTGGCGATCCAGATTTACCTTTTCAATGATGCGCTCCAGCCAGAGGCAATTGCCCAGGGAGCACAAGTTTCAGCAGATTTGCAGTTGTCGTATATCCCGGCCGCTCAACATTTCAAAGCAGGGCAAGATCTATATCTCAAGGGTTCTCTTGAGGTATTGGAATATCACTTCCCATACTCCCCGGCGTTTGCCCTCTTTTTCATGCCGATCCTGCTCCTGCCGCTTAACGTGCTGGTTCCCCTGTTGATAATTTTGCATATTGTTTCATACGTTCTTCTGTACATCTGGTGGGACAGAATCTTCGAGAAAAATAATTTGCACAATGTGTCAATCATGTGGGCGAAGATGCTGCCCCTGTTCCTGGTCTTCACCGTTTTTTGGGACGACCTGGCATACATGAATATCTATCTGATCGTCGCCTTATTCTCTACTTTTTTGATCGATGCGATCTTGGAGGAAAAACTGGGTCCGGCAATCTTCTGGCTGGGAGTTGTGATCCTGCCGATCAAACCTCACTGGGCATTTGCGCTCGCCGTTCCATTATTGCTAGGCAGATACAAATTCTTCTTTAAATTGCTTGGCGGTGCAGTCCTTGCCTATCTGGCAGTTGCAGGGATTACGATCCTTGCCGGTGGCGTAGGTTATGGATTGCAGCAATATCAGGATTACTTCGGATTTCTTGCGCGGCTCTCGCGGGACTTTCCCTGGTGGGGGCCCGATAAGCCTTTCCTTGGCTACAATCACTCCATCGTGCAAATTGTGCTCTACTATCTTGGAGTGTCCGCCATAAATATGCGGATCGCGACGATCATCAAACTTCTATTGCTCATTCCGTTAGGATTGATTGCTCTGAAATTTCTGCGAAGCCCGGTTGACAAACCAGGATATCAAGTTCCTGAAACCGCGTTGGCA
>JBGPNQ010000257.1:0-7920 GCA_041487615.1 Anaerolineae bacterium
GGAAAGAAACCAACTGAACTGCTGAAGATGTTGTTCGACAAGGTCGGTGAACATTTCTATGACCGCGTGGATACGCCCTTCTCCGGCGACCGGAAGACTCGTGAGCAGACGATCCTCAACGCCAACCCAAAAACGATCGGCGGCTTGAAAGTGACCGAGCTTATCACCGTCGATGGTTTCCAGTTCAAACTTGAAGATGGCGGCTGGCTGCTCATCCGCTTCAGTGGCACCGAACCCATCATGCGCGTCTATTGCGAGACAACATATCAGGATAAGGTACAGGCAATCCTTGATGATGGCTTAAAAGTCGCAGGAATTAAATAGGGATCAAGTGTTCCAGTGTCAGGTGTTTTGTATTGACAGTACTTGACACCTGACACTTGATATATGACACTTGATACGTGGAACTCACCGACACTCACTGTCATCTGGACTTCAATAAATTCGATGAAGACCGCAATGCGGTGATCCAGCGCGCCACCAACGCAGGGCTAACGCGTATGCTTATCCCGAGTCTCGATCTGGCTTCGAGCCTTGCTGCGTTCAAGCTTGCAAGGTCACATCCCAACATTTTCGCAGCAATTGGTTTCCACCCGACCGAATTGAACAATTGGAATAATTCAGCAATTGAAGATCTGCACAAACTGATTCTCCCTCACCCCAACCCCTCTCCCACTGGGAGAGGGACTCAGGGTGAGGGCAAAATCGTCGCCATCGGTGAAATCGGGCTCGATTACTATTGGATCAAAGAGCCGGAAAAGCGCATTTTTCAGCACGAAGCTCTTAAACAACAACTGCACCTGGCCCAGAAAGTAAACAAACCGGTCATCATCCACATGCGCGAAGAAAATGATGCATGGTTCGGGCAGGCATCCATTGATCTGCTGGATATCCTATCTGAGTGGCACAGGGAACTGTGCACACAAAACCATCCACTTGCCGGGAAGCCGGGCGTATTACATTCCTTCAATGGAAATCTGGAAACTGCGCAAAAGGCTATTGCTCTCAACTTCTATATCGGCGTGACAGGTCCGGTTACATACAAAAATGCGGAGGAAAAGCGTCAAGTCATCCGGCAATTACCGCTTACCCAATTACTGCTAGAAACCGATTCTCCGTTCCTCACCCCCGTCCCTCACCGCGGCAAGCGCAATGAACCTGCATTCGTGGCGCATATTGCTGATAAAATTGCAGAAATTCACATGACAACCCGCGAACAGGTAGCAGAAATTACCACCGCAAACGCCGCCAGCCTGTTCGGTTGGGGAGGCTAACTGTTTGAGCACGACAACATTTTTCACATCCGTCCAGGATCAGCTGCAATTTGTCGAACAACGAATCCGGGAACAGGCCGGAGAGGAGCATCACCCAGATTTGCGGTCGGCGCTCGAACATTTACTCGCTGCCGGCGGAAAACGCATCCGGCCGACCCTCGGTCTGCTCGTGGGAAACATGCTGGGTGCCCCCGAAGAGAAGCTCGTCACTCTCGGTGCCTCGGTGGAGCTTCTCCATACCGCAACACTCGTCCACGATGACCTGATCGATGGTGCGCTCCTGCGCCGCGGCATGCCTACATTGAACGCGCGCTGGTCCCCTGCTGCGACGGTTCTGACGGGCGATTTCCTGTTCGCACGCGCGGCCAAACTCGCCGCAGAGACCGATTATCTGCCGCTGATGAAACTCTTTGCCGATACTCTTGCAACAATTGTCAACGGTGAATTGACTCAGATGTTCTCTGCCCGCGGCGTGATCGAACGCGAGAATTACTACAGCCGTATCTATGCCAAGACCGCCTCGTTATTTCAAATGTCCGCCTTGGCAGCTTCGATGGTTGCCACGGAAGATGAAATCATGCGCGCTTCGATGAAATCGTTTGGATACGAAGTAGGCATGGCGTTCCAGATCGTTGACGATATCCTGGACTTCACCGGTGAGCAATCAGCCGTTGGGAAACCGATCGGTTCGGATTTACTGAATGGATTGGTGACGCTGCCTGCGATCTATTATGCAGAGGCAAACCCCGATAATGACGATATTCTTTCCCTGCCCGAGGGCGGCTGGAAGGATACTGACCGTGTCCAGCGGCTTGTGGATGGCATTCGCCAGAGTAAAGCGATCAGACTTGCCATGGACGAGGCTCGCCGGGCCATCAGCCGCGCGCTGCTCGCATTGGAAGACGCACCGGCCTCTCCGGAGAAGGAAGCGCTGGAGAATTTGGCAAAGTTCATTGTCGATCGAAGAGTATGACTCCGGACCTGGACGGTCTTTTTGGAGAAGATAAATGCCTAACCCGCGCAAGCCGTTTCGAATCAATGTCGGCTTCATCATGCACGAGGAAGTCGGTTACAGTCATCTCATCCCATTCGACCTGGAAAAGGTTAAGCTGGATGATCTTGAACTCCAAAACCTGACCGGCGATGTCAGCATTGGTCGCACACCACAGGGACTCGTTGTCCGAGGGAAATTCTCCGCCGAAACGAAACTTGAATGCGTGAGATGCCTGAAGGAGTTCAAGTTTCCACTGAAGTGGGAATTCACGGAACTCTACGCGTTTACCCGGAAATCGCTGAGCGAATCAGAATTGTTGGTTCCCGATGATGCACACCTTGAACTGGCACCGCTTTTGCGCGAATATGCACTCCTGGAAATCCCCATCAATTCCCTCCATGACCCCGATTGCAAAGGACTGTGTATCGAATGTGGTCAGGATTTGAATCTGAAGGATTGTGGCCACAGCCAGGATCGCGACGATTCACCGTTTTCGGTTTTGAAGAATTTATTGTAGTAAAATACCCCCTATGAACTTCAAACCTGCTTTTCCAATGGTGACAATGACCATGGCCATGCCCCGCGTGGAGATGTCATGTCGCGCCTGGATAGCACGTTAGGTGAGTTTTACCTGCCGAAGGTAACGGGCTGTCCATGGTTAGGACAGCCTTTTTGTTTGTGTTACGACCATGTCGTTGCGATCTTCAGGAAGCAATCTCATGGAACCACCAGAATCTAAATTTTGAATTGTGAGGAGATTGCTTCGTCGCAACAAACGCTCCTCGCAATGACAGATAATCATCGGAGGCTCGAATGCCTGAAAATATCTTGATCGCCATAGCCTGGCCATACTCCAACGCCGAGATCCATGTCGGAAATATCACCGGCTCCCACTTACCGGGTGATATCGTCGCACGCTATCACCGCCTCAAAGGGAACAAGGTCCTGATGATCAGCGGCACCGATTCGCATGGGACTCCTGTCGTGATTGCCGCGGACAAGGAAGGCCAGCCCGTTGAGGAAGTCTACAAAAAATATCACGAGACCTTCATCGATGTCTTCAAAGGCTACGGCATCACGTACGACCTGTTCACAACCACGCACAGCGAAAATCACTTCAAGGTTTCACAAAATATTTTTCTTGCACTGCTAAAGAATGGCCACATGTTCAAGCAGTTCAGCAAGCAATGGTATTCGCCCAGCGCCAACAAATTCCTGCCCGACCGTTACGTGGAAGGGACTTGCTACATCTGCGGGTTTGAGAATGCGCGCTCCGATCAATGTGACCGCTGTGGCAACGTCCTCGAGCCTGAGAAACTGATCAATCCCCGCGCCAAGACGGGCGATGGTGCGCTGGAATTACGCGAGACCGAACATTTCTATCTGGACCTGTCGAAGCTGGAACCGGATGTCAAGAAGTTCCTCAAGGAACGGGCGGAGCACATGCGCGATACCGTCATCGGTGAATCGCTCGGCAAGATCGAAGCCGAGGGACTCAAGCCGCGCCCGATCACGCGCGACCTCGATTGGGGCATCCCCGTCCCGGTGGAAGGCTGGGACGGCAAGTGTCTGTATGTCTGGTTCGAGGCCGTCATCGGCTATCTTTCCGCTCCGATTGAGTGGGCTCAGCTATCGGCCGAGAAAGATTCGTGGCGCGAGTGGTGGACGAATCCCGAAGCGAAGCAATTCCACTTTATAGGCAAGGACAATATCTTCTTCCACACATCGCTGTGGCCCGCCGAGTTAATGGGTGTCGGCAGCGCGTTCATGGAGTTATTCGCAAACGACGAAGTCCCATTGATCCTGCCGTTCGATGTGCCGGCCAATCAGTTCATGAATCTCGAAGGCGAAAAGATCAGCGGCTCGCGCAATTGGGCGGTCTGGGGACGCGATGCGCTGACGCGTTACGACCCCGACGCGCTGCGCTACTACCTGACGGTGAATATGCCTGAGAACAAAGATAGCGATTGGGATTGGGGTGAGTTCGTTGCCCGCAACAATAACGAACTCGTCGCCACCTGGGGCAATCTGGCCAATCGTGTGCTGGCTTTCTGTTACAAAAACTGGGATGGTCGTGTCCCCGAAGTGGATGTGGATACGCTTCGTGACTCAGACCGAAATCTGCTGGCCGTCATCGAAAATGGATTCAACACCGTCGGCGCGGAACTCAAAGCCGTGCGCCTACGCTCAGCATTGGGCGAAGCGATGAAACTCGCCACCTCGGTAAACGTCTATCTTGACGTCAACGCACCATGGACTGCCATCAAAACGGACAAATCCGCCGCCGCGCGAACGGTCTTCACCGCCCTCAACGCCATTGACTCTCTCAAAGTCATCTTCTCACCGTTCCTGCCGTTCACCTCCGAGCGCCTACATGGATTCTTCGCCTATGAAACTCCGCTCTTTGGCGAACAATATACCGAAGAGGTGAAGGACGCACTTGGAACACATAAGGTATTGCGCTACAAATCCGTAGCGCGGGATGCCATCCCGCCTTATCAATGGAAACCGAGCAATTTGAAACCGGGACAAACGTTGAATCAGCCGGGCCCGTTGTTTAAGAAGCTGGAAGACAATGTGGCAGATGAAGAGCGCGCGAGATTGGGTAAGTAACCCCCGAAATTAATCTTTCGAAACCTTAGCCACGGATTTCGCGGATCAGCACGGATTTTCAGTCTGTGTAAATCCAGTGAGATCCGTGGCTGAATTTTTATCAGGGAATCGTGTTGTGTCTGATGAGGAAACATGAGCGACAATATATTGAGCACACAAGCCAGTTATGACCAGGTCGCGGCAGAATACGCTGAAAAATTCAAGGATGAAATGGACGAGAAACCCTTCGACCGCGATTGTCTTGACCGCCTGGCGCGTGAGGTTGGGAGTCTTGGACCTATCTGCGATATGGGCTGCGGACCTGGCCAGATCGCGCGCTATTTACATCGCCAGGGCGTGGAGACATTAGGCGTCGACCTCTCGCCGCGCATGATCGCCGAAGCACAACGATTAAATCCTGAAATCCATTTTCATCAAGGCAATATGCTTGCTCTGCCCGACACAGATAATTCCTGGGGCGGGATTGCCGCCTTCTATTGCATCATCCATATCGCACGCGAAAGGATCGTCGATGCTCTGCGCGAAATGAAGCGCGTGCTCAAACCCGGTGGTGTGTTGTTAATCACATTTCACGTCGGAGATGAGATCAAACATCTTGACGATTGGTGGGAAAAACCTGTCAATTTGGATTTTGCGTTCTATCAACCAGCAGAAATGGAAATCTGGCTGAAAGAAGCGGGGTATGAATTGATGGAAACGTTAGTGCGTGAGCCGAATCCTGATGTGGAGGTCGCGACGAGGCGAGCGTATGTGTATGCGAGGAAACAAAACAAGTAATGCTTATCCTGTTAGGCATGGCAGAGGAAGACGTGCAGTTTGCGAGGTTCGGTCATGGTGACTTCCCCAAATATAGGATGATGACCAGATTATAAGACAGAAATAATGGCGCAAGCGTCCGAAGTTTGGGTTTTGTCTTTTCCATGATTTACAATTATTTTACATACGCGTCACACGTCAACAACCAGAGCATCCTATAATCATGATAAATGAACGGAGGATTTATCCAACATGAATACACAAAAATTTCCCGTGCTACTGATCGTTTTTGCCCTCCTGATGAGTGCCTGCAGAGCCAACATTTCCCGCAACGAGAACGCTTCGTTGACCGTGGAAACAACGATCACCCAGCAGGAATTGCAGGATGCCATCAACGCCTCGATCGCCGACCCGCTCATCCAGGAGCTGAGCGTTTCGCTCCAATCGGGCTATGCGTTGGTAACAGGCAAACGCCAGCGGTTGAACGATGCCAGTAGAACGGACTCACTCAGCTTCCGCCTGGATCTGGGCGTGAGGGACGGCCAACTTGCGGCAACCGTCTCCAACGCGCTCCTCGACGGGGTCTCAATCGAACAAAACCGCGTCGATCACTGGAACCAGACGATTGCCAGCCGGATCCTCATTCTGGGGAAGAAAAGTCCGGACAGCAGCCTGCAGTCCGTGCAGGTCAGCACAGATGCTATAACCATGAGCTGGACAGTTTCCCGGTAATCTTGCGTATCCGGTACCACCGTCTTCCCTCGAGCAGGTGGTACCTTTCTTTTGATTCCACGACATGGGGTTATGTAATCGGTTTTTCCGCCTAAATGAACTGCAAGTTTCCTGCCACGAAAGGCAAACGCTAAATCCAGCTATTTGGGTATAATTTTTGTATGAGCAATTGGGTTGGGCAGACGCTGGGTAAAGTTCGCATCGACAGCTTGCTTGCACGAGGGGGAACCGCAGAAGTGTATGTAGGCACGCATATCAGCTTGCAACGTGAAGTCGCGATCAAGGTGCTGCACAATAACTATGACGAGCATCCACACGCGCTGGAGCGATTCCAACGTGAAGCGATGGTGGTCGGTAAATTGCGCCACCCAAACATTGTCCAGGTTTTTGACTTTGATACAACGACCGACAGCCATCCCTACCTCGTGATGGAATATATCAGGGGCCCGTCGCTGCTCAAGCATTTGAATGCCGTGCACTCCAGGGGGGAAAGGCTTGACTTTCGGCATGTCCTCCGCCTGATGAACGCCATGACGGGCGCCCTGCAATATGCGCATGACAGCGGCGTGATCCATCGGGATGTCAAACCGGGCAACATCCTGCTGACTTCGCGCTCGAGCGATATCATCCCGGGCAAGCCTCTCCCCGATGACTTCGAACCGGTTCTGACGGACTTCGGACTGGTCCGCTTTATTGACTCGACCCAGCATACGACAGGTTCCGGTCAAATCGCTGGGACACCTGCGTACATGAGTCCTGAACAAGCCCGCGGTGATCTCACCGATGGCCGCACGGACATTTATTCCCTGGGGATCGTCCTGTACGAAATCCTTGCCGGACATCTGCCCTTCGAGGGGGAAACTACAATGGGCATCTTGATGAAACACATCAATGAGCCGCCCGCGCCAATTCCCGGTCTCCCGCCGACGATGCAATATGTCTTGGATCGCGCCCTTGCGAAAAGTCTGGATGATCGCTTTCAGACGCCGGATGAATTTGGAAAGGCGTTTAATGAGGCGGTTGTAAACAAAAGTGATTTTTCCACCCTCGATATGCTAAGCTCCACGCCGGTTTCCAGACCTGCAAGGAAGATCTTTGGTCAAGCTCGAAAGCAGCGACGTTGGGTGGGTCCAGCTTTGGCTGCGCTCGTGATCGTGGGAGTGGGGGTTGCTCTGCTGCTAAACGGTTTTCCATTCCTGGGACGCGACCGTAGTGCTCCCACTGACACAAATACCGCGAGTATGCTGCCTCCTGTCGCAACATCGACCGGCACGCGGACACCTGTACCCTCGATCCTTCTTGGACGAACGGGAGTCCTGCAGTTCCGGAATGGAGCCGCGCTTGCTGACCAGGCATCCCTGACTGCGGAGGCGTTGCTGGCTCCGCCCACAGGTACCCAATATGAGGTCTGGTTAGCGAATAATAAGGAACGCATCAGCCTGGGACTCCTAAAGTTGGATGAAAGTGGTCAAGGCAAATTAACTTTCGATCAAGAACAGGGATTAAATCTGGTTTCACTTTATGACACGGTGGAAGTCAGCATTGAACCAA
>JBGPNQ010000258.1:0-7915 GCA_041487615.1 Anaerolineae bacterium
ATTGCGACGGGTTTTGTGTATGGATGTGAGCGTTGTAAAGAAGTTTCATGTGTGGTCCTGAAAACCTGACAGGTCTTCGCCCCCTTCACTTCGTTTCGGGGGTGCTTCGCAAAGACCTGTCAGGTTTGTACGTCATGTCAATTTTTCCAGAAGTGAATCCAATTCCTCATTGGAGTAATAATAGATGGTGACCGTGCCGCCTTTTTTGCCATGCTTCAAAGCAACTTTTGTCCCAAGACTTGATCTCAGACGACGCTCGATGTCGTTCACGTCCGCGCTGGCAGATGATTTTTTCTTCGTGGCCGGTTTCTGGCCGGAATATTTGCGTGCCAGAACTTCGGTGGAGCGAACGCTCAGATCGAGATTGATGATTTGGTTCAACAGGACTTCCTGTGCCTTGGCGGACAGTGCCAGCATTGCGCGCGCATGTCCTTCGGTAATACGCGCATCTACGAGGGCTTGTTTTACCGCGGCAGATGCATCGAGCAGGCGTATGGTATTGGTCACGGCCACGCGACTCTTGCCCACGCGCTCTGCAATCGTCTCATGCGACATCTTGAATTCCTTCGCCAGGTTTTGGTATGCCTCCGCTTCTTCGATGGCGTTCAAATCTTCGCGCTGGACATTTTCGATCAAGGCGAGTTCCAGTAACTGCTGGTCCGTGGCGTGACGGATCACCACCGGAACTGTTTTCAATCCCGCTTTGCGCGATGCCTGTAAACGACGTTCTCCTGCAATAAGGATATAGATCCCGTTCTTGCCCGGTGAAACGATCAGTGGCTGAATCACCCCATGCTGACGAATGGATGTGGCGAGATTCTCCAATTCCTCGATATCAAACTTTTCACGCGGCTGGCGTGGGTTGCGCTGGATCAGGTCAATGGCAACATGCATAACGCCGCCTCCCTCGCTGGAAGGCACGCCTTGACCTGTCGGGATGAGGGCGTCGAGTCCCTTGCCAAGACCAGTACGTTTTGCCATATGTTCTCCTTAAGTCAGCCACAGAGCACACAGAGACCGCTGAGTTTTTTTCATCTTTCTCAAAGATCTCAGTGATCTCTGTGGCAAAGTTATTTTGGGACTGAGATACCATCGCCTTTGAGCAATTCCCTGGCGAGCGCTTCATAGGCTTTTGCTCCCACAGAGGATGGCGCATAGGTTGAAATGGGAAGTCCATAGGATGGCGCCTCTGCAAGACGGATGCTGCGCGGGACGATGCTTTTGAAAACCTGGCCTGGAAAATGATTGTTGACTTCCCTGACCACATCTTTGGAGAGGTTGGTTCGAGGGTCGAACATGGTCAGGACCACACCACGCACACCCAGACCTGGAAAGAGCGAGCTTTGGATGCGTTGGATCGTTTGCGTAAGTTGACCGAGTCCTTCGAGTGCGAGATACTCACATTGCACCGGGACGAGCACGCCATCGCGGGCTGCGATCAATCCATTGACGGTCAGGATTCCCAGTGAAGGCGGACAATCGATCAGGATGTAATCGAATTTTTCATCGAGCGTTTCCAGGGCATTTCGCAATCGGAACTCGCGGCTCGATTCTTCCACCAGTTCCACTTCCGCACCTGCCAGTGAAGGCGATGACGGTAAAAGGGAAAGCTGCAATCGTTCGTTGAAGAGAATCGACGCGCCCGGTATGTCGCCGTTGAGCAATGCTTCGTAAGTGCTTCCCTGTACGGCGCGTTTATCCACGCCGAGACAGGATGTTGCATTCGCCTGCGGATCGAGGTCAACGACAAGCACGCGTTGTCCCATTTGCGCAAGATAGGCAGCAAGGTTGATTGCGGTGGTGGTCTTGCCAACTCCACCTTTTTGATTGACGAGGGTATAGATGCGAGTCATTTGATTTACGATTACCGATTTACGATTTTAGATTGACGATTTCAGATTGAGTATCGGTGGTCGAGTAATCCTGAGCGTTCTTTGCGACACTTGCACCGCATGCAAGTGCAGGTGAGGATGTATCGAGACCACATGTTTCAAGAAATATTCACTAGATCCTGCTCTCGACTGCTGGCGTCTCGACCGACAGATTTACTAGTGCAAAACTTCCAATACGGACTCTTCGATTTCCTGTGTGGTTGGAATTCCATCCAAGCCGACGCGTGTGACAGTATGTGAAGCCAGGAGAGTGGCGAAGCGCGCCGCTTCCCATGGATCGCGAGTCTTGAACAAGCGCACGAAAAACGCCGCGGCGAAGATATCACCTGCGCCTGTTGCGTCCTCTTCTTTCATGTCCGGCGCACGGAAGCGACGACGGTCACCATTCCAGTAGAGCACACATCCCGCCGCACCCTCCGTAACCGCCAGGACGCGGGTTAAATGTGCCATGTGTTCGATGAGTTCATCATCCCCGCTCACATCCTCACGACTGATGACGACAGCATTTGCTTTCGCCAGGGCGGGTTCTGCACCTGTCCATTTGCGTGGGGAAACGCGCTGCTGCGCGTCCCATTGGCGCATCCAACCCTGAGGCGTTAAACCAAGCAGAGCGGGCAAAAAACCATCCGGCAGAACGGAATCCATTTCATCGGCAATGGGTCCCAGGTGAATGATCGAAGCTCGCCGCCAGGAGTTTGGCACGCTGTTGAAATTGACCTTTTCTGCCTGGGCGCGCAAATACTGGACCCGCCCATGATCGGTGTAGATATTTTCGTATGTTGTGCTTCTGGGAGAATCAAGTGAAACGACGGATATGTCGTTCAATGTTTCCAGCGAAGTTTCAGGCCCTGCTGCTGTCACGACCCCGACGCTCATCCCCAGTGCCCGAGCCGTCAACGCGGAGTATGCAACCGTCCCGCCTACCCGCGGACCTTGCGGAGTCAAATCATGTGCAACGTGTCCGATCACAAGATAATCCACCGGCTCCAATGAAACAAGATTGGGCATGAATGAATTATACCGTGATAAAAAATGTAGGGACGGGCTCGCCTTGCGTGCTTCGCGAGCTGCCCGTCCCTACAAGGGTTATGAATCTTTTGGAAGGATGACTACCTTGCGGTAGGGATCCTCGCCTGTACTTTCCGTTTTTACATCGGGATGATCGCGCAATGCGATATGGATGACCCGTCGCTCGCTGGAAGGCATCGGCTCCAGAGTCTGGCGGCGTCCGCTTTTGGCGACCTGGTCTGCCATGCGCGTCGCCATCTGGATCAATTGCTTCTCGCGGCGGTCACGGAATCCCTCCACGTCCACGATCAGTTGTACGAATTGTTCCGTTTCCTTGCCAACGATCAATGATGCCACATATTGGAACGCGCTCAACGTCTCGGAACGGCGGCCGATCAATATACTCAAATCGTTGCCGCGGATGTCCACGTGGATGTTTCGCCGTCCGTCCCGTTCCGCGGAACCGTAATGGGCGGAGACCTGTGCTTCGAGATTGAGTAAATGCAGCATCTTTGAGATAACCGACTCGGTGTGATCGAGCAGGGCATCGTGTTCGGGCTGCGGTTCATCCGGGGAAACGGGTGTTGCCTGACGAGGTTCTATCACAGGCTCGGGCTTTTTCTCGACGCGCTTCGGTTCCTTTTTGGGTTCGACGACCGGTTCCGGTTTAACAACGTTCGCGCAGCCCGCCGGCACGGCCGTCCCCGCAGGGGGGACAACCGTCAAACGGACGCGCACCTGGGGTTTCCCCAACCCAAATAATCCTTTGTTGCCCGCATCCAGCACTTCAACACTGACCGCATCCGCCGTGAGACCCAGTTGGGCCAGTCCCTGCGCAATGGCTTCTTCAAAGGTGGGAGCGATGATCTCCAGCGTGGTTTTTTCGTTCATACCCACCTCCTATTTTGTTTTCTTCTTTGTTATTTGCTTGTTGCCGCCCGGCAAAAGATTTCGCCAATTGGCTTTTCCCTGCATTGCATATTGGACGATACCGAGAACGTTACTGGTAATAAAGTAAACCGCCAGCCCGGAGGGAAATGTCAGTGCAAAATAGCCAAGCAGCAACGGCATATAAATACTCATCATGCCGCCCATTGCTGCGCCCTGATCACCGGGATTGGTCGTCGCGGGCAGGGTTAGTTTCGATTGGATGTATGTGGTCAGCGCAACAACGATTGCTAAAAGAGGCAGTCCATAAGGCAGGAAGGAAACCACAAATGGAAGCGGTATTCCTTCGGGACGTGCCAAATCCATCCACAGGAATTTGCTATTGAGGGGAATCAGAGAGGAAACATTCAGGAAGGAAAAGGCGCTGGCACTGCGTGAAAGCTGCAGAAGTCCCAGGGGAGTGACGGCCAGCGCACGCGTGATACTCTGATACAGGGCAATGATGATGGGGAATTGGATCAGGGTTGGCAGACAGGAACCAAAGGGATTAATCCCCTTTTCGCGATAGACTCGCATTTGCTCCTGGGCAAGTTTTTCCTTATCCTTCGCATACTTCTTTTGAATATCCTGCCAATCCTTGTCATTCTGTAAATCCTGCATGGCAGCCGCGCCCTTCATCTGCTGGGCGTTCAAAGGCCACGTCACCGCGCGGATCAGAATGGTGAACAGGATGATGGCAATGCCAAACATGTGTGGACCGTGCCCAAGGACATTGTAAATCCACAGCAATACACTGGTAAATATGGAAATGAAAAGATCCCACATGGTTCCTCTTAATTCTGGGGCTTGAATGCCCAAGCCTGACGACCATTTAAATCAAAAGCATAAAGATAGAAGTCGGCTCCCAATGGTGAGACGAGTATCAAGTCACCTGCCATGACGGGCGTGGTGTAGATCTTTCCGCCAGGCTGGCTCCAAAGTTTGGTATGCCCGTCCTTATCCACTTCATAGATTGAACCTGATTCCGTAGCCACCAGGAAATTGCCATTCACGAAAAGTGGACTGGTTGTAATAGCATTGGTTGTAATAGCATCATCTGGTTTGACAGCATTCCAATTATATTTCGCTGTTTCAACATTATAGGAATAGAAATTCCCACTGAGGTCACCGAAGTAAAGATTATTTTCGACCAGGATGGGCGTTCCCCATACCCAGGCATTGGTCTTTTCCACCGATTGGTGAGTGCCGGTGGCAGGATCAAACTTTTCAAGCTGGGACGCAAATGAGCCAACATATACACTTCCATCCGCGGCGAGAACGGGGGAGTTCGGAATTGCAGCGCCAAGATCCTTCTGCCAGTATTCATATGTTTCAAGGTCAATGCCGAACACACTATGATCAAGCGAAGTTACAAAGACGCGTTTTCCATCTGTAACAGGTTGTCCCCACAGGCGTCCGGAAAGCTTAATCACTTTTACAGGCTGCTTATTGGTCTGCCCATCGTTCAGATCGAACACATACAGGTTGCCATCTGCATTGGGGGCGAAGAGCCGATTCTCCAGGATGAGCGGAGCAGCCACCCAATGATCATCGGCGCCGGTGAACTTCCAGGCTTCGACAGGCGATTTGGTCTCGGAATTGATATCCTTCGGATTGAGTGCAACCAGAGTATGATCATTTCCTGAGCTGCCCACGATCACGAGTCCATCAGGGGTGATCACAGGCGTGGAATAGTACAGGAGCTTTGAACTGCCTTTTGCAGGATAACGCCATAATTCCTGGCCATCTTTTAAGTTGACAGCATACACAAGTGAACCGTCCGCCAGATATGCCACGTCACTGTCCGCGGCCAAGCCGGGCCAGGTTGTTCCACGGACCGCTGAGCTTGAACATCCGCTCAAAAGGATCACAGCAAGCAAAGCGACCGTCAAAAATAAAAATTTCTTGCTCATTGAAGTATTGATACTCCTATGGTACGGGGTCGTAGCCCCCGGGGTTGAATGGGTTACATCTGAGCACGCGCCAGCCAGCCATCAATGAACCTTTGATCGCGCCGAATTTATAAACAGCCTGATAACCGTAGTGGGAGCAGGATGGATAAAAACGGCAGGTATTCGGCGGCATTCCCTTTGAAAGGGTCATTTGATAAAGCCGGATCGATGCCAGGATGAAAATACGCGGCCAATTAAGGATTGTCCGCGGCATGTCACGCAAGCGCGGTTCGTTTGGATAGTCGTGCGAATGAGTTTCAGGATTCATTCGTGGGGGTAAAAATCTGGGCGCGTTGCAGAAGATTGAACAGGGCTTGACGGGTATCTTCCAGGGTGGCCGCTGCAAGCCCGGGACGGGCGATCAGGATCAGGTCCATATTGGAGGCGATGCCTGGGATGAGAGTCCGCATCGCTTCGCGCAAGAGACGTTTGGCCCGGTTCCGATGGACGGCTGTTCCCACTGTTCTACCAGCTGCGACCCCCACCTTCACGCGCAGCTGTTCGTGAGTCTGCACTATCAACACAACAAGCGGGTGGGCATAGGACTTGCCAGAACGCCGCACCCGCTTGAAGTCTTCGGATCGGGTCAGACGAAACTTTCTCTGCACCCGTTACCTCGAACGCGCTTGAATGAAATACCGCCTACCAGCGGATTTTTTTAACGTGCTTGTTGGCAGTTACCGTCAATTGATTGCGACCGCGCAGGCGGCGGCGCTTGAGCACAGCGCGCCCGTCAGCCGTGGACATGCGCTTGCGGAATCCATGCACGCGCACGCGGCGGCGGATCTTCGGTTGATACGTACGTTTCACCATTTTCGTTCCTCACTTTGAAAATACTGCGTAGGGGTTTGGATGTTTGCGCAGTATGTTTTTACAGTCCTAGCCTAGTACAGGGTGCCGCAGGATTATGGTAACTTCAGGCTCTGATTCAGGCCCCTAAAACAATTCAAAAAGCCTACTGATCCATGCTACAGGCGGCAATCGGCACGACATTATACCGTAAGGGTTCTGATTCGGTCAATTGAGGTCGGACACCCGGGCATGTGGATGATTTCCCACAGGTTACTCTGCTTTGTGTCCATTGCGCGTCGGATAGACGGGAAATGCCAGCAATTCCGAGAGTTTCTGAGCACCTTCCGGGCTGGCCACCGCGATGATCTCATCTTCCGCCTGCAGCGTGCTGTCGCCGCGCGGCAGGGCCATGACACCCTCACGGATGATGGCCGCGATTACACAATGTTCGGCAAGTCCCATATCCTTGAGTGGAATGCCAATAGCCTTCGCACCGGCGGGAACCTTTTCCTCCACGACCGCGTAACGCCCGCGCCGGATCTTGAAGATCGTCATCATGTCACCCAGCGACATTTCCTCCTGGATGAGGTGTGCAAACACATCTGCTGAATTGAGGGAAACATCCACATGAAATTTTTCGTTGAAAAGCCAGTCATTGCTCGGGTTGTTCACGCGTGCAATCGTCCGTGGCACGTCGAACAGGGTCTTGGCAAGGTAACATATGGCAAGGTTGGCTGAATCGTTGCTGGTCACCGCGGCTACCGCATGAACCTCACGGATTCCCGCGGCTTCGAGCACATCGGGCGCCACCGGATTGCCTTCATAGATTACCTCGGTGGGCAATTCCTGATGCAAATAAGAAAGCAGTTCGTGACGGTTTTCAACCAGTCGCACCTTGTAATCCTGATTAAGCAACAAATTTGCCAACCGCATGCCCGTGCGTCCGCCTCCCGCGATTAATACGAACATGTTACGCCTCCACCTTTTTGGATAGACGCTTCGTCAGTGCGCCGATCCCTTCGAACGTGGAACTGACATTCAGCAGGTCTCCCTCCTGTAGTTTTGTCCCCGCGTTGGGCAGGGAGGATCGGCCTGCTCTCGCCAGGGCAACAGGAAAACAATCTTTGAGTGGGTTCAACAATTCGCCAAGTGTATGACCATCCCAGTCAGCCGGGATGCTCATCTCGTAGACTTCCACTTCACCGTTGCCCGCTGAATAAACCACCTTCTGGGAGGGGTTGATCAATAGTTCCTCGACGCGTTGGGCTCCCCAATAGGTGGAACCTACTGTTTGCAGCCCGAACGCTTCGATCACGGAGCGTAGATTTGGATCATAGTTGCGAG
>JBGPNQ010000259.1:0-7896 GCA_041487615.1 Anaerolineae bacterium
AGGAATGGCCCATCTTTCGTTCGATCGCTACTGGAGAGATTGTAGATTCAGAAGAGATGGAATTTGAGAGAGACCCTGGTGCTCGCACTACGATCAGTATCAGCTCAGCACCCATCCGGGATGTACAAGGCCGGATCGTCAGTAGCGTGGCTGTCTTCCAGGACATCACCGAGCGCAAGCGGATAGAAGCAAGATTGCACCAACTCAATCGCACACTCAGAGCACTCAGCAACACGAACCAGGTCATGATACGTGCTACAAGTGAAAGGCAACTCCTCGATGATGTATGCAAAATTGTGGTTGAGGACTGCGGTCATGGCATGGTATGGATTGGCTATGCCCAGGATGATGAAGAAAAGTCAGTGCAGCCCGTAGCCTCCGCCGGCTTCGAAGCCGGATATCTTGAAACCCTGAATATCAGTTGGGAAGATAACGAGCGCGGGCGCGGACCCACGGGCAACGCCATCCGCACAGGCAAAGCGAGTCGTTGCGATAACATGCTCGCGGATCCCAACTTCGCCCCGTGGCGCGAACAAGCAGTAAAACGCGGTTATGCCTCGTCCCTCGTCCTTCCACTGATTATGGAGGGCAAGGTTTTTGGTGCGATCAACATTTACTCACGTGCGTCTGACATTTTCTCCGAACAGGAGGAAGCTCTGTTGACTGAACTGGCCGGCGACCTCGCCTATGGAATTCAAGCCATTCGGCTGCAGGAGGCTCATGCACTGGCAGAGGTAGAGCTGAGAAGCGCGCGTGATGAACTGGAGATCCGCGTCCGGAAACGGACCGAGGAACTGGCAGCCGCGAACCGGGAATTATCCAACGAGATTGCTGAGCGCAGAGAGATCGAACGACAGCTTCGCATTCAGACAGCGGCAATGGAAGCTGCAGCCAATGGCATCCTCATCACCGATCCCCACGGCGCTATCTTGTGGACAAACCCGGCGGTCACCCAGATCAGTGGTTATGAAGATCATGATCTGGTGGGTCAGAGCACACGCCTCTTCAGTTCGGGCAGGCATGAACCAGATTTCTATCATCAAATGTGGAAAACCATCCTTGCAGGGAACGTGTGGCATGGTGAAACGACGAATCGCCGTAAGGATGGCGCTCTTTATGTAGAGGAACAGACGATTACGCCAGTGCGGGACGAAAATGGTCAAATCTCTCATTTCATCGCAGTTAAACAAGATGTCACTGAGCGCAAATTGATCTATGCACAACTGGAAGATTCTAATCGGGAGTTGACAACGCTTACAGCCTCTGAACGTCAGCAGCGTTTTCTTGCCGAAGGGCTGGTGGAATCTTCCGTGGTTCTGAATATGAGCCTGGAACTCGATGCAGTGCTCGATCATATCTTTGAACAGACGAGGCGTACTATTCCTTATCTGATGGCCGATATTGTCCTGATCGAAGCAGGTGCTGCGAATGTCGTCCGCCGGTGGGGAGGGGAAGATCATTCAGAAGCCGGGAGCATTTTTGGAAATGCAAACCTCCAGCTTCGGGATTTTCCAATATGGGAACAGATTTGCGCATCAAAAACTGAAGTCATAATTCCAGATACCAGTCTTGAAAGTCAGTTGAGCAGCTATTTTGGTGTGACATGGATTCGATCCTATCTCGGAGCGCCGTTGATCTATAACGATCAGGTAATCGGCATCATCAACCTGATCAGCGATCAGGAAAATGCGTTCCATGCGATCATGGCAAAAAATCTGAGGGCGTTTGCCGCGCCTGCCGCTGTGGCGATCCAAAATGCCCGGTTGTACGAAGACGAACAACAAAACAGAAAAATCGCTGAAATTCTCAGTGCGGCAAGTGTGGCACTTGCCCAAACTCTCGACATTCAGATGGTCATGGAAACGATTCTCGACTATGTGCAGTTTGTTATGCCAGGCGATGTTGCCTTTGTCATCCTGAGCGAAGGGGATGAGCTATATAGAATCCGTGCAGTACGAACCGCCAACGACAACACACTTCGAGACTCCCTCCAGGACCAAACCATTGATATGTTGAGTGAGCCGATTGTTCGCTCCTACTTTGCACGATATGAGAGCACGTTCATTCCGGATTCCCGTGAATTTTCAGACTGGCATGCGCCTCTGGCGCTTGCTTCGCTGAATTGCTGGCTTGGCATCCCTCTTGAGTCGATGGGAAGGATTCTGGGCATTGTGGTGATCGCTCATGCCGTCCCCAATTCCTTCACGAAGAACCAGATACAGTTGGTGGAGGCAGTGGTCAAACAGGCGGTGGTTGCCTTGCAGAATGCCTGGCTGTTCGAGCAGGTTCGCTCAGGTCGTGAAAGATTACAGCAGCTATCCAGACATCTCGTGGAAGTCCAGGAAAATGAACGCAAGTATATTGCGCGGGAACTGCACGATGAGACGAGCCAATCGCTCACATCCCTGAAGCTGGGTCTGCAGGTCATCGAGCAAAAGGCTGCCGGACATCCACAATTGCTGGATCAGGTAACGTATCTCAAGAATCTTGCGGATGATACTCTTGAGAGCCTGCATCACCTGGCCGTGAATTTGCGCCCCGCCAGCCTGGATCATTTGGGGCTGGTCGATGCCCTCAGCGGTCTGATCGAATCGACCGGGCAGCGTTTCGGGTTAACTGCACATTTCAAGACCCTGGGTGCGCTGCAGGACTCATCCCTTACCGAAGAGATGGAAGCATCCATTTACCGCATTGTTCAGGAATCACTTACCAATGTCGTTCGACATGCACATGCCAACCATGTAGACGTGATCCTTGATTGGCAGGATGAGAAAATAGTCATTATCATTGAAGATGATGGGGTGGGGATCGATACGCAAAAAAGCCGCGAAGCCGGTCACCTGGGGCTGATCGGCATGCAGGAGAGGGCAGAGATGCTGGGCGGGAAATTGCTGGTCGATAGCGCCCCACAGGCAGGAACAACTTTGGTCGTGGAGATGCCTTATGTCAATTCGAATACTCATAGCAGATGACCACGGCGTCATCCGCGCCGGACTTCGTGCATTACTCGAAGATGTTCCCGATATGAAGGTTGTTGGCGAAGCTTCAGACGGCGGTGAAGCCATTGCAAAAACAGTGGAATTAAAACCGGACATAGTCCTTATGGATCTTAGCATGCCGAACATCAGCGGCATCGAGGCCACGCGGCAACTATCACAGGGCGAGCCGAACGTACGAATCCTGATACTGACCGTTCATGAGGATGAAGGCCTGCTAAAAGAGGTGATCCGCGCAGGTGCCGCTGGATATGTCGTCAAGCGCGCCGCTCAGGAAGATCTCATCCATGCAATCCGCGTGGTAGCCAGAGGAGATATATACGTGCATCCCACCATGACCCGCATGTTATTCAACGAACCAACTCACAAAGAATCGTCGGAGGCGTCTGAAATTGAAACCCTGACCTTACGTGAAATCGATGTCTTGCAGCTCTTGGCGAAGGGGTATACCAACCGTCAGATCGCCGAACAACTTACTCTCAGCCCACGGACCGTGGAGGGGCACCGCGCAAATCTATCGGGCAAACTTGGGTTGCGCAGCCGCGTGGAGTTGGTGGAATATGCAGAGAAGCACGGTTTAATGAAGGCGAAGAAATAATGTAGACAATTCCATTTCTCCGATTGACAGGAGCGCGTAGAAACTACGCGCTCATTTGATTCTTAGCGCGGAAAATTACCTGCCATGCGTAGTTTCCCCGCATGATTCTGCTGGGAAAAACAGCGAATAATTGCGCTTATCGTCCCTCCGAATAATAGGTAATCTTGAAGAGAAATGAACAAGGATTCCGCTTTGTTTCCGTCGATTCCCGCCAGAACCGTCCGGGCTGCGCGAGCGCTCTATGGGCGAGGCAACCTGTACCTCCGGCTGGGCGACCGACTGAATCAAATACTGGCAAGATTTGATCCCGAAATAATTTCCATGCACCGTGGTGAGGACAAGGCAGTATTGCTTGCCTTGCTGACCGTTATTCAATATGTCGAAAAATTGACAGATGTTGAATTGGCTGAGTCGATCCAGCAGCGTATGGATCTTAGATACGCGCTTCATTTAGCCACACCAAGTATCAGGCTCGACCCCGATTCTTTGTGTGCATTCCGAAGCAGTATTCTGACGGATGCACAATGTCGGGGCCGGTTTGAGGAAGTGTTCAAATCCATTTATCCGGAGATCATCTCTACCGCGATGAAGGAGGAACCCAACATAAACGATGTTCTCAATTCGATTTGTGAAAACGAAATTCTTGCATCATTAGTGGAAGCCATGCATCGTTCCATAGAGGCGCTCTCTGCAAACCATTTCAACTGGCTCCGTCGAATTGCCCTGCCCTTTTGGTACCAACGATACAACCGTTCATTGGTTGTCACCAGCCAGGATGCCTCGATCCGGAAACGGGAACTGACCCGGGAAGACGTCCAGGGGGATATCCAGCATTTATTTTATGAAATTCATGAATCAAATTCACGCAACATCATGGAAATGCATGAGATCAAGGAACTCAACCTGATCTGGGAACAATTGACAGATTCAAAATCCACGAAAAATTGTAATCATTGCATTAATAGGATTCATCGAAAGGAGGTTCAGATTCGTTATTTGCAGGCTTGATCGAAAATCAACGGCTCCAATTTCAAGGACCATAACATAGATAAAAGGAGAATAAAATGTTCAATCGCAAGTTTCTAAATCTACTCGTCTCATTGATGGTGCTCACCACCCTCGTGTTTGGAAGCAGCATGAATGCCTCGGCGATGCCGGGGGGACCTACGGACGAGTCAAAGGTCCCTCACTATTTCGGGCCTTACCCCAACTGGGCCAACAGCCCGATGACGATGCCGGACGCGGCCGTGGCAATCAACGGCGACGGTAGCGGTGCGACAGCTGCAGCTGTCGTTGATGCAAACGGTGCCGTGACTGGCATCACTATCACCAACCCTGGCAACGGTTACACAGCTGCAACTGTCGCCATCACAGGGAGCGGCACCGGTGCTACTGCGGATGCCGTCGTCAACCTTGGTGGCGTCGTCACCGCGGTTAACGTGGATTTGGGTGGCGCTGGCTACACAAGTCCAGTTGTTACCATTGGTACCGGCTCTGCTACGGATGCCACAGCCACCGCGTTCGGTGGTGTGGACGCGGTTACGGTAGATCTGAACGGTGCCGGCAGCGGTTACACCATGCCAACCGTGGACTTCGACCTGCCTGATGACCCCAATGGCGTTTCGGCCAAAGCCCATGCTGATTTTGACCCGACCACGGGAGCCATCCTGGCCATCGTAGTAGATAGCCCGGGTTCCGGTTATTCCGCGGCTCCTAAAGTTGTTATCCGTGATGGCACGATCTTTGACCCGATCAACAGCGGAACCGGTGCCACGGCTACCGCGACGCTCACAATTCAGTCTGTTGTCCTGGACACGTTTGGTCAAGGCTACACATCTGCCCCAACCGTCGATTTTGTTGACACGGTTGGTACCGGGTCGGGCGCCGCCGCCACAGCAATCACCGATGTGGGCGCTGTTACCGGAATTGCCAACCTCGTGGGTGGCTCTGGTTACGTCACCACGGGCGGCATCAAGAAGTTCCAGGATGGGCTGCCCACACTGTGCATCCCCGCGGCCGGGCAGACGTTTGCCGACTGCGCGAATAATAATCTTGGTCAGCATATCCCGGTTGCCGTGCCCGACACTACAACCTTCTCAGTAGCGAACGGATTCACCGCTGACGCAGATTACTACGTGATCGCGCTCGTACAGAACCGTGAGCAGATGAGCTCTTCCCTGCCTGCCACCGGGACACTGTTGCGCGAGTATGTCCAGCTCGAGACCCCTGCGAATGCGTCGTTCAGCAAGCATGTCGCGTTGCAAAATCAACTTTTCAACGGCACGACTGCACCCGCCCTGATGCCGGATGGATCGCAAGCCTATGCTGTAGATGATCCCCACTTCCTGGGACCCATTATCGTGGCAGCCAAGGATCGGCCTGTCAGGATCGTGTTCTACAACCTCCTGCCCACTGGCACAGAAGGCAACCTGTTCCTCCCAACAGACGGAACCTTGATGGGCTCTGGTATGGGCCCGATGGCCATGCCCGACCCAGTAGATCAGGGTACTGTCACAGATGCGGTACGCAACCCCTTGTGCACTGAGAATTCGCAAGATCCCAACTGCTTCAAGAACAATCGTGCCACCCTGCACCTGCACGGCGGCACCACCCCCTGGATCAGCGATGGAACTGCGCACCAGTGGACCACTCCTGCTAACGAGAATACCGCGTGGCCGCAGGGTGTAAGTGTCCAAAACGTTCCCGATATGGCCAACGTCGCCGGCGTGCCCAACTGCACCGCCGCCACCGACGGCTGCCTGTCGTTCTACTACACCAACCAGCAATCCGCCCGCCTGTTGTTCTACCATGATCATGCCTGGGGCATCACCCGCCTGAACGTGTACGCGGGCGAGGCCGCCGGTTATGTGATCACCGACCCGACCGAGCAGAAACTGTTCGGTGCGACTGGTGCATATGCAAGCATGGGCGAAGGAATCCCGCTTGTCATTCAAGACCGCACCTTCGTTCCCAGCCCGGCTCAAATGGCTCAACAGGACCCAACCTGGGACTATTCCCGCTGGGGCAAAGCAGGCGACCTGTGGTACCACCACGTCTATATGCCTGCGCAGAACCCTGGCGACCCATCAGGCATGAGCGCCTATGGGCGTTGGATGTATGGACCCTGGTTCTGGCCGCCCGCTGGGACTGCCAAATACCAGCCCATTGCCAACCCATACTACGACCCGAACTGCAATCTCGATAATCCTGCAACATGGCAGTACCAGACAGACCCGTTCTGTGAGCCACAACTCATTCCAGGCACGCCGAATATCTCGGTTGGCATGGAACAGTTCAATGACACGCCAATTGTGAACGGTACAGCCTACCCGACAACCACTGTGGAGCCCAAGTCCTATCGGTTCCGCATCCTCAACGCGGCGAACGACCGCTTCTGGAACTTGCAATGGTATGTGGCTGACCCGACGACCGGAACGAACAGTGAAGTCGCGCTCAAGGCCGCCGAAGTGGCCGCGGCTCAGACCGATGTAAACATCTTCCCCACGCCGGACACAACCATCAGCCCGGTCGGCCCAAGCTGGATCCAGATCGGTACTGAAGGCGGCTTCCTGCCCGCCCCAGTGGTTGTTCCCAACCGGCCCATCACCTGGATCATCGACCCGACGCGCTTTGATGTGGGCAACGTGGACAAGCACGCCTTGTTGCTGGCTCCAGCCGAGCGCGCAGACGTGATCGTCGACTTCTCCAAGTACGCTGGCAAGACCCTTATCCTCTACAACGATGCTCCGGCTGCTTTCCCAGCTCGCGTCGCCAGCTACGATTACTACACCGGCGCCCAGGGAATCCTGCCTGGTTACGGACCGAACACCCGCACGATCATGCAAGTTGTCGTTGCTGGCACTCCGGCACCTGCCTTCAATCTGACTGCTCTTCAGAACGCCTTCAAGCACCATGCCGATGGCTCCGGTGTATTCGAGGCCGGACAGCACCCGATCATTGTCGGACAGGCAGCCTATAACTCAGCCTACGGAACCACCTTCGCTGCCAGCAGTTGGTGTAACGCTCCCGGCAGTGCCGTCACAAGATGCGATGGATACGCCCGTATCTCCGAGCAAGGCGGCGATCTGCTTGGTTTCAATACGTTGAAAGCCCCGACCGCCAAGATGGCGATCAAGCTCGAGCCCAAGGCGCTACACGATGAAATGAACTCTGCAAGCTTCGACGAATTCGGAAGAATGACGGCGAACCTCGGCCTTGAGGCTGTCCCAGCCAACCCGGCCGCCCAGAATATCATCCTGTATCCTTTTGTCAACCCACCCACGGAGTTCATCGACGGTACGA
>JBGPNQ010000260.1:0-7891 GCA_041487615.1 Anaerolineae bacterium
GCTCAACGCGCCCATGAGGGAGTCAAAGGTCACGGGTTCTCCGCCAGGCAGGAACGGCATCGGATTTGTTGTGCCACTTCGAATCCACACGATCAGCCCCATCACGGACATCGCGATCAATGGGATCAACATCACAAGTCCAAGCCAATTGGTGGTTAGTCCAGACAGCCGCGCACCACGCATGTTCAGCGCGCTGACTCCCCAGATCAAAACAACTGCAACGATGAACGATAACAAAGGACTGGATACAAACACACCGCCGATCGTCGCACCATTGCGTAAAGCCGGGATGAAATATCCAAGATAATATGACGCAAGTACCGGATAGATCGACACATCCACCCACGACACCACCCAGTTCATCCAGCCGCCCATAAAGCCAACGAACGGACCAAAGGCCCTCTTGAGCCAGTGATAATACCCACCTTCCACAGGCATCATGGACTGCATCTCGCGCACCATCAACATGTTCGGGATGCTGAAGAACAATGGTGTGAGAATGAACAACAACATCGCAAGACCCGGTCCGGACCAACCAACCATGGGCTCCGCGCCGAATGAACCACCGCATACCGTAAAATAGATCAAGCCGAACAGAGGCAGTAGTGTGAGCTCACGTTTGAGTTTACCTTTCCCAACTGCAATGACCTTCCTTTCAGCAGCTTTTCCCGCCACAGCAATTTTCATTGTGCCCTCCAGAATTAGAACAGAACTTCATATTGCTCAAAAAATTAGCGGACAATCAATCTTATGATTGTCCGCTTTATTTCATTAGGCGACCGCTTCCTTTGTCATGTCTTTCATTCCATATGGGAAGCCATAGTCTGCCATCTTGTCCATGAATGGATCTGGCTCAAATGCCTCCGGTCCGAGTACACCTACTCCCTTCCATATACCGTGATTGAGCAAATCCATCGCGATGACTGCGCTGAATGCCGTCTGCGCGACAACGGCCTGACAGCCCCACTGCTCCATACATTCCTGGTTATCCGCAACCTGATAGAGATAGACTTCGCGCGGTTGTCCATCTTTCATACCCTTGACCCATGTTCCCGCACAGGTCTTGCCATGCATCTTTTCGCCGAGATGAGCGGGATCCGGAAGACAGGCAGCGACCACATCGCGTGCAGCAACCTGAACACCTTTGACATTGATCTTTTCCTTGTTATCCAAACCCAGCATGTGCAAGGTCTTCAAAACACCGATGAATTGATCGCCGAGACCATACTTGAAGGTAACGCGCCTCGCATTGACCCAACGCGGCACAAGCAGAACTTCCTCGTGCTCCACGTTTACAACATCGATCGGTCCAATCCCATCGGGGAATTCAAAGGTTTCATGTTCCGAGAACGGCTCGGTTGTAAACCAACCCCTGTCCTTTTCCCAGATCACAGGTGGATTCAAACACTCTTCGATGGTCGTCCAAATGGAGAAGTTGGGAGCAAATTCGTAGCCATCAATTGTGATGTTCGCGCCATCGCGAATGCCCACTTCTTCGATCTCGTCAAACAGGTGCTCCTGTGCGTAGCGGGCAAACACATCTGCCATGCCCGGCTCCACCCCAATGCCAACAATCGCGAGCAAACCCCTGGCTTCCCAATCCTTTGCCTTCTCGAATTGGTAATCACCCAATTTGATTCCGGGTTGATGGAACGGATCTTTGGGATGCGGCTCGGACAATGTCATGGCCATATCCATATAGGTAGCGCCCACGTTATAGGCGGCATCAAAAATCTGCTTATTGAAGATAGGGTCCACCGCGTTCATAATTAGGTCAACATGGTATTTCTTTGCCAGCGCTTCGATGTTTTCCTGTTTGCTGGCGTCAATAAATTCGACCGGAAAACGCTTATCATCCCCCAGTTTTTGCTGCACTTCTTTTGCACGATCAAGATTGTAATCAGCAAGGACGATTTGCTCGACCCAGCTTCGTGGCCTGGCAATCGCCGCAATTGCTTCTCCCACCCCACCCACTCCCACCAGTAGTACTTTCATAGATCCTTTCTCCATTTAGTTTTATAACCCGCACTGTGCGAGTTAGGATAACAATTTCAAAGGGCGGGCATTGCCACAGAAAGCACTGAGCTCATGGATGGACACTCTCAAAATCTCTACCGTCTCGCACTCACGGCAAGAACGGTGTGTGCTCTGTGGCAAACCAAATCTCTAGAAGTAAACCTCTTTTATGATTTTCAGGTGCATGAACGATTCCGATTCGCGCACGCCGTCAATGGTCGAAAGTTTTTCAGTGATAAAGCGCAGGAGATCCTCATGGTCACGACAGACAACTTCGGCAAAGATGTCAAAACGACCGCTGGAAATGATCATGTAGATGACTTCGTCCAGCCTGGAAACTTTTTCCGCGACATCCAATAATTTGCTCCCCTCAGCGCGGATTCCAATCATCGCCATGGTTTTATACCCCATCCGTAATGGATTGGAAATCGCAACGACCCTGAGAAATCCCTGCTCGACCAGACGAGCATAGCGTTGGCGAATCATGCCCGGAGAGACTCCCAGTTGCTCTGCGATCTGTGCAAACGCCACCCGCCCATCTTTTTGGAGAGCTTCCATGATCTTCAAGTCGGTTTCATCCAAACCATGATCTAGTTCAATGCCGATTTCTTGCTCCATAAGAACATTCTATACCGATTACGCACTAGAGTCAATATATCAGTGATGATTTTGCATAATATTCACTATTTTTCATCTTATTCATTAGCAATCCTCTCTTTGCTTGCTGCAATCGGAGATTCGCAACAAAAAATCCCGATCGCTTTCACAATCGGGATTTCACGAAAACTTGCTTACTACTTACCTTTGACTTCCGTCCAGATCTGGTCATAGAGTGGGAGCGCATCACCAACATCGTCAATACGGTGACCATTCTTGATCGCATCGGCCGGAGTATTTGTGATTGGCGACTTGATATAGGCATCATAGATTTTTGCCAGCGTAGTTGGGTTTCCGTTCACATCATTGACCTGCATCTCATTACCCTTGGCGTAATCGAGTGAAGCCTGGTTCGGTTGAGTGTATGGAAAATCGCGCAACATCATCCAGAAGACATCGCCTTGCATGGTGTAGTTCAACCAGGCGTATGCAGCATCGGAATGTGGGGCATCCTTCGGCATCGCCCAGTTATCCTGCCAGAGGATCGCGCCTTCTGTTGGATACACATACTGGATGGACGGTTTTTCCTGCTGTGCAAGGAAGGCTTCGCCGGTCCATGTCATGCCGAGGTCCACATCGCCTGCGATGAGGGCCGTCTTCGGGCTGTCACTATCGAAGGCTTTCACATTCGGAACGAGCTCGGCAAGTTTGGCCTTTGCTTCATCCAGTTGCTTTGCGTCCGTGGTGTTGACATCATAACCGAGCGTCAATAATGTTGCACCAATCACCGCGCGCGAATCATCAAGAAAGATCATCTTGCCGGCATATTCGGGCTTCCAAAGGTCAGCCCACGATATTGGAGGATTGCTAACTGTATCGGCATTGTAGACGATCGCATCCGTGCCTGCCTGGTACGGAATGGTATATTTGTTGCCTGGGTCGAATGGAAAATTCAGATAGTTAGGATTGAAATTTTTTAGTACAGGCAATTTAGTGTGGTCGAGCTCGTGAAGCAGTCCCTGGCGAACCATGAGACTGACAATATAGTCTGTTGGTTGAACCAGGTCATAGGCTGTGCCACCGGCAGAGAGTTTGGCATACATTTCCTCATTGGTGGAGTATTCATCACGATTGACCTTGATGCCATATACCAGCCCAAAGCATTCCTCCATGTCGGCAGGGATATATTCCGTCCATACAAAGAGGTTCAACTCTTTGGATGTCACCTCCATTTTCGGGTTCGGTTCAGGACATGTGTAGCCGGTCGATGTGACCTTTGCCCCACCTGCGCCTGGTTCAGTCGCTGCGGGTTCCTGCGCACCGCCTCCTGCGCAAGCAGCGAGAATCATGCTGGCAATTGCAAACAACGCCAACACCTTCATGGTATTTGACTTGCTCATCTCTTCCTCCTTTAGAAGATTAGTTATCATTGGCAACGCGGTCGGCATGACCGCGCAATACCTTAATTAATTCTGTTTCTGTTCGCGGTTCTGGATAAGCTGCAACAACAATACTGCGATAAATACCGTCAGGATCCAGACCGTGGACAGCGCGTTCACCTGCGGCGTAATGATCCTCCTCAAAAGGCCATAGACGTAGATCGGCAGGGTTGTCGAGCCGGGACCGTTGGTGAAGAAGGTAATCACAAAGTCGTCCAGCGAGAGCGTGAAAGCGAGCAACCCACCTGAGAGAATCCCGGGCAGGATCATCGGAAGCGTCACGCGGCGAAAGGTTGTCCATTCGTTGGCGCCGAGATCCATGGCCGCTTCTTCGAAGGATTTATCGAATCCCTGCAAACGCGCCTGCACCACCAGGGTGACGAAGGGAATGCTGAAGGCAATGTGACTCACGATAACGGTACCCAGCCCCAGGCTTAGTCTTGCACCGCCGGTGAGTCCAAACCAGCCATTCAACAAACCAAAGAGTTGACTAAATAACGTCAAAATCCCAATGCCCATCACAATCTCAGGGATAACGATGGGGATATAAAGTGAAAGTTGAGAGAACGGCTTCAGCTTAAATTCATAGCGTTGAAGTGCAAGCGCCGCCATTGTGCCAATGATTGTAGAGAGGATCGTTGACGTAAAGGCAATCTTCAATGTGTTGCCTGCAGCATTCACAACGTCCCTGTTCTTTGATAACTCGCAAAACCAGTGGAATGCACCACACGGACTGGCCTTCACCAGACTCCCCTGCATTTCCACGCGATTGCTTACACGCGGAATAAAACCTTCAAAGGTGACGTTGGCGCGCGAGGCATTGAATGAATATAAAATCAAGACGACAATTGGCGCATATAAAAAGATGTACACCAATAGAGTGGCAATCTGGATCACGGGGTGGCGACGGAAAGGGTTCATCCCGCACACTCCTCTTCAAATATGGTTGTGCTGTGCGGGATTATCATGCTACAACAATCTCCTCACCGAATCCGAATTTCCGGGTATAGAAGTACGTCACGATCAGTGTCATGATCATCAGAATCAACGACGCTGCGCTTCCAAACGTTGGATCACGAGCATCGAGGAATTGTCTTTGGATCAGATTGCCCACCAGGATCACCTGCCGCCCACCGAGGATATCGGAAACGATGAAGGTTCCCATCACTGGAATAAAAACGAGGATTGTCCCTGCCACCACGCCCGGCATGGATAGTGGAAGCGTGACACGCAGGAAGGTCTTGATACCGTTGGCACCGAGGTCCGCCGCGGCTTCATAGAGGGATAGATCGATCTTTTCAAGAGAGGTATAGATTGGCAGGATCATGAACGGCAAAAATTCGTAGATCATTCCCACCAGGACGGCTCCGGGCGTGTAGAGCATCTCAAGCGGCTGAAATGGGATATGAAGCAAGTGTGCAATGGAACCGAGAATGATATTGATCGCGCCTTCCTTGCGAAGCAACATCATCCATGCGTATACCCGGATCACGAAATTCGTCCACAATGGGATAAGCACGAGGAACAGGAATGTATTGCGCCGCTTTGGGTTTGCGCGGGCAATAAAATACGCCAGCGGATATGCAAGCGCGATCACCCAGACGGTTGTATTGAACGCCAGCGAAAGCGAACGACCCAGGATCTGCATATATAACGGGTTAAAACAGGCTGATGCACCGGTATCGCAGCTTGTGTCATAACCCAGCAGGCGGGTGTAATTTTCCAATGTGAATGTGAAAATCACTCCTCCATCTGCTGTACGTCTGCCAAAGGAGATCACCAACGTGAGAAGCAGTGGAATGATCAATAGAACAAACATCCACAAGATGGTGGGCAAAGCGAGCAAGGTGCCCTGCGCGGATTTATTTTCACGTAAACGTTGCAACATTTCGGCCTCAATCCTTCTTTAATATGAGGACGTTTTCCGGCATCATCACCAGGATGACCTGCTGCCCGACTGTGTAGAACGAGCCGGGGTCAAGCCGGGAAATCCGGTTTTGCTCGAACACCTTGATGCTCTTTCCATGAACATCGGTAAAGACGTGCGTATCCGTGCCGATATATACCGTATTTGTGACCTTGCCTTTGAAGGTGTTTTGGCTCATGCCTTTCTCTGCAATATGAACCTTCTCCGGGCGGATGGAAACCGTGACTTCCTCCCCGACAGCCAGTCCATGCGAGACGGGGATGCCTGTCAGTTCGGCGTTCAACTGTGGAACAACGACACACGCCTCCTTCGCAGATAACGACTTGAGCCGGCCTTCGAGGAAATTTGACTCGCCGATAAAGTCCGCGACGAATCGGTTGGCCGGTCTTTCATAGATTTCAACCGGTGTCCCCATCTGCTGAACCTTGCCCTTGCTCATCACCGCGATTCGGTCGGACATGGTCATGGCCTCTTCCTGGTCATGCGTCACGTACACAAATGTGATGCCCAATTGCTGTTGGAGCGCCTTAAGTTCGAGCTGCATTTCCTTGCGAAGTTTCAAATCCAATGCACCCAGCGGCTCGTCGAGCAGCAACACATCCGGCACTTTGACCAGTGCGCGCGCCACCGCGACGCGTTGCTGCTGTCCGCCGGAGAGTTGCTTGGGTCTGCGGCGTTCCATACCGGTAAGTTGCACCATCTCCAGGGCACGTTTAACGCGTTTCTCGATCTCATTCTTGTCAGCGCCTTCCATCTCGAGACCAAACGCAACATTCTGGTAAACGGTCATATGCTGGAAGAGGGCGTAACTTTGAAAAACGGTATTCACCTTCCGCAGGAATGGAGGTGTGTGGCCCATCGCTTCGCCTTCGATGTAGACTTCTCCGCCCGTCGGCCATTCAAATCCTGCAATCATTCGCAGGGAGGTGGTTTTACCACAACCCGATGAACCCAACATGGAAAAGAATTCACCATTCTTGATCTGCATGGTCACATGATCAACGGCATTCAGCAGATTGCCTTCGGGCGTCACAAATTGTTTTACAACATCGCGTAATTCAACCGCAAACTCGTGTGCCATTTATCTTCTCCTCTAAGCAGGTTTCCATAATTGTATAAAAATTGTACAGCAATGCAAGGAGGAATTACAGTCCTGCATCGACACTTCTTACTACATTGTCTTCGCAACCATGCCCACGGCATCGTTCAACCTGTTCAAGCCTTCATCCATTTCCTCTTGCGTAATGATCAGCGGCGGCTCGATACGGATGGTCTGCGCACTGGTCAGCGTCCCCGCGACAAGCACGCCACGCTTGAACAACTCGGCTGCAACCTTGTATCCAATATCAGGCGTATGAAAATGCTGGCCGATGAGCAAGCCCTTACCTGTCACCTTGTCATAGACCTGCGGGAACTCTTCAGCAAGTTCGGAAACCTTTTCAATGAGATAGCCGCCTTTTGTTGCCGCGCCATCCCAAAGCCGATCACGAAGCGTGACATTGACTGAAGCGATCGCGGCGGCACAAGCCAGTGCGCCTCCTCCGGTCGTTGTGGTGTGCATGAAGGGATTTGGATACATCATCGGCTTGAAGATTTCTTCTGTTGTTGTTACAGCACTGACAGGCATCACGCCACCACCCAGGGATTTGGCGGTGGCAATAATGTCAGGTTCAATATTCCAATGATTGACGCCCCACAACTTGCCGGTCCGCGCCAGGCCCGTTTGCACTTCATCCGCTATTAATAGAACACCATACTTCCTGGTTGCGGCGCGCACACGCGGCCAAAAATCATCCGGTGGGACAATCGCACCGGCTTCGCCTTGAATCGGCTCAAATAAGACACCGGCAACACCGACTCCCACCTTGTCACAGATCTCCAATTGGCGTTCCACCGCATCCGCATCGCCAAA
>JBGPNQ010000261.1:0-7836 GCA_041487615.1 Anaerolineae bacterium
GATGTGACCTTCCTCAATAAAATGGCGATTAACTTCTCCTTTATCGTTCCGAAAGAAGAAGTGGCGAAGGCAGGGGAAAACTTCGGTCACGCGCCGGTCGGAACGGGGCCGTTCACCCTCAAGGAATGGAAGTCTGGAGAGTCTCTGACCTTCTCGCGCAATCCGAACTACTTTTATGAAGGCTTACCCTATCTCGACTCGATCACGATTCAGGTAGGCGTTGCACCGGATGTGGCTCTCCTCCGTCTCGAGAAGGGCGAGATTCAGATGATGGGCGATCCACCACCCGGAGCCGATTGGGCGCGCATCACTTCAGATCCAACCTGGAAAAACCGCATCGAGAAACAACCTCAGGTCAATACCACCTATATTGCCATCAATACAACTGAACCGCCTTTTGACAAATTGGAAGTGAGGCAGGCACTCAACTATGCGATTGATAAACAGCGCATCGTTCAACTGCTGAATGGACGTGCCACTGTTGCGAACCAAATCCTCCCGCCGCTCATGCCCGGTTTTGACGCAGCTTATACCGGTTATGCGTATGACCCGGAAAAAGCCAAGGCTTTGCTCAAGCAAGCGGGCTTCCCGGATGGTTTTGAAACGAGCATCGAGTGTATTTCCGTTGATCCCCAGCCGAAATTATGTGAGTCATTCCAGCAGGATCTGGCGAAGGTCGGCATTAAACTGACCATCAACAATCTCGCGGCACCGAATGTGATTGATGACGCTGGAAACGGCAAGACTCCGCTTGTTTGGTCGGGCGGTTTGGCGTGGACACAGGATTATCCTGATCCCGATGACTTCTACACTCCCATCCTTGGCTGCGATTCCAATGTGGCTGGTGGCTGGAATTGGTCGCGCTACTGTAACAAGGATGTACACGCCAAAAGCATTGAATTGCTCGCTATGACAGATCGCAACGCGCGCCTGGATGGTTACAAGCCGTTATTCAAATCGCTCATGGATGATGCAGTTTGGGTGCCAGTGATCAACGGTGAATATGATGTAGCCCATGCCGAGAATCTTCATGGTAATCCGACTCTGATTCATCCTGAACATCTCTTTATCTATGAAACAATGTGGATGTCACAATAAGATCTTACGGCTAACCAACGGAGAGTGATTCCAATGGAATGGCTCTCCGTTCACTAGAAGGAATATGAAGATTGATGCACAAAGCCCGCCTGCCACTGAACTGACTGCTGAAAAGGAAGTCCCCCAAATGGCGGTCCAGGCCGCGTCGAATCAATATGGGTATCTGGGAATGGCCTGGCGGCGGGTGCGTCGTGACCGGGCAGCAATGTTCGGCGCCACGCTGGTGATTGTTATTATTTTGGTGGCAATCCTTGCTCCCGTGATTTCCCCTCACGATCCTACCGAACAATTCCGTGATGGATTAACTCCCGGTGGACAACCGATGCCAAGTACGCTTCTCACGAATGGCGATCCTCGCTTCCTGATTGGGACAGATGCGAATGGGCGCGACCTGCTCAGTCGAATTCTATACGGCGCGCGTATCAGCCTGCTGGTCGGTGTCCTGGCAAATTTAATGGCGGTTGTCATTGGTACTCTGATTGGTTCAGTCGCTGCATACTTCGGCGGCTGGCTTGAAATTTTATTGATGCGCTTCACCGACATGATGATGGCCTTTCCCATGCTCTTGCTGGCGATGACTCTCGTCGCCATCTTGAAACCCAGTGTTTGGATCATTATCTTTGTGATCGGTGCAGTCTATTGGACGTGGATTGCGCGGGTTATCTATGGCCAGGTACTGGCGCTGCGTGACCGCGACTTCATCGTTGCCACGCGTGCCCTTGGGGCTGGGCGCATCTCCATCCTCTTTCGACATATTCTCCCCCAACTCTTTCCCACCATCATTGTTTGGGGTACGCTCGGTATTGCTACGAATGTGATGCTCGAAGCCAGCCTGAGTTATCTGGGCATTGGTGTTCAACCTCCAACTCCAAGCTGGGGAGGGATGATTGAACAAGGACAGTCTTTCTATCGCACTGCGCCATGGCTGGTGATCTTTCCAGGCCTGGCGATCATGTTGACGGTCTTTGCTTTCAACCTATTCGGTGATGGCCTACGGGATGCGCTCGACCCAACTCAGCGTGGGAGTGGTTAGGGTATGAATCTGGTCACTCTCCTTTCTCGCCGGATTTTTCAAGCCATTCCAGTCTTGTTTGGCATTTCCATCATCACCTTTCTATTGATCTATTACCTGCCCGCCGATCCAGCCCGAATGTATGCAGGCCCCAGCGCCACTGTGGAGACCGTTGCTCGTATCCGTCACCAGCTTGGCTTGGATTTGCCTATTGGAGAGCAGTACATCCGCTACATGCAAAGAGTTCTAAGCGGCGATTTGGGGTTTTCGTATCGCAAGCAAATCCCGGTAACTACTCTTCTTCTCAGCCGGATTCCCTACACGTTGGCGCTCATCTTTGCAGGTATCTTCGTGGAGTTGCTGATCGGCTTGCCTATAGGATTAGCATCTGCGGTTGCGCGTGGGCAATGGGTCGATCGCGTGGGTATGTTCATTGCCCTCATTGGAGTATCCGCTCCGCCCTTCTGGTTGGGATTGCTGTTACTCTACTGGCTGGGTTACCGCATCCCGATCTTTCCGCTTGGCGGGACAGGCAGTCTGGCGCATCTTGTTCTCCCCGCGCTCACCGCAGGTTTGGGTGGCGCGGCCTGGTATGCGCGCATGATGCGTTCGAGCACACTTGATATTTTATCCGCGGATTATGTCCGTACTGCGCGCGCCAAAGGCTTATCGAATATTTTTGTCATTTTGCGCCATGTCCTCCCGAACGCGCTCAATCCCATCATTACCATGGCCGGGTTGGATATTCCATGGTTTGTCGGTGGCGTTGTATTAGTGGAACGTGTGTTTGATTGGCCGGGTGTAGGTCGCCTGGCAGTGGAAGCAATTGAAACAGTGGATGTTCCCCTTATCCTTGGAACTGTCATCTTTACAGCTGGTATTGTCGTGATCAGCGGAATCCTGATCGATCTGGCGCAGGCGCTCGCAGACCCGCGCATTCGAAATGGCAGGCAATAAGGAAAATTACCATTTCACTTTTATCTTCACCAATCCAAAAGGAGCATAGTATGGCCACTTATCGTCTCGATGATTCGCAACCTCATGCATTTTGGGATAATTCCCATCCCGCGCGTGTTCATGTCAAATCCGGCGACACGGTAGTCTTCGAAACGCTGGAGGCATCGGCTAATCAGGTAACGCCTACCTCAGAGGATAAGGTGGTGGCTAACCTGGATTTTGGTCTTATCCACCCGCTGACAGGACCTGTCTATGTTGAGAACGCCGAGCCTGGGGATGGGTTGGAGGTCGAAGTCCTCAGCATCAAGAACAAAGGCTGGGGTTGGAATGCTGTCATTCCCGGCTTCGGCTTGCTGGGAGAAGATTTCCCTAACCCTTACCTCCACCACTATAAGCTGCGACGCACAAACTGCGAATTTCGTAAGGACATCCTGATCCCATATGAGCCATTCTGCGGTGTGATGGGTGTCGCTCCTCGTGAGCCTGGGCGACTGAATACGATCCCGCCGCGCGAGAACGCAGGCAATATTGACATTCGTCACCTCAATCCCGGTACCCGCGTAATGTTCCCGGTTCTGGTTCCCGGAGCTTTGTTCTCCTGCGGTGATTGTCATTCCGCGCAGGGAGATGGGGAAGTCAATGGAACCGGTATCGAAACTCCAATGACAGTCACCTTGCGCTTCCGCGTGATGAAGGGCGCAAACATCCCGGAACTACGCTTCATCACACCACCAGGAAAGAAACTCACCGTCACAGATGAGGGTGGCTACTTTGTTACCACTGCGCATGGACCTGACTTGTTCCAGGATGCGCAGCGAGCCGTTCGATATATGATCGACTATCTCAGCGCGGAACACAGCATGACCCGCGAGCAGGCATACTGTCTGTGTGGTGCAGCTGTAGATTTGAAGATCAGTGAAATTGTTGATGCACCGAACTGGATAGTCTCTGCATACCTGCCATTAAGCATCTTCAAACAGAGTAAGCCAGCAGCGAAGTCCGCTTCAAGATCCGGAACAACAAAACCTTCATCCAAACGGAAAGCGGCAAAACCTGCTTCGAAACGCGCGGTCGCCAAACGTCGCAGTAAGTAAATCTTGCACATCGTCAACGAAGGGCGGCATCTCCTCCCGGAGTGCCGCCTTACTATTGTTTAGACTGGCGGGCAGAGGGATTCTGGTGGCACAAGTATTTCGACGCGCATTCTTCTCGTGATCCTCCCCAGATTTTGGAAGCAATGGATAAGATTTTGGCGAAGGGAGCGACTCCCGGAGCCGATGCACTGGCCAATCTCTACATTTCCCTCTTGACAAAATAGAACACTCATTCTAAAATAGGACATTGACATATTCCTATATAGGAATATAATACAGTCATGGCACGCACACCGACAACATTTGACGCATTCAATGCCGTGGCTGAACCCAGGAGACGACAAATCCTTGAAGCGCTGGGCAGGCAGGAACTGTCGGTCAACGAGATCGTTAAAAAGCTTGGCTGGACCCAGCCTATGGTGTCGAAACACCTGGGAGTTTTGAAGCAGGTCGGATTGGTGAAAGAGAGGCGTGTTGGGCGTCAACGGCTGTATCAGGTCAACGCGGAACGGCTTAAACCTATCTATGAATGGGTCGCACCCTTCGAAAGGTATTGGAGCGAGAGCTTTGATCGTCTCGACAGAATTTTAGAGGAAATGAAAAAGGAGAAATGACATGTCTGCGTCATCAAATGAAATACTCCCGAAAATAGCGAATGGATCCCGTGTAGCGACAGTTTCACAAGTAGCGGGACGTGTCGCACTCATGACATCCGCAGCAACGTTGGTATTCCTCATTGCTCTTCATATCCTCAGCCCAGAATTCGATCCTTCGTGGAGAATGGTGAGCGAGTATGCGCTTGGAGACTATGGTTGGGTATTATCTTTGATGTTTGTGGTCTGGGCATTAAGTTCCCTGGCGTTGGTGTTTGCCATCTGGTCACAAGTAAAAACAATTGCCGGCAAAATTGGTTTGTTTTTTCTAATCGCGACAGGCATCGGCGAGGCCATGGCATCTGTATTTGATATCAAACATCCCCTCCACGAATTGGCTGCATTCATCGGCATTTTAAGTCTGCCTGTGGCCGCCATGTTGATCAGTGTGAGTCTCGGCCGTACGGAGGAATGGTTCGCTGTCAAGAAAACACTTCTTTGGACAGCTAACTTGACCTGGATAAGCGTTCTCCTGCTAATAGGGACGTTCATCCTTATGATCGTCACATTTACCCAGACTGGTAACCAGGTCGATCCGACAGCAACGGTAACCGTGCTGCCCGAGGGAGTCATCGGATTGGTTGGATGGGCGAATAGACTTTTGATCCTCGTGTATTGCGTATGGGTAATGATTGTTGCCTGGCTTGCAGGGAATGTAACCCGGTCACGCTCTTTATAAGATGTAATTTCAATTCCAAAAAGGAGAGGTCCCATGTCCACGAAAAATAAAACAACTATTACTGTTGAACCTGGCAAACAGGAACTGTTCATCACCAGAGAGTTCGACGCGCCGCGCGAGCACGTCTTCAAAGCGCATATTGATCCGAAACTATATTCCCAATGGCTTGGACCGCGTGGATACGATATGAAGCTGGAAACCTTCGAGCCGCATAGTGGTGGCAGATATCGCTATATCCACAAGGATCCCAGTGGGAATGAATATGGGTTCCATGGTGTCTTCCATGAAATCTCCGAGGAGTTGATGATTCAAACCTTTGAGTTCGAGGGACTCCCCGAACGAGGGCATGTCATCCTCGACACCATGCGGCTGGAAGAACTGCCGGGTAATCGGACAAGGGTCACGATTCAATCCGTCTATCAATCGGTTACTGATCGAGATGGCATGGTCCAATCTGGAATGGAACGTGGCGTTAATGAGGGCTATGAGCGTCTCGATGAGATTCTGGCGAACGTGTAGCTGAGAGGGATCGATGAAAACTGTCACTTCCAAAGATTGTACGACCCTCGCGTTCGATAGGTCAGGTCAAGGACCGGCGCTACATGGACAGACTCATGAAGTGTCGGCGGAAGTGCTCGCTCCCAGGCTGATCAAGTTCTTCGAACGGCGAGCAGATATCAAATCGGACTTGAATATTTTCTGGAGGCTGATGTGAAACAAACGATCCGTAGTGTGATTGCGAACTTCTCTTTGTCGCTGGATGGAAGGGTGACAGGCCCGGGTGGTGATTACGACATGGGATGGATCGTCCCACACGCCATAACTAACCGAGCGCGGGATCACATGATCGACGTCACGAACCCGGCGACAACAGTTCTCCTCGGCAGAAAGAATTATCAAGGTTTCGGCGCGTATTGGCCGCCGGTTGCTGACAACGAGTCCGCTGACCCACGCGACCGGACCTTCTCCAGGTGGCTCAACTCTGTGGAAAAGATCGTGTTCTCCTCCACCCTGAACGAGGCCCAATGGAAGAACTCTCGCATCGTGGATGCCGATCCTGCGGCAATTGTCAAAGAATTGCAGCAGCAGGATGGTGGCGACATCATCGTGCTCGCCAGCGGCAGTATCATCAAGCGGCTGCTTCAGGCTGATGCCCTGGACCGCTTGAGCATCACGTTATGCCCCGAGGTAGCCGGTGGCGGTGCCCGCCTGTTTGAGGATGGACTGCCTCCTTCATCCTGGACTCTGCGCGAAAGCATGGTCACAGAGAGTGGTGCCTTGTGCCTGCTTTACGACCGAATCCGCGAGGCGAAATAATTGCTTGTGCACAGCAGGGATTGAGCTCTCAGCAGAGACGATGGAATACAGTATCGTACTTGAAGTGGTATTGAAAGGCAATTGAACATGGGAAAAGTTGTCTTCAACATGACGATGTCGCTGGACGGTTTTGTTGCCGGCTTGAATGATTCTCCTGAGAATAGTTTGGGAGACGGCGGCGACCCGCTCTTCAATTGGTACTTTAGCGGCGATACCGAGGTGAAAATTTCGGAGGGCACACCCGTACTTAAGGTTTCATCGCAGAGTGCCGAAATTTTGAGAGAGTCGTTCGAAACATACGGAGCGGGAGTCTGGGGATGAAGAACCTTTGATATTGCTCATGCGTGGAGCGGACATCCACCCGGGACGCCGTGTTTCATTGTCACTCATCACGTTCCGCAGGAATGGGTCAAGGACGGCTCACCTTTCGTCTTTGTCACGGATGGTGTTGAAAGTGCCATTCGTCAGGCAAAGGAGGCTGCGGGACAGAAGGATGTTGTCGTCTGCACCGCGCGCATCCTGCAGCAGTGCCTCAATGCCGGTTTGATGGACGAAATCCATGTGAATGTGGCACCCATGTTACTGGGAAAAGGCGTTAGGCTCTTCGATCACCTGACGATCACGCCGACCGAATTGGAACGTATCCGAGTCGTCGAGGCACCCGGTGTAACACATCTGGGTTTCCGTGTCGTTAAATAATTGGTATGGATCATGATCAATACTTGTAAACAGGAGTAAATAGTATGAGAAAACTAATCGTTGCCGAGTTCATTACATTGGATGGAGTCATCCAGGCACCCGGTAGTGCCGATGAAGATACGGAAGGTGGCTTTGTACACGGCGGCTGGACACATCCCTATTGGCACGATGACATCGGCGCGCATTTCTTTCAGGCAATGATGGAAGCCGACACACTATTGCTGGGACGCAGAACATGGCAGGGTCATGGAGCCGCCTTCGACCCCTTGCCGGAAGGTGACCCATTCGGTGATGTGATGAAGAGCAAGAAAAAGTACGTTGTATCCA
>JBGPNQ010000262.1:0-7667 GCA_041487615.1 Anaerolineae bacterium
GATCACCTTATGGGCAAATTACTTTGGTCGCATGTTTCTGCCCGGAGTTCACCTGGTGAATATTGGCAACGAGGCAGTTCAAATTAACTTTATGGAAGCCCACGCGGCAGGATTGGCTACCCCGCCTTCAACAAACATAGCCGCATTCAAGCGCTATGCCATCGACCTTGTGGAGCTGGGCCGTGTGGACGCGATCCTGATTACATGCTCAACGATGAACCGCGCCTATCCTGCAGTGCAGGATGCACTCCAGCCCTTTGGTATCCCGGTTTACCAGATCGATCGACCCATGATGGAGCAGGCAGTCAAGCATGGAGGCAAGATTCTGGTGATCGCCACTCACGGACCGACAGTCGAAAGCACACAGGCTTTGCTCCAGGAAGTAGCAAGCGATATGAATCATGAACTCAGTATGACCGGAGCCGTGGTGGAAGAAGCGTGGATTTCTCTTTCAAAAGGAGAGATCGTGGAACATAACCTTCATCTGGCAAAGGTGATCAGGCAACATCTAAAATCAGAGGAGATCGGATGCGTAGTCCTTGCACAACTCTCGATGACCGTCTTTCTTCTTTCGTATCCCGACCCGTTGAAAGAATTTGGTATTTCCGTGTATACGAGCGGTCAATGTGGCTTTGAAGCCATGCGGGAAATATTGGCATCCAAGGTTTGAATATTGGGTTAATTCGGGATATTCTTCGATATGGAATGTGAGCGCTCGGTTGCAATGTCATTGTGGTGATTATGATCTGGTTCTGGAATCAAGCCGGCAAGCCAGTCAACCAAAATGAAAAAGGAGAGCACCATGGCTACTACAATAAAATGCAAGACCCGTTATTACCGTCTCTTTCCATCGACCGGTTACCTCGGATATGGATTTGAAGACTATGAAGCAGAATATGGTCGATCGGCCTTCGTAGTGATCGATGTGTATGGTCTTGGTTTCCATCCCGACGATCCGGTTCCAGCGTACAATCAGGATGGTCACGCATCGGCGGAGCGTCCGGCACTGGCGTGGCTGAAGAGTTCAGAGCATGAGGATCGCATCATCAAGACTGCCCTGTTCCCGGCATTGAACGCCGCCCGGGAAATCGACCTGCCAATCATTTACCTCAACAACAGCGCCCCCAAAATCGGGCTGAAGTTTTCAGAATTCGGCAAGGTGCTAAAGCGCCAGCTGAACACCGACATGGAGCACATGTTCGCCGAAGAGGAGGTCGATCCCAAGGAATATCATTACGGCAATTCTGACCACGTCAAGATTTCCAAGCTGCTCACCCCGCGTGAGAATGAATACTTTGTTCGCAAGCATGTTTACAGCGGTTTTGTAGGGACACGGCTTGACCTGTTGCTTCGTTACCTGGACGTAAAGAACCTGTTCATTGTGGGTTTTTCTGCTGATGCGTGTTTGATGACAACGATCATCGATGCGCTCTGGCGAAACTACAAAGTGATCCTGTTGCGTGACTGCACTCTCGCAAATGACTTCCCGGAGGAACAAGCTGAACTATTGGGCACGCAGCGAATGGTAAAAATGCTTGAAAGCCTGTACTGTGTATCTGTTACCTCACAGGAATTCATTGAGGCAACCAGAGTCTTTGCAAACGAAAGCAAGCAGATGGAGAGCATGGCTTAACCGCTCTTGTATAATCTGTTGCCATTCATGGAGTAATGCGAAGTGCCAGAACGGTCGACATCAAATAAATACACAATATATGTTATTCCACACACCCATTGGGATCGTGAATGGTATGCTACCTTTCAACAATTCCGCGTGCGGTTGGTGCATGTGATCGATGCTCTGCTTGATCTATTCAAACGGGATCCTTCTTATACTCACTTCAACCTCGACGCGCAGACCGTTGTATTGCAGGACTATCTTGAGATCCGGCCCGAGAAACGCGAAACCCTTCAAAACTTCGTTCGTGATCGTCGCCTGGGCGTTGGACCGTGGTATGTACTTCCCGATGAATTTCTGGTAAGCGGCGAATCGCTTGTCCGCAATCTTCTTCTCGGTCATCGCATTGCCAGCGACTTTGGACACGTTCAAAAAGTTGGTTATATCCCTGACACCTTCGGGCATATCGCGCAATTGCCTCAAATCCTGCAGTGATTTGATATTCCATTCGCCATGCATTTCCGAGGTTTGGATGAGGGCGACCTGAAGTCCGAACTTTGGTGGCAATCGCCGGATGGAAGCCGCGTCCTGCTACGCCACCTGCCAACAGATTTGGGGTATGCCAATGCTTCTGCTTTAGCGGATGAAATTCAAACTGCCGCATCTGACCTGCAAGCAATCGCTCGCTACGAAGCCGGACGCGCTGCCTCTTCCGTGTTGTTGGCTCTAAATGGTGTCGATCATCTGCCCGCTCGCGAAGATATCCCAGCAATTATTGAAGCCGCAAACGATCATGCCAGGGATGATTATTTCTTCCGGCAGGGTTCTCTGGAAGAATATTTTGCTGCCCTGGTAAGGGCTTTGGGAGATCAGCCGCTTCAAACGGTCTACGGCGAACTGCGCGATGTCAATCGAACGCCCGGCAGAGATAATCGCCTGCTACCACATATCCTTTCTGCCCGTATTTATAACAAAATACAAAACGAGCGTGCGCAGACGATCCTTGAGCGTTGGGCGGAACCCTGGTCGGCTTTGTTATGGTTGCAAGGTGAAGATTATCCGAAGGCATTCCTGTGGAAATCCTGGGAATGGTTACTTCAAAACCATCCTCACGATTCCATTGGCGGATGCAGCATCGACGCGGTCCATGCTCAAATGGAAACACGTTTCGCCTGGGCCACCGAGATTGCCGAAGAAATCACCAACGAGCGATTCGAATTACTGGCACGCCGCATTGACCTATTGGATCTAAAAGAGGATGAAGCGGCTCTGATCGTGTTCAATAGCCTGCCTTGGCCACTGGAGGAGGCGATCACTGTTGATATCGATTTCTGGGATGGGTTTCTGGACCATCTGGCCATGCAACGCTGGACTCCGCTGTCACCCGAGAGCGATATCGCTCCTGAGACAACTGCTCCAGAGATATATCGTCGGCGCATACGAAAACAATGGTGGGATGACCGTCCAATTTTGCCAAGTTCCAAATTTCGCGGACTGCAAATTCGCCCGCTGGATGAGGTGGAACCTTTGTCCGTTCAGATCGAATCTATCAGCCGCTCTCAGATTCTTCGGCCTCTGGTCAGTGGATTGGCCAGTGAACGATCCGCCACGCGCGTGCGGGCATCCTTCATGGCAAGCCTTCCAGCTTTCGGATATCAAGTCTATGCAATCACACCCACTACAAATCCAAACAGACCTGTGACGATTGCACATCCCTCCAACGTGATGGAGAATGAATATCTTCACGTTCATATTGAATCGAACGGCACTTTCCTGATACACGATAAAGTGTCTGGACAGATATATCGCGACCTGGGTTACTTTGAAGATGGCGGGGATTGCGGAGATGGTTACAACTTCTCCCCGCCTTTAGAAGATCGGGTGGAGAACACTCTGGGATTGAACGCGCGTATTAGTCGTTTGACCGATGGTCCAGCAGTACAACGCTATCAAATCGATTACGAATGGTCGCTTCCTGAAAGCCTTGACCCCTCTGGGCGCAAGCGCAGCGAAACGCGTACGCTCTGTCGGTTGAGGGTGGTGGCTTCGCTGGGAGCGGCATCACCCACCTTGGACCTCCAGGTAACTTTTGACAACCATGTGCGTGATCATCGCCTTCGGATACTATTTCCTAGCGATGTGAATACGGATGTTTCACATGCCAGCGCGCAATTCGATGTTGTTAGTCACGCCGCGAAGGTCACACCTGTCCCGGACGAAGCCTGGGTGGAGGATGCCCCAACAACTTACCCGCAACAGGATTGGGTTGATCTATCAGATGAAAAGTATGGTCTCTGCATCATTAACCAGGGGCTACCAGAATATGAAGTTCTCAATACGGAACAGCGCGAAATAGCAATCACTTTACTTCGTGCAGTTGGTTATTTGGGGGCAGGTACTGACTTGTTGAGCGCGGCAGTGGGGGCAGGTCCGCATATTGCCACGCCGGAAGCACAGATCCAGCGCGGCTTGACCTTCTCTCTCTCCATCCTTCCTCACCGTGGGACGTGGCAATCATCTGAGGTTTGGCGGCAGGCGATGAGACATAACAATTCGCCGCGCACCATTACAACTGGTATGGTGAAGAATCAGATGGGTTCCAGCCATGGAAAGTTGCCGGCCAAAGAATCGTTTCTGGCAATCGATGGACGAAATGTTATTCTGAGTGCACTAAAGAAAGCGGAACAGGGCGAAGATCTGATTATTCGTTTATATAACCCCTCAGACAGCCTCACCCATGCAAGTGTCCTCCTGCCGTTTGTTCCAATGAAAGCAGAGTTGGTTGGACTCGATGAACTGCCGCGCGTCGCTACGACGGAACAAACAATTCCCATCCTTGAAGAAGATGGGAAGGTTAGGATATCTTTGGCACCCAAGAAAATTATTACGCTGAGGATCGAGCGAGCATGACATCACGCTTTGATGCAGTGGTTGCGGGCCATATCTGCCTGGATGTTCATCCGGACCTCAGCGGCGCAGATCGCGAACCATTTGAAAAAATATTCCGCCCCGGTCATTTGGTTGCCAGCGGTCCGGTCTCGTTTGCAACTGGCGGGGCAGTATCGAATACTGGGTTGGCATTGAATCGGTTGGGGATCATGACTCAGTTGATTGGCAAAATAGGTGACGATTTCTTCGGACGGACCATCTGCCAAATTGTGGCATCCCATGCTCAAAGTCTAACCGAAAATATGATCATTGATACCTCCGGCAGCACGTCTTATACCATCATTATTAATTATCCCGGCGTAGATCGGATCTTTTTACACTCTCCGGGGGTGAATGATACTTTTCATATAGAAGACATTCCTTATGAGTCATTGGAACAAGCCCGCCTATTTCACTTTGGATATCCACCCCTGATGCGCTCTATTTTTATTGACAGCGGGACGTCTCTTGCAGAAATCTTTCGGCGAGCCAAGCGCACTGGGATCACGACATCTCTCGATATGGCATTTCCTGATCCATCCTCCGAGGCAGGAAGGGTGGGTTGGCGCGGTATTTTGAGATCTGTGTTACCCCACGTGGATATTTTCATCCCAAGTGTGGAAGAGATTTTGTTCATGTTGCGACGACAAACTTATGAGGAAATGTGCGCTTCCAGCGCGGGTCTAAACATCCTGCCATTAATCACTCCAGAGCTTTTGTCCGATATTGCTCGAGAATTGATCGATATGGGCACAAGAATTGTCGGTCTGAAGCTCGGATATCGTGGGCTATATTTGCACACGGGAAATTCCTTTCTCATTAATTCGATGGGGCGCGCCCACCCGGCGAATCCCGAGGCTTGGGCTTCAAAGGTGTTGTGGGCACCTTGCTTCAAAGTGACAGTTGCAGGAACGACTGGTTCGGGTGATGCCACGATCGCTGGATTCCTCGCTGCGTTACTCCGCGGGCTTTCGATTGAAGAATCCGTAATCCTGGCTGTGGCGGTTGGTGCCTGCAACGTGGAAGCTGTGGATGCGGTGAGCGGAATCCAATCCTGGGACTCAACGCGGACGCGCATAGATGCTGGATGGGAGCAGCATATTCTCGGTCTGGACTGCCAGGGTTGGAACTTCGATAAAGCCAGCGGCTTATGGCGAGGACCGGCCGCTTAACAAGGAGAAAAATAGATGGAGAAGCATAATAATCATTTGAAAGACTTTCCATTTGGGTCAGACCATCCGGTAACCTTGCTAGACACAAGTGGTGGCCTATCGCTAGGAGCCTTGCCGGGACTGGAAGAATTCGGTCAGGCCATTCCTAAGATACTTCCGGGGCTGGACGGTCTGATCTGCAGCCCTGGACAATTGCGTCGGCTGAGCAGTACAACCGTCTCAGGCACCAAACTTTTTGTTCGAATGGATTGGACGAATATCTTACGCGATGCAAACTTTCCCCTGCCTCCACACACTCCAGTGCACCTTTCCATACTTGATCCGCAAGATGCCGTTGCCCTGGCTGCAAGCGGAATGGTGGTTGATCTACTCTTGGGTTATGAAGATGCTATCGAGGCACATTGTTTGAAGCTCATTGTTCAACTGGCGTTGGCAGGCAGGGAACTTGAATTGCCTCTGATCGTCGAGGTGCGGACGAGCGGGCCCAATGTTGCGGCGATGGATAAAGCCATCGAGCTGGGTGCATCACTTGCTCAAGAGGGCGGAGCGGATACAATCATTGTTTCCAATCCTGGGTTGGATTCTCTCAAGAATATTGCGGCGATGTTGACAGTACCATGGTTGCTGAAACCAAGCTCAGCCAAGACTGACCTGACAGACTGTGAAGCAGCATTCGATCTGGGCGCGGCTGGTATATGGCTCGACCATACGTGGCTCGCTACCTATCTCCCAATCAATGAACTGGTCAGGCAATTGAATACATTAGCACAGGCAAATCGGTGAGACCAATGATGAATACCAGCGTATCAATGCGCATGGATCGCCTGTTCAACCGTCGGCACGATAAACGGGCAGTCTGCATAGCAGCCGATCATGGCTATATGAGTAATGTTACTGCAAATGTTATTAACCTGCCATTCATCGCACAAGCCGTAACAAGAGGCGGGGCAGATGGCATTCTGCTTAGTCCCGGGCGGGCTCATCATTTGTCGGGGCTTTTCGAGGGACCCAGGGCACCCGCTTTGATCGTGCGTGCCGATTGGATGAATATGCCGCGTCTGGGAATTGCTGATCACAGCAACGGCGTCCCTCCGCAACACCTTTCCCACCAAAAGATGTTAAGCGCCAGGCAAGCGTTAGCTCTTGGTGCCACCGCAATCACCATTTATCTTTTCCTGGGAACTGACGATAAGATTGAGGCAACGGGGATCGAATCCTGTGCCCAATTTGTTTCTGAGTGTCATAGAGTCGGCTTGCCCTGCATCGCAGAGCCCCTGGCATTCGGAGAGCAGGTTACGCCTGCTAATTTGGTTCATCTGCTGATATTGGGAGCCCGCATGTCTGTTGAATTGGGCGCTGACGCTCTCAAGATTCCCTACACAGGGGATGTGGAATCTTTTTCCCGCCTCGTCAAAATTGCAGATGTACCGGTGCTGGTCTTGGGTGGGGCTCGCTCAGAAAATGAACAAGATACTCTTGAACTATTGGCTGATGGGTTGGAAGCTGGTTGCGCGGGTTGTCTCATGGGCCGCAGGGTAACTCAATCTCCAGACCCAGAACGGCTGGTCCATCAACTTGCAGAGATTGCTCATCCCGGATGTTCAGGAGATGATCTCAAACCAAAAGAGCAGTGACGAATCTTAATTCCAGGGTTCCTACGACTCTGCATATTCGCAAACCCGATTAATCATTAAGTGAAGGAAGGAGCTAACAGCGATGATCACACGTAGTCAATTGCAGTCAACTCAGGAGCGCGCTATAAAGATGTTGGCGTCCGTAGGAATCGCCATTACCCCTATCGAGCGAAAGAATATAGAGGTGGCTGAGTTTGGACTAGGAGAACTGGAACGAACTGGTCTTGAGCTGGTGGTGTATGTGAATAATGATCGCTACTGTGCCAAGGAATTGATCCTTTTTCCACATCAGACTTGTCCCGAACACCGTCATCCGCC
>JBGPNQ010000263.1:0-7666 GCA_041487615.1 Anaerolineae bacterium
CTCCGCAGTATTCGTATCCGCCCGGTTTGTTCGCGGCCCTCGTCCGTGACATCCTTCTTTTGCGCAAACGGGATTTCCATCAGGATGCGCAAGCTTGTATTGCGAATCTGAAACCATCGCTCAAGGTCATCGGACCTGAAAATATTCCCGTACGTGGCCCCTGTGTCATCACGGTCAATCATTACCATCGCGAGGGATTTGGCGCGCAGTGGTTGGCGATTGCAATTGCCGCGCTTATTCCGATCAATCTGCATTGGATCATGACTGGTGAGTTCACCTATCCAGGGAAATGGTACAAGCCGCTGGGTGCGCTGGGTTCTCGAATCCTGTTGAAGCGAATTGACATCAAAACCCGCGAAAAGAATGATTGAAAAAAGCGAGTGGACAATATGCAACTACTCTACAGCCCTGTAAACTGTCCCCCTGTGGGGCAAACGTGGGGTAATCATAGGCGTGGGGTCAAGTATGTTTGAGAGCCCTATGTTACAGTTGAAGGGTAAGGTGATTTCTCTTCTCCTCCTTTTTGTGAAAGAACCGCGGTCGGCGTCCGCGGTTCTTTCACTTAATTTGCTGTCATTGCGAGTCAAAAGCGTAATAATCTCCTCTTAAACTGTGGAATCTTATCGAGTTGCATGATTCATTTGATCGGAGATTGCTTCCCGAAGGCTCGCAATGACGGTTGCGGCTGTGGTAAAATGTCGTTCGCATGCGGGAGTCGCCAAGTGGTAAGGCATCAGCCTTCCAAGCTGATATCCGCGGGTTCGAATCCCGTCTCCCGCTCTGATTTTTCGGTGTCAGGTGTCAAGTATCAGGTGTCACGTGGCACTGGAATACCTGGCACCTGATACTTTTTCCCGGGCCCGTAGCGCAGCGGTTAGCGCAGGAGACTCATAATCCCTTGGTCGCTGGTTCGAATCCAGCCGGGCCCACTGATTTTGCCCTGCTTCTGAAGAAAAATAGCCTATTCTCAAAGAAAAGTAGGCTATTTTGATTCTAAATCTTACATCTAAAAATTTGGTATACCTTACACAGAAAACCATGATGAATAAATGTAATCACTGAGGGTTTACAACGATGAGGAAGAGTTTAACTTGAGATATAAATCTCCTGGACAAAGGAACAAGACCTGCCGTGATTGTCAGCATGGATTCAAGAAAAAGTTACTAAAGTTACTATAGAGGCGACGCCAGGCAGCGGCATATACCGTATCAGGGAATGTGAGACAAATTAGGGAATAAAAATAAGGTGGGATTCCTCGGTAGAATCATAAGAACCAAGAAGTTAGAAATGGCCGAGAAACCACCGGCAACGTTAGTGTTACAGTACACCAATTAAGCTATAATTTAGATATTGGTTAAAGTTGACGGTCTATACCTCAAAAAGCCTTGGTCCTGGAATCTAGCATCTGAAATCGTTTGAAACCATTCAGATGGGATTCGCAACTATACCCTTCACGGTCACAAATTGCGCCTTTTTACTTGTGGGAAGCGCAATTTGTGACCGGGGGCATCATATCTTTCGCCGAAACTATAGGTTCAAATTGAAAGGTTGGTATAACCCCCATGAGCAAAGTAATTCTTATCATGTCTGATGCCCTGCGCTATGATGTGGCGAGATCCCATATGGGCTTTTTGGGACACCTTTTGGAAACAAAGCAGGCAACACTTTATAAGATTATCGGTGAACTGCCGAGCATGTCACGGCCAATGTATGAGACCATCCATACCGGTATGGCATCCAGTGAGCACGGCATTGTCGCAAATACCATTGTTAGGCGATCGTCGGCGCCGAACATCTTTCAATGCGTGCTGGAGGCGGGCAAGGTCACCGCTGCCGTGGCTTATTATTGGGTATCCGAATTATATAACCGCGCGCCATTTGATTGGATCGACGATAAGGAAGTGGACGACGAGAAATTATTGGTCCAGCATGGACGTTTTCACAGAACAGATGATTATCCCGATGAGGAATCGTTTGCCTCGGCTGCGCACCTCGTACGGAAGTTTTCCCCCGATTATTTGCTGCTCCACCCTGTCATGATGGATTACATGGGCGAAACGTATGGCTCAGATTCAAGCCAATACAGGAAGCAGGCGATCAAGCAGGATGTACTCCTCGGCCCTCTCAGTGTGGAATGGAGAGAACGCGGATATACCATAATGGTTACAGGCGATCATGGGATTAATAGTGACGGGCACCACGGTGGAACCGCACCCGAACAGCGCGAAGTGCCGTTATACATCCTCCCGCCAGATCGAAAGGGCAAGGGCGATACGAGCGAAACCGTCTCCCATATGCAGATCGCACCCACGGTTCTCAAACTGCTGGGCATTCCGATCCCTCAATCGATGAAGTTGAAACCTCTGGATGTCGGGCCTGCCTGAACCGAAAGACAAGCGGACGCGCAAGTTTATCGCAGACAATCAACTCTGCGCGCCGCTGTGTCACCTTGATAATTCTATGCCCACAATGATTGTCGATCTCCTCTGAGCTATATTACATTACGCAAGAGTTCAATCGATTTGCGTACTCCGATCATGGGCGATACGCTGTAATCCTCATGTTCAATGCTTAATACATCGTCATAGCCATTTTGCTTTAGCTGGATGACAAAATTGCGCCACCAGATCTCAGAATGTCCGTAGCCCAGGGTCACATAATTCCACGAACGCTCAGCCACACGCTCATTGAGTTTTGTCTCCAACAGGGTATTGATTTCGCGATTGTGGGGATCAATGCGAGTGTCCTTGGCATGGACATGATAGATCGCCCCCCGCAGCTGGCGGATGGCGCGCAGAGGATCACCTCCCATCCAGAAGGCATGACTGGGATCAAAATTTACTCCCACCAGCTCGCCCACGGCATCACGCAGTTTAAGCAGTGTTTCCGTGTTATACACGAGTTGATGTGCATGCTGTTCAACGCAAATCTTTTCGATGCCGTTCTCGTGGGCCCGTTTTGCGAGGTCGCGCCAGTAGGGTAGTGCCACATCGTCCCACTGATACCGCAAGATTTCAAGTCCTTCAGGAGGCCAGGCTGTAGTGATCCAGTTTGCATGCTGATCGCCTGGTCCACCGGGCAAGCCAGACATCATCACGATCCGCCGGATGCCGAGTAATTGGGCCAGCTTCATTGTATTGTGAACAACATCATCGTTCGACTTTCCCCGTTCTCCGGGAGCCAGCTGGTTGCCTGAGCAATTAAGCGCGCTGATCTCCAGCCCATGATCGCGGATCTTTGCCACAAAATTTGCCCTGTCCGTTCCATTCTCCAGGAGAAGATCCAGGTTCAGGTGGGGTGCCGATGACCAACCGCCACAACCAAATTCAAGGGTTTGAACCCCGAGCTCGGCAGCTGTTTCAAGCAATTCATCAAACGACAAATACCCTAAACTATCGGTGACCAGACCTATTCGCATGCTACGTTCCTTTGCTGTTGTTACTGACATTGGAAGAATTTATGAGGGCAGCCGCAATACACTGCCCGGTACCGACATGCCATCGCATCAAATGCTGTTGCACCTGATTGAAAGTGTAACGCTATGCCTGATCAACCTCTGTGTCAAACTCGCTCACCCGCACCCAGCGACGCTCCTGACAGGAAACATCAACAGCATCGATGACCTTGTTCACCTTATAAGCAAAGCGGACGTCAGGTTGAACCGGTTGATCCAATGCTATGGCAGTGAGCAGATCATGGGCCTCAATGATCTTTTGATCGTTGTATCCCAAGCCGATCCCTGGCAGACCGAAGAAGGCCTTATAACCTGGATGTTCCGGCCCAATATAAATTGTTTTGTAGCCCTTCTCAGGGTCCGGATCTGTATGGCGATAGAGTCTAATCTCATTCATGCGTTCCTGGTTGTAGAACAGACTGCCCTTGGTACCCTGAATCTCATAACCCAACCCGAGCTTGCGTCCCATGCCGATACGGCTGGTACCGATTGTCCCGATGGCTCCATCCTCAAAACGGATGAGGAACTCCACGATGTCTTCATTTTCGACGGCTCTCTTCTCACCACCAATTTGAGCAGTCGCCGCATAGCCGGAACCACCTGTCGGCACCGCTCTCTCTTTGATCTTCGTGGCATTCAGTCCACAAACCTCAACGATATCGCCGACTAAGAAATGCGCGAAGGCAATTGTATGCGACCCAAGGTCGCCCAACGCGCCTGTCCCCGCTATAGTACGGTCCAACCGCCAGCTAAACGGGATGTCTGGATTGACAAGAAAATCCTGGTCGAATGTACCCCGGAAGAGGGAAATTTCACCCAGTTCCCCGGATGCAATGAGTTGCTGCGCGAACGGCTGGGCGGGGTTTTTTAGGTAGTTGAATCCCACGATGCTAATGACGCCAGATCTTTCCACTGCCTCCACAATACGGGCTGCATCGGCCGAAGTGGTTGCCAGTGGTTTTTCACAGTAGATGTGCTTGCCAGCGTCGGCCGCGGCGATTGCCATTTCAGCGTGCAGGGAATTGGGGGTGGTAATATCTACAAGATCCACGCGGGGGTCATCCACGATCTCATGCCAGTTTGTTGTCCAGCGGGCAAAGCCAAATTCCTCCGCCCACTTCTCCACGGCTTTCGCATCGATGTCGGCGACGACTTCCAGAATAGGTCTGCCTGGCTGGTTTCCAAAAACCAGGGGAACATTTTTGAACGCTGTGGCATGGGCTTTCCCCATCCCCCCGGTACCGATAAGTCCAATCCGAATATCTTTCACCGATAAGCTCCTTGAGATGTATGGGCTGGCTATCCTGGTTGTCGGTAAATACTCTATGGATAAATCCGGTTCTTACTCCGGTTGTGGCAATGGCGCTTCGTTGCCCTCACTCAAGACCCGCAACATTTGCTCGTGAAGAATCGTGTTCGACACCAAAATGGTTTCCTTAGATAGGAAATTTTCATCGCCATCGGTTGATGTGACGCATCCGCCCGCCTCCCGCACGATCAGTGCTCCGGCTCCAATGTCCCACGGCTTGACTCCAAATTCCCAATAGCCATCCAATCTGCCCATTGCCGTCCATGAACAATCAAGGCTTGCACAACCGAGGTGCCTGACTGTTTGTGTTCGCAGTTGGAATTGAACAAATTGAGCCAAATTATTTCGTGGGTTGGTTCGAAGATCATATGGAAAGCCGGTGGAGATGGCGGCGTGTCCCAGGTCTGTCTGGGATGATGCGTGGATGGGACGGTCATTCAGCGTGGCGCCCTGTCCTAATTCAGCCGAAAACATTTCATTACGAAATGGATCATAGGCGACGCCTACAACCGGGGAGTTGCTCTTCAATAACCCGATTGTCACTGCAAAAATCGGTATACCATGAGCAAAGTTTGTTGTCCCGTCCAAAGGGTCAATTACCCATTGATATTCACTTATGGTTTTATTATGACCGCTTTCTTCCGCTAGGATGGCATGATCGGGAAACTGTTTCTGAATGAATGAAATAATGAGCTCTTCAGAACGCTTGTCAAATTCTGTAACGAGATCGATCACTCCTTTTTGTTGAATATGGCGCACATTGCCGTAACCCTCCATTAAAACGGCCCCTGCCTGACGAGCAATAACTTCCACCGCTTCTAAAGTATCTGACACGGTTTCATCCTTCCTGCCGCCAACTTGTTAGATGATGATCCTTCGGTCACTACTATTTGCAATATTAAGGGAAGATTTTACCCCAGCACCCCTCTTGGTAACAGAGGCGGATCCATCGCGGTTTTTGGAACCTTTAACACAGGCAGAAGATATCCAGTCACGCTTCACTGCTTGACCCATACCGGAAAGAACCTATAATAATGGATAAAAATGGTAGGATATGATTATCCAGGGCGGACAGCATATTTTTTACTATGTAGGATATTATCGCTGGAGATGATCGATGGCTGAACATTTATATGCTGATACGGTTGTGATCGGCGGTGGCACAGCGGGGGCGGCGGTAGCGGCGCGTTTGGTAGAAGGCACATCACAGACAGTGATGTTGATCGAGTCAGGCCCTGACTACGGCGCGTTCGCCGAAAAGCGATGGCCGGCTCCATTGCTGGATGCCCGCAGTTTGCCAGGCGGTCATGATTGGGGCTACATCAATAATGCCGCCAACGGTCGCCCGGGACATCTATTGGAGCGGGCGCGCGTCATTGGCGGATGCTCGTCGCACAATGGCTGCGCAGCGATTTGGGGAAGCCGGGTCGACTACGATAATTGGGCGGCCATGGGCAATCCGGGTTGGAGCGCCGATGAGCTGCTCCCATTTTTCAAACTCGCCAATCAAACGCTGAGAGTAAGACGAATTTCGTCAGCCGAAATCACACCGTGGCAACAAGCCTGTTTGGAAACCGCGCCCAAGATCGGAATCCCGCTGGTCGTGGACTTGAATAACCTGGATGAAGACATTGGTATGAGCACTTCCCCCGTGAACATCCTGGACGGCGTGCGTTGGAATACAGCCTTCGCCTATCTTGATCCGCTGCGAGGCAATGATCGTTTATCCATTCGGGGACAGATGCAGGTCGATCGCCTGCGCATGGAGGGCCCTCGTGTTATCGCTATTGAAACGATTGGGCCCGATGGACCGCTGACCGTCGAGGCGGGCCGCGTGCTTGTGTGTGCCGGGACTTATGGATCACCTGCCATTCTGCTACGCTCCGGAATTGGTCCGGATGCTGAGTTGCGCGCCCTTGGACTTGAAACGAAACTCGATCTGGCCGTGGGAAGAAACCTGCATGATCATCCGGCTGTCTATCTCAAGTACAGCGGTACTCCGCAACTGGTAAATGCCATGCTGGACTTTGTTGCCAGGGGTGAAGTGCTATTCTCCGAGCAGACCATAGCCAAGTTCCGGAGCAAGTATTGCACTTCCGCCTATGATCTGCATCTATTTCCCGTTGGAGGCCAATTTATGGACACCGCAGATTCCTGGGAGTTTTTGTTACCCGTAGCGAACATGACCCCGCTCTCGCGCGGAAGTGTGCAATTGACGAGTGCCGATCCATTTGCGACCCTCAAAATTGACACCGCTTATCTCAGCGACCCCGATGGACGCGACCTTGCCATCCTCTGGAATGGAATCGAATCGGTGCGTGATTATGCCTGTCAGACGCCTCTGGCAGGATTAGTTGGCCACGAGATATCGCCGACAGTAGATTACAAAACTCCCGAAGAGGTTCGACGCGACAACCTGCACTATTACCATGCGGTGGGGACCTGCAAAATGGGCCCGGAGTCTGACCCAACCGCAGTGGTCGACGCGCGGGGAAAGGTGCACGGCGTAGATAATCTGTATGTTGCCGATGCGTCCATCATGCCGGTCGTGCCTCGTGCCAATACCAACATTCCGGCTTTGGTGGTCGGCGAACGCATTTCCGCATGGCTTACCCAGGCATGACCCGGCTCGCCATCATTGCTGACGACCTTTCCAGTGCCACGGATTGCGGCGCACAAGTGGTCAGAAGTGGCCTGTCAGTCGTTGTGCCTTTACAGGGCTACCATCTGCCGGCAGAGGCGCGCCCAGCCCACGTGATCTCCGTTGATACCGACAGCCGCAGTTTGTCCGCTAATGCTGCTTATGCTAGGGTCAGGATGGCGACGCAGCAGCTGGTAGACGATGGCTGGACAGTTTTTTTCAAATCGGTGGATTCCACCTTGCGAGGCAACCTGGGAGCGGA
>JBGPNQ010000264.1:0-7603 GCA_041487615.1 Anaerolineae bacterium
AAAGCGCGGTTTTCAGCTCGTCAAGATCAATCGTGGCGCGGTAAATGAATCAAGAAAGATCAAGCCAAACATTCCATTGATCGGAATGCATAATATCCCTTTGCGCGATGAAATCGAATTGGAAATAATTTTGTAGGGGCGGCGTTTTGCCGTCCCCGGCGAGATGACCTCGCCCCTACAACATCCATGTATCTCAAACACCTCTCCCTCACAAACTTTCGCAACTTTGCCCGCCTGGATATCGATATCCCTCGGCGGGTTGTCGTGTTGATGGGAGCCAACGCGCAGGGCAAGACCAGCGTGTTGGAAGCGATCTATTTTCTCGCGGCATTCACATCCTTTCAAACTCATGTGGACCGCCAGATCGTGAATTTTGATGAAGCGAAGAACAATGCACTGACGGTCACGCGGCTGGTTGCAGATTATGAGCGCGGCGGAAGCAAGCATCGTCTTGAAGCGCGCCTCATCCTTGAACCGATGGGCGTGGTGAATGGTCAGCGGCTGCGCAAGGAAGTTCTTCTGGATGGCGTGAAGAAACACATCAGCGATGTCATCGGCCATTTCAACGCGGTCATCTTTGTCCCGCAGATGTCGCAGATCATAGAAGGCGCGCCTGAAGACCGCCGCCGTTATTTGAACCTTGCGCTGGCACAGTCCACGCCGATGTATGCACGCGTACTGAGCGAATACAGCCAGGCGTTGACCCAACGAAACGCGCTTCTCAAGTTATTGGGAGAGCGAGGCGGAAACAGTGACCAGCTTGAAGTCTGGGATGAGGCGTTGACTCGTCTCGGCGCGCAAATTATTCTGTGGCGCATCGAAGCTATCCAGCAGATCGAACGACTCGCTTCACGCGTCCATCACGAACTGACTCATGGATCCGAGATCCTGCGCCTCGCTTATGAGCCTGCCTTCGATCCTCTGCCGAAACCAAATGGACAGTTGGGTCTGAAGATCAGCACTGTGGTGGACCGTTCAGGTTTGGAGTTGAAGGAAATACAAACTGGTTTTCGTGAACGATTGCGTGACCTGCGCAATGAAGAGATTGCCCGCGGCGTGACGACGATTGGCCCGCACCGCGATGAGCTGCGCTTTCTTGCCAACAACATTGACCTGGCCGATTACGGCTCGCGCGGACAGGTGCGCACGACGCTGCTGGCGTTGAAGCTCGCGGAAGTGAACTGGATGAAGGAACGCACCGGCGAATGGCCCGTGATATTGCTCGATGAAGTGATGGCGGAACTGGATTTGCAGCGCCGCGCTGATTTATTGAAATATGTTGGCGAAAGCGAACAGATATTATTCACCACCACCGATTTGAATTTATTCTCTTCTGAGTTCATCCAAAAAGCCGATGTATGGCACGTGGAAAGTGGCAGAGTGGAAAAATAACCTCCGTCATTGCGAGGAGCCCAACGGGCGACGCGGCAATCTTTTATTAAATCGGAGATTGCTTCGGGCTAGCAGACATCATCATCAGAAGAACTGAATTACACGTATGGCACTCTCTGACCTCTTCATCCAATCTGTACTCCAAAAAATTAACTCACCCGATGTCGTCGGAGTTGGCATCGTGGGGAGTTACGCGCGCGGAGAGGAGGGTAAACATAGCGACGTCGACCTCGATATTTACGTAAGCAAACTGCCTGAGAATCCTTACGATCGTTATACGCTGCGCCATTGGGAAAATAAACTTGTCAGTCTGAAATATACATTGCCTGACGATGAACGTGCTGCATTGACGAATCCACGCCGCGCGATCTGGGCTGTCCCAGGCTTGCGCGGGATGAAGATTTTGCTCAATAAGGATGGTTCAATGGGCGCATTGCAGCAAGCCGCAAATGACTTCGATTGGTCACCACTTCAATCCGCGGCAGATGAATTTGCTGCGGAAGAGATCATGGGCAATGCTGAGGAAGTTCACAAGATACTAAATGGATTGGCACGCGGACATGAATCCACTGTGTTGTATGCAACATGGGGATTGGTAAAGAACATGCTCGAAGCGGTTGCAGTGCAGAAGGGAATCATGATCGTCAGTGAGAATGGTTATTTTGACCTGATCCAGGATTCGGCGGGGCGAGACTCGAAGTGGACGAGTGCATTCCGCACTGCATGGGGGCTAGATTATTCTTCCTCTCAATATCAGTCACGCGGCACAGCGGCGTTGACACTATATCACCTGACCGCGGCAATGTTCGATAGGTTAATTCCAGACAAACATCGCAATGTAGTAAATGAAACGTTGAAGGCAATCAAGGAGGCTGGCTACTCGTGAACGCACTCGCTTCGCTCGCAAAACGTGCGATCAAAATCCATGAACGACTGCTTGAATTTTATGGGGAGCCGATCTGGCGCAATCCTTTGCCTGCGGTTGACGAATTGGTCTCGACGATCCTTTCCCAAAATACAAACGATGCTAATCGTGACCGCGCCTTCAATTCCCTGCGCGCGAAATTCGCAACCTGGGAGCAAGTGCGCGATGCAAACGCTGCGGATGTGGTGAATGCCATTCGGCCGGCAGGACTCGCCAATCAAAAGGGACCGCGCATCCAGCAAGTTCTGCGTTCCGTTACAGAAGAACGCGGTGGTTTGGATTTATCGTTTCTTGCGGATTTATCTGTAGAGGAAGCAAAGACATGGCTGATGAAATTCAATGGTGTCGGTCCGAAGACGGCCGCCATCGTCCTATGCTTCTCATTGAATAAACCAGCCTTCCCTGTGGATACACACATCTACCGCGTGACTGGCCGTATCGGACTCCGCCCCGAAAAGATGACCGTCGAGCAGGCGCATCCACACCTCGAAAGTCTCTTCCCACCCGAAACCTATTACGCCGCGCACTTGAACATCATCCGCCTGGGACGCGAGATCTGCACCGCGCGTAAACCTTATTGCGAGAAATGCCCGATTATCAAATTGTGTGACTATGGAAAAAATATTATGTCATTGCGAGCGTAGCGACACCGCCTGATTTGCCTAGCAAATCATTGGTCATTGCCGGGGAGCAATCTCCTCTTTAGCGGTACATTGCTCATTGAAAGGAATTTTCTTCTCGGCACGAAATTGCTTCCCGAAGGTCGCAATGACAGATGGTTACCTATTATCTCCATCCCCTTTGATCTTGCCCCTTTCCAATCGATCGTATAACTTCGTAATATTGTATTCAGCGATTTCGTCCAGGGAAAAATTTAATTCCGTTGCGACTTGAGCGATGTACCATAATACGTCGCCGAGTTCAGCTTTGAGCGCCTCGCGTGTCTCCTCGCCGATCTGACCGTCCTTATCGCGGAACACCTTCTTGATCTTGCCCGCTACTTCTCCCGCCTCGTTGACAAGTCCCAGTGTGGGGTAAATGATGGGATGTCCAATAACGGGATAGCCTGCGGTTTTGCGTGATTTCGTTTGATAGTCGTTAAATTCCATGAATCAATTTACTTCCTTTGAAAACCAGATGGTTTTGTATTCTATCGTAAACCCAACGGACTTGGCAGTCTTTTGCATCGCGAGGTTTTCACCGCTGGTCCCTAAATGAGCGGACATCATGCCGCGCTCTTTGAGCAGTTTCAATCCCATGAGTAAGAGCCCATGAGCAAGTCCAATTCGTTGATAGCTTGGATGCGTGGCAATTGGGTCGGTGTTTCCTATCTTTGTCTGATCGTTGACAGAGCAAGTGCAATATGCGGCAATGGTCCCATCTGGTGTAACGACGAGAAGATCAAGCGACGGGTCGTATCCACTCGTGTTCATAATGATGAGACGATTTTCGGTTGTCATGTATTCGGTAGCAAATGCGGCGCGATGGGTGGTCGCGACAGCTTCGGCTTCCTCAATCCCTGCAATCGGGCGGATAACGAATCCCAGCTGCAGTGTGGGCGCTGGGATTGGCTCTAGGAGTTGCCGCGTCATGGAGATGTTGAATCCTCCTGTTTGTTTGAAGCCATGCTGGCGTAAAAAGGATATTCTTTCGGCGTAGTCCTCTCTGCAATTTGTGTCCAAAGTGGCTGTTTCCCTTTTTCCAAGCTTCTTTCGGATGCAGGTTTCGCCCAACTCGATAAGTTCTCCACCGATCAGTTCTCCATATTGGCTGTCAAGTTCCCACCATAAATTATTGAACTCATCCACGTATGCCCAGGCAACGGGTTGATCATCGTCAAACCATAACCGTGTATTCGCTCGGATCGTTGCAGATGCAAGATTTTCCTCGACATCCACTTTGCCAGGGTAATCATTGAGATTTTTTGCTGGTCGGATCCTGGCAATCAGATCAAGGATGGTTTGAAAGTCATTTTCGCTTTCATATGCACGGCGGGAAATGTTGCTCATGAATTGAATGATCCGGCCAATTTTTTCCACCACTCATCCCTCTCTCCAGGCACAAAGGGAGTGTATATGGTCACTCTATCCGCAATCCCATCGTAGCGTTTCTTCAATTCATCGGCTAATTTGCTTTCCTCGGTTACCACCGCAAATTCATTCAACATCTCATCGGTAATCAGCATCGGCATCTCCGTCCATTCGCCGCGCGCCGCGTGAAGGGACAGCTTCTCCGCCACGCCAGCCCAGCCATGCAAATCCATGACAGGACGATACGAAGGCGTGGATGCATAGAATGAGACCTGGGCACGCGCGAAGTTCATCTCTTCTGGAGTGGTAGCGACAAACGCGGTAACGGAAACAGCCACATCTTCCATCTTTCTTCTTTCCTTTGCCACGCCCTCTTCAATCGCAGGCAACATCACTTCTTTCAAATATCTCAAACTATGGAATGGATGCACATGAAATCCCTCGCAGATTTCGCCAGCCAGTTTTGCCAAACCAGTATTTACGCCCGCAATGTAAATTGGGATTAATCCCTCACTCCTATCCCCTCTCCCGCTGGGAGAGGGCAAGGGTGAGGGCTGGAAGAATGGCGACATCAACGTGATCTTGTAATACTCCCCGCGATAATTTAGCTTCGTTCCGTTTTGCCAGCAATCCCAAAATGCGCGCATGACTTCAATTTGTTCGCGCAGTTTTCCCGTCACCGACTCAGGCCACGGCTGACCGAATCTCCGCTCGATGTGCGCTTTGACCTGTGTGCCGAGTCCCAGGATGAACCGTCCGTCCGATTGGGCGGCAAGATCCCAGGCGGTGTAGGCGATGTTCGCCGGAGAACGCGCGAACGAAACGGCGATCGCCGTCCCGGCGCGCAGACGCGTTGTATGTTCGGCGATCAATGTGCAGGGCAAGAACGGGTCATGCTGTGTCTCCTGAGTCCATAGCGCGTCGAAACCAATTTCCTCCGCGGCTTTCGCAATCGCGGGAACATCTTTTAATCCAGTTGGGGGGAGTGCGGCGTCAAATTTCATACCATAACCTTATGTCGTTGCGAGGAAGGCTTCGCCCGACGAAGCAATCTCGACTAACCTGCAATTATGAGATTGCTTCGGGCTGTCGCCCTCGCAATGACATCAACTGAGTAGATACGCCATGATCCAATTTGTTGTGGCAAGCAACCCATCGATATGAGCGCGTTCGTAATTGTGCGACGCGTCGATACCGGGACCGATCAATGCCAGGGCCACATCTCCGCCTGCACGCCAGAACGCTTCACCATCCGAACCATAGAACACATATACATCGGTCTTGTATGGAATGTTATATTTCTCGGCAAGCTCACGCAGTTTATTATTCAATCCGAAGTGATAAGGTCCGCCGCCATCCTTGATGCACAATGTCGCACTAAACTCATCGGACTCCTGACCGTGCCCTACCACCGCCATATCCACGGTGACCAACTCCGCCACATCGGATGGGATTCCTGCCGCCGCACCGTGACCGACCTCCTCATAATTGCTGATATGAAAATAGACGGTTCGTGCGGGGCTTTGACCGGCATCTGCCATGGACTTGATCGCCGCAACGATATTCGTCACGCAGGCTTTGTCGTCGAGAAATCGCGAGCGGATGAAACCATTTGTCACTTCGACGCGCGGATCGAACGCTACGCAATCGCCAATGTTGATCCCCAATGCACGCGTTTCCTTGTCGGATAATGTGCGCGCATCCAGGCGGACTTCCATATGATCATCGTTACGCGGAGTCTCACTTCCTGCCGCGCTATAAATGTGACCTGAGGCGGTATCGATCAACACCGACCCGCGGATCTTCTCGCCTTTCGACGTGAACACCCACACACCCTCTGCCTCAACGCTGGGCCACTGAATCCCACCAATGCGACTCAATTTGAGCCGTCCATTGGGCTTGATCTCTTTGACCACCGCGCCAAGCGTATCCACGTGGGCGGTCAAGGCAACGGGAGGTAGGTCACTTTCTCCGGGCCACATTGCCACCAATGCGCCTTTGCGCGTTCTTGATAATTCCAATTGTTTGTACTTGGATAATTCCTTCTCCACAAACGCAATCGCAGGTTCTGCAAATCCTGTAGGCGATGTGACATTCAATAGCCTCACGAGAAAGTCAACGAGATATTCCTGATCGATGGCTGGTAATGACATAGTTTTCCTCTTTGTTCCAAAAGTAATCCGTTGGTCGAGTAGACCTGACCGCTTGCGAAGCCTGTATCGAGACCAACATAACATGTGAAATTGAAATCTCGAAATGTGGTCTCGATACGCCGCGAAAAAACACCGGGGCTACTCGACCACCGTTTCAAATTGAGTAATTTTTTCTCTCCACTCCTTTGGTATGGATATCGTCTGTTCCGTGCCATAATCGTATGTCACAATCACAATTTCGCCCTTAGCCAATTCCCTATCCGTCATCGCATCCACAATATTCTGCTCCCAGGTCATGGACTTGTTCCCCAGCTTCGCCGCGTGTACTCCTACTTTGATATTCTGCCCAAAATAGATTGGCTCCAAATAGGTAATATGGACGTCTGCAACGATCACCCCAATTTGCATGAAGGACTGGTCTTTGGTGAATAATCCCAACTCAATCAGGTAGGCAACGCGTGCCTGTTCGAAATATGTTAAATGTTTTGCATTGTTGACGTGTCCCTGCGGATCCAAATCCCCGTAACGGACCTCGATGGGATGATAGAAATGAAAATCGCTCATGGAGCGATTATACCGTTTGGAATGTCATTGCGAGGAGCGCAGCGACGAAGCAATCCCCTATTATGTAAAGAAAGCTCTGCAAAAAACATTTATTCGTTGAACGGGAGATTGCTTCGCCAACAAACGGCTCGCAATGACAGTTAGCGACAGAACCTCGCCAACCCTTCGCTATCTTTTATCGCTATTCTTCCGTCCGCATCCGTATCGATCAATCCTTGTTCCTTGAACAATACCATCGTCTGATTCACGCGCTTACGCGACGCACCGACCAGGTCAGCGATGTCGCTTTGTGTCAGCACAATGCGGATCTGATTCATGCCGTCTTTCTCGCGCCCATATTTTTCCGCAAATGCCAGCAGTTGACGCGCTACACGTCCGTTCACATCCAGGGTCGCCAGCGCCTGGATCAATTGATCCGAGAGTCGCACGCGCGCCGATAATATTTTCACCAGATTGCGTGCGACAGGTGTAAAGTTATCCAGCATATGATGGAAGGTGATCTTGTCCATCCCTAGCAACAGACTATTTTCCAGTGTCAC
>JBGPNQ010000265.1:0-7600 GCA_041487615.1 Anaerolineae bacterium
CGAGGATGTGTCAGCTTGTTAGTCAGGTCGCCATCGTTCGTCATCAACACGAGACCTTCGCTCTCAAAATCAAGGCGCCCCACCGGGTGGATATGCTGAGCTACATCCACGAGATCGCGCACCGTCTGGCGGTCATCGCCGCGTTCAACCTCGACCGTGGACAATACATTCCGTGGCTTGTATAAGGCAATATAGATTAATTGCTCGGCCGCCGCAATGGGTTTTCCGTCCACGGTGATCTTGTCGACCGTGGCATCGGCTTTCTGACCCAACGAGGCGATCTGCCCGTTTACGCGGACGCGTCCAGCAGAGATAAAATCCTCACAAGCACGACGAGATCCATAGCCGGATTGTGCAAGTAACTTTTGTAATCTTTCAAGCATGGTAAAGGGATTATAACAAATCTGTTCGACCGATAGACAGTCGTTATTCTCACCGTCTCCTACTCTGCGACCACCTGAATGGTAAATCCATTGACTCCGGATGATTCTCGATTCTCCAGTTCTTGGGTAATCATATGTGATACTCCACGCCAATTAAAAGAACCAGCGCTCAATGAATAATCCATTGAGCGCTGGTTGGTGCGTAACTAGTTACGCTGAGCGGTCCCGACGGGATTCGAAACAGCGACGCGTAACTACTGGGGCGCTCAGTAAATTGGATGATTCCAATTATAGCAACACCTACTAAATTCATCAAATGTGCGTGAAACTCTCGGACGCCTGCTAACCTTTACAAGCAAGCGCAGGATGTCATAAGGCATCCAGACGATCACACGATGAGTGATCAGGGTCTAGAGTCAATTCAAGAGAAAAGTAACCGGAGAAATGACTGAATTCTCATCCCGTGTGTTTGAATCATTTGAAGGATGCCTAACAGATTTAAACAAAAAATCACCTCCGTGATTTTGAGCATTTTGCCTTAGTTTCAAGCAAATTGTCCGTTCTTGCAGATCACGAATCACTCAAACCTCATTATGGGAATACATGCTGAAGATCGAAGGAAAGCGGATCGTCGCCAAAGCGTTCGAACTCCCAGGCAATTCGGCGCAGATGGTATTGACGCCGCCCGGCCTTCGCGCTATCACTCCGCCCAGATCTCGATACTGCTCTTAGGGCTGACAGGTTTCACCAATTTTGGTAGAAATCTGTTTACATTTATTATCCCCAAAACATATATAATTAGAATGCATTAAAACATAGACAGTCGGTGGCGGCGAAACGCAAGGTGATTTTGTATGGTGGTGTTCAATCTTGAAGAGCGTTGAGCCAAGGAGGAGATCTCATGCCTAATAAAACAAGAATGGAAAAGATTGCCGAGATGATGCAAAGGGGGGAAAATAAACAGCTCGATCCCAGGGAAAGCATTCTGCCAAATATTAGCAAGGGGAGCGTCATCCCGGTCATCAGCGGTTCGTTCCGCATGGAACAGATCTTTCATGAGCTGGCAGAGGAAAATGGTTCAAACGTTGTCGATGGATTGATCGCACAGTGGGCCAAGCTCATCAACTATCCCATGCCGGACAATTCCAACCTCGCCCAGGTCGCCCAGTATTATTTTGTAGAACGGAATGACGATCCGAGCGCGCGCACCGAGATCCTTAGTTTCCTAAAGAAATTCCTCTGGAGCATGGCAGACACTGAAGTAGAGGACCCTGCGCTGGCAGCCGGCCTCCGGAACCGGATCGAGGCGATGCGCTTTTCAGAGCTGGTGAAGGAACTGGACTACCCCAAATTCCCGGATGGGACAGCAGATCCCCTGAGCCTGCTAGCCCGCTTTCCTCTGCCATACTATATCACCACCTCTCACAGCGATTTTGTTGAGCGTGCCCTGCAGGCAGCGGGTAAGGAACCCTGCACCCAGATCTGCTTCTGGTCGGGCGAGATGGCCAACATTCGCAACGAGCACCGCACGATCACTGGGGAGTTCAATGCGAGCGACACAAAACCGCTGGTCTATCACCTGTATGGGCTGGAGGACTATCCGCAAACGCTTGTCCTGAGTGAGGATGACTACATTAATTTCCTGATCTCCATAGCAGAAGACACCAATACTTTGAATCCAAAGATTCCCCTCTATTTGCGCAAGGCCGTGGGGGGATCACAATTGTTATTGATCGGCTTCCGGTTATCCGACTGGGATTTCCGGGTCCTCTTCCGGCTGATGATGAATTTCCGCATCGAGGGCTTCTCGCCGCGCGGAATGCTTATCCAACTTCAAGACAAGGAAAATGAGGCCTCGAATGCGAACGCGATCGAGTATCTAAAACGCTACTTCGGCAGGAAGTCTTTTGATATCGAGTGGAACAATTCAGATCGCTTTGTTCAAGAACTGTGGAAAGAGTGGGACGCCCTTAGGAAGGATCAATGATGAGCACCGACCACCAAAATCCATATATCGGTCCGCGTACATTTCGAAGAGAAGACGGAGATCTCTTCTTTGGCCGGAACAGGGAGGCTGCAGACCTGGAAGCATTGGTGGCTTTGGAAAAGCTGGTCCTTTTCTATGCTCAGTCGGGCGCCGGAAAGAGTTCCCTGATCAATGCCCGCCTGATCCCGAGCCTGGAAGACAAGCTGTTCGAAGTCCTGCCGGTCGCCCGGTTGGGCGGCGATGCGCCGGTGGGCGTGCAGGTTGAGAATATCTATATTTTCAACCTGCTCCGCAGCCTGCAGCGCCGTGAGTCGGACCCGGAGCTGTTCCGGGCGTTGACCCTGTCCCACTTCCTCAAGAAGCTGAATGAGGATGAGGACGGCTATTTTTATGACCCGGACCTGACCGAATCCTTACGCTCCACCTTTGACCCCACTCCCTGGCCGCGCATCCTGATCATCGACCAGTTCGAGGAGATCTTCAGCACAAACATTGAAACCTGGCAGCAGCGCGAGGAGTTCTTCCGCCAATTAGCGCAGGCCATGCAGGACGATCCCTTCCTGTGGATCCTGCTGGTGATGCGGGAGGACTTTATCGCCGCCCTGGACCCGTACGTTCACCTCCTGCCTAGGGGATTGCGCGTACGTTACTATATGGAGCGACTCAGCCACCAGGCGGCCGTTAAGGCGATCCGCAGTCCTGTGGAAAAGCGGCGCCCCTATGCAGAAGGGGTGGCGGAAAAGCTGGTGGAGGACCTGTCCCGCGTCAAGGTGCAAAAACCGGATGGCACGACGGGCACCGAGCCGGGGCAGTATATCGAGCCCGTGCAGCTCCAGGTGGTTTGCTACAGCATGTGGGAAAACCTGCCGCCCGAGGGAACCGAGATCACCGATAAGGATCTGCAGGATGTGGGCGACGTGAACCAATCACTGGCAAGGTATTACGACCAAAGGGTGAGCGAGGTTGCTCGGGCAAAACATGTCAACGAGAGGCGTATACGGGATTGGTTCGACCAGAAGTTGATCACGGGCGGGGGAATACGCAACATGGTCCTCCAAGAGCGTGAGACACCGCCCAGAGGCCTGGACGACGAGGTGATCCAGGCGCTGCAAAGCGACCTGGTTCGTGCCGAGCAGCGCGGCGGCGCCACCTGGTATGAGCTGACCCACGACCGCCTGGTGGAGCCCATTCTCGCCAGCAACAAAAAGTGGTTCGAATTGAATCTCAGCCCGCTGCAGCGCCAGGCACTTTTATGGGAGGACCAGGGCCGGAATGACAACTGGCTGCTGCGAGACCAGGCCTATACGGAGGTGCTGCCCTGGGTGGATGAACATCAGGACGAGCTGACCGGTCCTGAAATGGAATTTCTGGAGGCCTCCCGGAACAAGCGGGACCAGCGTCTGCAATCTGCCAGGCGAATGCGACGTTATACGATTTCGATCACGGCTGTCGCAGCCATTGCCGTACTTCTACTCATCTTCACAATCGTGTTTGCAGTACAAGCCAGGCAACAGGCGAAAATATCGCGCGTAGGTGAGCTGGCAGCACAATCGCTGTCTTTGCGTGATAAGAACTTCCTGATTTCCTTATTGTTGGGAGTTGAGGCGAATAATGAGCTGGGCGAACAGATCACTTCTGTCCGGGCACAGAGCGTCTTATTGGAAAATAGCCAGGCCAATCCGCAGCTGGAACAATTTCTGAACGGCAATAGGGGTCCGGTCGTGAGCGCCATATTCAGTCCGGATGGTAAAACACTAGCTTCAGGAACATATGATAAAGATATTCTCCTTTGGGATGTGAAAACCCGCCAACCCATGGGTACGTTGAGAGGACACTCGAATATCGTTAGAAGCATCGCTTTCAGCCGGGATGGCAGTATGATGGCTTCCGGCAGTCAAGACACAACCATCATCCTGTGGGATATGAAGACTCGCCAACTCATAGGTAAGTTGAGCGGACATTCAAATTCTGTAACAAGTGTCGCTTTCAGCCCGGACGGCAAGACGCTGGCGTCAGGCAGTGAAGACAAAACCATTATCCTTTGGGATGTGAAAACCGGTCAGCCCATCCATACGTTGAGAGGACATACGGGAAAGGTAAGAAGTGTTGCCTTCAGCCCGGATGGCAAAACACTGGCTTCCGGCAGTGATGACGGTACGATCATCCTATGGGATGTGAAGACTGGGAAGCCCATTGGTAAGCCTTTAAACGGACATACAGACCCTGTGTTAAATGTGCCGAACCCTGTGCTCAGCGTCGCCTTCAGCCCGAATGGCAACACGCTGGCTTCCGGCAGTTATGACAAAAATGTTATCCTATGGGATGTAAAAACCGGTCAACCCCTCAAAAAATTGAGCGGACACTCAGATATTGTTAGAACCCTCGCCTTCAGCCCGGACGGCAAAACGTTGGCTTCCGGCAGTGCAGACAAAACCATCATCCTGTGGGACACGGAAACCGGTCAACTCCGCGATCAATTGAGGGGACATTCGGTTTTGATAAATAGTCTTTCATTCAGCCCGGATGGCAGCACACTGGCTTCCGGAAGTGGAGACACAACCATCATCCTATGGGACATGAACCCACGCCAACCCATAAGCCGGCCTTTAAATGGATACACACATTTCGGCCCTATACTCAGCGTTGCCTTTAGCCAAGATGGCAGAACACTGGCTTCCGGTAGTGCTGACACAACCATCATGCTGTGGGATGTGGACAAGCGTCAGTCCATCGGTGATCAGCCCTTGCTCGGACATGCAGATATTGTAAGAAGCGTCGCCTTCAGCCCGGATGGCAAGACGCTGGCTTCTGGTAGTAACGACACAACCATCATCCTGTGGGATGTGGACAAGCGCGAGGCTATCGGCCGACCCTTGCTCGGTCATACAGCTCCGGTGACCAGCGTCGTCTTCAGCCCGGACGGCAGAACGCTGGCTTCCGGCAGTGAAGACACAACTGTCATGCTGTGGGATGTGGAAAAGGGTAAGGTCATCGGTCAGCCTTTGAACGGTCATACAGCTTCGGTCAACACCGTTGCTTTCAACCCAGATGGCAAGACGCTGGCTTCCGGAAGTGGTGATGGAAGCATCATCTTGTGGAATGTGATGACTCGCAAGGCAATCGTCTCATTGAGCGGCCATGCAGCTTCGGTCAACAGCGTCGCCTTCAGCCCGGATGGCAAGACGCTGGCTTCCGGTAGTGGCGATAGAAGCATCATCCTGTGGGATGTGAAGACCCGCAAAGCAATCGTCATATTAAGCGGTCATTTAGATTCTATCAACAGCCTGGCCTTCAGCCCGGACGGCAAAAAGCTGGCTTCCGGCAGTGTAGACCAAACTATCATTCTGTGGGAGATGAAAACCCATCAACCCATCGGTTCTTTGAGTGGAAATTCAGCTCCTATAGAGAGTGTTGCCTTCAGTCCAGATAGTAAAACACTGGCTTCCAGCAGTTTCGATATTACCTTGTGGGATTCCAACGAGCAGTTGTGGAGGAATGCCTCTTGCCAGCGAGCAGGGCGCAATTTCACGCGAAAAGAATGGGAGTTCTATTTTCCCGGTGAAGAGTATCGAAATACATGTTCGGACTTTCCGTTGGAACCAGCAGCAACACCAACAGGGACACCATAATCGTTGAGCGTCTCACGGTTGACTTGTTCTTGAGGAGGATTGGTGAATCATTCCTTCCATTAATAATGACAGCAGCAGATCGTTTCTGCTGCTGTCGTTTCATTCAAGAAACACCGCCTGATCACCCAGACTCAGACCCGGCTCGATAGGGTGCGTGAGCGCCGCATCATGAACCAGCCGGCGGCCACCAGGATCAAGCTGGCAAGCCCGAGTAGAACAAATAGCGCAGTGCGGGAAATCGACGCGCCAGTACCCGGTGGATTGACAGTCTGAATAAACCCGTAGGGCTTCCAGTTATTAGTATTAGCCGTCCCGGTATAGATATAGCCGCCATAGGGGTTTGCCTGCGCCGCCGCGACTGCTTTATCGAGGGTTTTGAACGGCTGGGCTTTCGTTCCCACCTCGGTGCCCGTATAGGCTGTGTCCACGTAGTAGGTACCCGACAAGGCTAGGGCTGGGCTGGCGGTGACCAGAAGGGCGGACAGAACGACCACGATCAGAACCAATTTCTTGAACATAGAATCTCCTTTTCTAGATCTTGTAGTTGAGGGTCTGTGCGGTGTATAAGACTTGCTCTCAAATTCCATTCTCCTCCTTTCAGCGTCCGGCTGCCGCCGGTTCTGCCTGGAAGTGTTGGAGTGCATCGATCTCCGCCACAATGCGGGTGGACTCCGCTGGGTCCGTGCTGGTGAAAAGCAGCTCCTGTAAAACAGGCAAGGCGGCAGCGTACTGTTTCTGATGTCCCAGGATCAGAGCCTGACAAAAAACGGCCGTCCGGTTCCCGGGCTGAAGCGACAGGGCTTGCGTGAATGAAGTCAACGCCTCGGTCTCTCTGCCCTGATTGTAAAGGGAGATCCCAAGCAGCACGTGGGCCGGGGCAAGATACGGTTCCAACTGCAGGGCCAAGCGGGCTCGCTGTTCGGCATCGGCATAGTCTCCCATTTGTTGATATAGATAAGCCTCTTGCAGCGGAGGCAAGGCCGCTTTGGGATCGATAAAACCGGCTTCGCGGAACTCACGGATGGCACCGGAAGGGTCCTGGTGCTGCATCAGGATGATTCCAAGGTTGTAGTGGGTAATGGCATTGTTAGGATCCTGTTCGACCGCTTGTTGAAGATAGGGTACAGCCTGAGGAAGATCGCCCTGGGAAAAATAAGTGATCCCCAGGTTATTAAGGACGGGAGCGCTGACCGGATCCCTGGCGAGAGCCGCCTCAAACGCGGCTGCGGCGTCCCATTTCTGATTCTGCTGAAACCAGCGGTAACCTTCTTCATTGTAAGCGAATGCCGCCTCCGGTTCCACCTTTTGGGCAGCTTCGAGCAGACTCATCGAACGGGGATTTTGCAGAGTCGCATTTTCACCGTGGGTAGAAGACAGATAAAGAAGTCCCGAGGCGATACGGGCGACGTCATCCCGTGCCAGGACGATCACTTGCAGGAGAAGCAAGACAGGCCATAGCCAGTACATCCATTTCGGTCCGGAGACCGCTTCATGGGATTTTACCAGTTGCGGCTCTGGCAGGATCTTCAAACGGACGTCTGTGATCGCCCGGGCAATCACCGTCTCGTGGGACCTCCGGCTGCGCAGCAGGCGCGGCGGCA
>JBGPNQ010000266.1:0-7556 GCA_041487615.1 Anaerolineae bacterium
CTGGTTAGCGCACCCACCGGTGTAGTGAAGGTGTTGCGCCACAGGTCGCCTTTCTCCTCGCGGCGAAATTCCACCCCTGGGATAGGCTCGATGAAACTGTCATACTGGCTGATGCCCTGCACGTCCGAGCAGGTAAAGGCGGTGGTAAACCCACGCAACAATGCGTCCGCGCCAATTTCGCGCAGGAAAGCCACCTGTCCCCGACCCTGCACGGCTTTGGGCTGGAAATCCCACCAGTAGGCGAGGAACGGGCTCCAGGGCAGCCGGTCGACGGCTTGCCCACGCAGCGCTGCGAGCAGCCGTTCGCGTGAAGACATTTGCATAAGACAATCCTATCTATTCCCACAGCGCAAGGCAACCCGGGGTCAAGGTTCTGGCTTGGTTCGGCGAAGGCATGGCTGCTTTGCCTCTGTGCTTCACTCCTAAATCGCTGATCGTGGGATTTTGGAAAGGGGGTAATCCAGCAACCAAGGGGCGAGGATCTAGGAACCTAATAACGATACCTTCCCTGATTGAACCGGTGGCTGATCAGCGACAAAATGATAATCAGCCCGTAGAAGAACTGGGTATAGTACCCGGTCAACCCGGAGGCGATAATTCCGGTCTCGATAAAACCAACGATGAATGCGCCGATCACGCCGCCGACGACGGTTCCAACGCCACCCCAGGTTGGAGTTCCGCCCACAAAGACCGCCGCCAACACCGCGAGCAGGTAACCGTCACCGGTTGTGGGGTAGAAGGTGGAATTGATCAGGGTGGAGAGCACGCCCGCCACCGCGGCGGCGATGCCCATGTACACATAGGCCATCGTCTTCACCCGTTCGACGTTGATGCCCATTTCCTTGGCACTATCCTGGTTATCGCCGATAACGGCGATTTGCGCGCCAAAGCGGTGGCGCGAGAACAGCAGCCAGCCGATCGCGGCGAACAGTATGCCCCAGATCATCTGCACCGGAAAGCCGTTGATGTCGCCGATGAAAAAGTTGGAGAAGGATGTGTCGCGCAGCTGCGTCACCGAAATGCCATAACCCTGGTTGCCGATATGGATCAGCCCACGTAGTAAGAAGTTCATGCCCAGAGTGGCTACTAATGAGGAGAGCCTTACCCGCGTCACCAGTAAACCATTGACCAACCCCGAAATGACGCCCACCAGCAACGCTGCGACCACGCACAGGAAGGGGTTCCAGTTGGCACGCGTCCCGGCGGCAAAGGCCCAGGCGCAGATGCCCACCACCGAGGGGAAGGAGAGGTCGATCTCGCCAGCAGTGACGATGAATACAAGCGGCACCACCAGGATGATCGAAATCGGCAGAGATACGAATACCGCGTTATAAATCAGCGGGTTCGTGAAGAGCCTCGGGTTCGCCGCGGTAAAACACGCGATCAAAACGATGAAGAACACCAGCGCGCTGATCGGGCGGCGGTTGCCGCGAATAAACTTGGTGAGCGGCGAGTCGGAACGCCCGGAGGGCAAAACAACAGGTTGGGGAGCTTTTTCTGATACTGACATAATATTCCTCTATCCTTCCACCTGGAATCAAGCGGCGTGCCCGCTGCGGGCGATATCCTGCAGGCTTTTCACCAGCTCATTGGCAGTGATCTTCGTTTTGTCCGTTTCCAGGACAACCCTCCCGCGATCCAGCACCACAAACCGGTCGGAAATATCGTACGTGTGATAGATATTATGGCTGATGAACACGGCTGAAGCACCGCCTTCCTTCGCCTGCCGGACGAAGTGGAAAACTTTCTCTGACTCGGTCAGCGAAAGAGCTGTAGTCGGCTCGTCGAGGATGATCATTTTGGCTTTGAAATACAACGCGCGGGCAATTGCCACGCCCTGGCGCTCGCCGCCCGACAGGGTAAAAACCTGCGAATCCGGCGCAAATACCCGTGAGGTGAAACCGATGCTGCGCATCAGGTTATTGGCTTCATCGTTCTCTTTCTTGAGATCCAGAAATCCGAGGAATCCTCCCCGCTCGCGGCCCATGAAGATGTTGCGGGTAATGGTCTGCTGCTCGGCCAGCGCACGGTCCTGGTACACCGTCTCGATGCCGTGTGCGCGGGCGATATTGACATCCCATTTCATCTGGTTCTTGCCGCGCACCAGGATTTCGCCTGAATCGGGGGCGTGCACACCCGAGATGATCTTGATCAACGTTGATTTGCCAGCGCCGTTGTCGCCGATCAATCCAAGGACTTCATTGTCGTTCACCTGCATGCTGATATTGGAAATGGCTGAAACGCTCCCAAAGGATTTTGCAATATTCTTCAGTTCGATAATCGGTGGTTCGTTCAAGGCGACCTCCAGAGATGTTCAGAAGAGTCCAGCGATAAGCTGTGATTATATTTGATTACGGCGGGATTTGATTGATTCTCACACAGAAACCTCATACCCCGGTCCTGCCTCTCCTGGATCTGCGAGGCAGTCCAGGAGAGGCAGCCAGGGAGTGAGGTTGTAAACTAACGGATTCCCTTTTCGGCCAAATCAGCCACCGTCTTGTAATTATTGACGTCCACGAAGCCAGCGCCGGTGTCCAGGTTCATCGGGCCCATGCCGTATTTCATCGTCATGCACAGGCTCAGGATCGGCATGTAGCCTTGCAGGTAGGGCTGCTGATCCGAGGTCAACTGGACGTAGCCGCGATTGAAGGCATCAATTACCTGCGGGCTGGTGTCATAGCCGATGGCGATCAGTTCGCCCGGTTTCTTCTTCATCGCGTCCCAATAGGTGGGGACGGCGCCCAGCAGCTGTCCCCCGGGGAAAACCACGATCTTGAGATCGGGGTCTGACAGCACTGCAGCGGTGATTTCCCCGGTGCCCTTGTTCGGGTCGCTCGACCATTCGGGAAGGGCCCTCAGGCGGGTAACCACCATGCCGGCATCTTCGAAGGCTTTCGCGGTGCCCTCTTCGCGCAGGAAGCGACCCGGATCACCCCAGGCACCCAGCACCAGCGCATGATCGCCTGATTTGAAACCAAACTGCCGGATGGCTTCCTGTCCCAGCGCGTAGCCCTGCGGGGTAAGCTGAGCACCGACATAGCCGCCGCCATACTTGGCGCGCACGAGGGGAACGTCCACATTCTGGTACATCATCTTATTGCCGGCCGTCGAGGCTTGTTCAGCCAGGGGCATCACCGCGTCATCGCCAGCGTGTCCCATGAAGGCAATCCCGTCCGGCTTGGCCGCGATTGCTTCGCGCAGCTGGTTGGTCATTTTTTCCGTATTCCAGCCGGAGAAAACGTAATCCACCTTGGGACCGAGGTCGGCCTCAGCAGCTTTCGCGCCTCGCAGCACGATCGAAGCAAAGGTATCGCCCTCATCACCGCCCGCAAAGAAGCGGATGGTGACACCAGAGCACCACTTCCCTGCATCCGTTTGAGACGCACCGCTGGCAGGTGGGTTTTGCGCCGCTGGCGCGGGTGCAGCCGGCGCGCAGGCGCTCAGCACCAACACCAGGGCGAGGAACAGAACGGCGAACTTGTACAGTTTCATTTGGTTCTCCTTTATAAGTATCAGATAGAGATACGTGCGAATGCAACATCATTCTGAAACAGTGTTGAGGTAAGATCGTCGGGGTATTCTCTTTTCTTCAACACACCTCCTGACCTTCCGTGAATAGGGGAGATCGCGTACTGCAACCGCTTCTTAAACCGTGCTGTGTTCTGGCGTACCGGTAGTTGGGGAGCCAGGATCACCTGCTGCGGCTCGTTCTCCTGGCCTTCCAGCTTTTTGATCAGAAACTCCGTCCGAACAATTCTCCTTCTTTTGGGAACACAAACTACACTCAACAAGCATACGATTTGTGCTTGTTTATTAAAAGGATCAATTGTTTTACGAGCCGAACGCAAAGACGATTACGGTCTATTCCCGCAGAGAATAGACCGATGTACTGCTCTGTAAAGCCAGCTTTGGTAGGATCAATACTTGCTTAGGAACTGAGATCTTGTTGTTCAATTTGTCGATCAATACATTAGCGGCCTGACGGCCAATCTCATACCCATCCCAATGAATAGCGGTGAGGGGAGGGATGATTAGCTCACTTCCTCCGCCCAAAGCGACACCTAAAAGCGAATAGTCTTCGGGGATGCGTTTCCCGATACTTTGTATAGCGTTGATTGCCCCAACCGCGATCGAATTATGGAGAGCCACCATCGCGGTCATGTCCGGGTGCTGCTGAATGGCATTCCCTATGCAGGAACGACTATCTTCCACAGTCAAATTCATTTCGTAATAAATTGGTTCAATGGAATAGCGCTTGATCACCTGCTGAAATCCAAGCATAGAGCGGATCGACGGACCCAAGCCGGCTTTTCGCCACGATTCGGGATAGGTGAAGAAGCCGATTTTTTTGTGTCCGAGATTCAGTAGATGATCATATGCCTCGATCACCGCGTTTTCAAAATCCAGATCAATGTAACTCAGATCCTGATTGTCCTCACAGCGCCCGATCAGCACAAAGGGAAAATGTAATTTCCGCAGAGTCTCCACCCGCCAATCATCCACCCTTACCTGCATCAGGATGATTCCATCGGCAATCGCAGCGCGGCAGATATGGGTCAGTTTACGCAGGTCCAGCCCGCCGGTAAAAAGAGTAAAGTGATAATTCGCTTGTGCCGCTTCTTCCTCGATCCCACTCACAAATCCCATTTCTACTCTTTCAGATATTAACTTCGGACTGGATAACGGGAAATGAAGAGCAATGGAATGGGTTTTTCCAGAAGCCAGGTTTTGGGCCCCCTTATTCGGAACATAATTCATTTCCTCAGCAAGGCTTAGAATTTTTTCCCGAGTAGTTTCTGAGATCCCTTTTTCGCCGTTTACGGCACGCGAAACGGTTTTGGGAGAAACACCAGCTCTTTTGGCTACATCGTCAAGCGTGACAGACATCGGCACCTCAGAGAAAACGGATAACTTGTCAGCCTGGAAAACGTTGATTCAGGTCACTATACGTCAGCGCTGACGTCAGCGCTGTCTCTATAATAGGATAATCCAGACCTTTTGTCAATAGCGAATATCAAAAAAATTGTAATCTTCTTGAAGGAATTGTTGGAGCGCAACAAAGGGTTCTCCAGAAAAGGATTTTTGAAGTGTTCAGTTGCTGATGCGCGAAAGGCCGGTTACCACATATGGAGTTCTTCGATCGGCTTATGATATCGTGCGGCGCATGAACTTAGAACGACTACGAAGCTGGCTCAGCGGCGCTCGCATCGAACTCTGACCTTCATTTTCGTGTTGTAGTGATTTGAAGAGGGGCATGAGGTGAAGATAGGTGATGCCCAATTCCTTGAAGTTTGGTTACATTTTCGGGTGGCTGAAAATCATAAGCATCGTAGAAGCCCATCCCAAATGTTCAGCAAGGCATTTACCAACGCTCGTCTTGCCACTCCCCCGAAACGCCCATCACAATAATAAAATGGTGTGACATCATTTCACTCTGTAAAGAATCTCTCCCGCTCTATGCACATATAAAACGCCTTCATCTTCTCGATCCTTCCACTCTTCAGGATTAACTTTCGACGGATCGAGATAACCCAAATGGAGCCGAGCACAATCCTCTGCGGAGATTTTACTTGCCAGCGTTACTTTCACATTGGGTTTTTCGATTCCATTTTCAATCACGCCCGAGCCGCGCAAGTGGGTGCTATGTGCCAGCACGCCCAACGGAATATTTTTAAATCGTTCCCAATCGTCTAAAAAATACGGCAGGATGTGATACCCGATCTCGTAAATATATTTTCCATGCACGTGGCTGACCACGTCCAGATGCGGCGCGTAAATGATGACTTCGCCACCGATGGCGACCGCAGGTTCAAGCTTGTACATGGCCTTGGCACCCGTCCACAATTCATCGTACATGGAAGGCGCACAGGATAGGACGCGTTGAAACGGTTTCTCCACCCAGCGGATGTGACGTTGCGCGGACAGCTCCGCCGCTTCACTCCAGGCCGACAGGTAATCGCCGATAAACAAACCGCTCAACTCGTGACGTTCCACCACCAACGCGATGAGCGTGATCGGAGTTTTCAACCGCTGCGCCGCGGCATGAATCATCGCGCGGACGCGTGTATCCTTAATTCCAATCGTTCCCACCACGCCAGCCAGTGCGCCGAGCCAGTGTGTGCCGTTGATCATCTCCGCACCTGAGATGCCAGGGAAGAGATACTTCGCTCCACCTGAGAAACCGGCTACTTCGTGCGGAAAGGTCGGACCAAGAATGAGGATGTGATCGTATTCGAGTGCAGCTTTATTGATGCGAATATCAACTTCAGTTGGTAGCGACGAATGCCAGTTCTTCCCGGCAATCTGTCTGATCTCATCCTGTCCCATGGTGCCCAGAGAGGTCAAAGTGGACGGTACATCCCAGGTATGATTTAGCAAGCCGACCTGTTTGAACGTCGTTGTCCGTTCTTCGGCAGCGATGCCCACCAGTTTATGGATGCTTTCCTCATTCAACGGCGGATGAGTCCCCAACGCGACCATGAAATCAAGTTGCTTCGCATCGTGCAAAAGATCCACAAGGGAACGGAACAGGAAAGGCAATGGCAGGGAACGCGTATGGTCGGGTATCAAAACCAGCACGCGCTGATTCATGAACTGACCCTTCAACACGCCAAGCGTATCGCGTACTTCGTCGTCCGTTAAGAGTTGCCCAATTGGGGCTGTTGCCTTTGCCTGTAACATAAAATTATCCGTTTCTATCCGCGCGAAGCGTCCATTACAAAGTCCGTTTATCAAACACCAGTGAACGCCGAGAATCCGCCGTCGATCGGGATCACAGTTCCCGTCACGAAGGTGGCTGCGGGGGAGATCAGCCACATCGTCGCACCGAGCAGGTCTTCGGGAGTCCCGAAGCGGTTCATCGGAGTGTGACTTAAGATTGTCTGACCACGCGGGGTCAAAGAACCGTCCTCATTGAGCAGCAACCTTCGATTTTGCAGTCCCACAAAGAATCCGGGTGCGATCGCGTTGACGCGGATGCGCGGCGAATATTGCAGCGCCATATGCACAGCCAGCCATTGCGTGAAGTTATTGATCGCGGCTTTCGCGGCAGAATAGGCGGGAATGCGTGTGAGCGGGCGAAAGGCGTTCATCGAAGAGATATTCAGGATCACACCATCGCCGCGTTCCGCCATGCCGCGACCAAAGACCTGACAGGGCAGGATCGTGCCAAGCAAATTCAGATCGACGACGTGGCGAAGCGCATCCAGTGGCAGGTCGAAAAAAGATAGATCGGTAGACGTGGTCGCAGAGGGATGATTACCACCCGCCGCGTTGATAAGAATATCCACCGCTCCCAATTCGGTTTTGATCGTCTCACTCGCTTGCTGCAACGTTTCGGGATTGAGCACATCGCCAAAGACTCGGAGCGCGCGTCCTTTGACGACCTTCGGGAAATGCTCGATGACTTTCTGTGCCAGTTCCTGGTCGCGATCAAGGATGACAACGTTAGCGTTGCATCCCACCAGCGCACAGGCGATCTCACCACCCAGCACACCTGCTCCGCCGGTGATGAGTATGGTGCGGTCTGTAAAATCATACAGCGATTGAAGTTCTTC
>JBGPNQ010000267.1:0-7494 GCA_041487615.1 Anaerolineae bacterium
CCATCTGCTTTGGATGCATCGTTCAACATTGTCATGCAGAACGGGCATCCCACCGCAAGTGTATTTACACCCGTCTGTTTCGCTTCCTGATAGCGCGCTTCATTGACGCGCCTGTCCCCGTTTTCTTCCTCCTTCCACATCTGCGCGCCACCCGCACCACAGCAGAAGGATTTGGCTGAATTGCGCGGCATTTCAATCGTCAGCGCGCCGGCAGATTTTAACGCTTCACGCGGTGCATCGAAGACCTTGTTATGTCGTCCCAGATAGCACGGGTCATGGAAGGTCACCTTGAACTCGTCACTGGTCACTTCCAACTGGATCTTTCCTCCACCGACAAGTTCGTTGATCAATTGTGTGTGGTGCACCACATCGTAGTTTCCACCGAACGCAGGATATTCATTCCTGATCGTGTGCAGACAATGCGGGCATGTCGTAACAATCCTCTTTGGTTTTATTTCATTCAGGATTTCAACATTCGCAGAAGCCAGCGCGAAGAAGATATCTTCACGTCCGGCGCGGCGGGCGGAATCACCTGTGCACTGTTCATTTTGTCCAAGCACGGCAAAGTCCACTCCCGCCGCGTCTAAAATTTTCGCAAACGCCTGTGCGGTCTTTTGTGCGCGCGAGTCTGTTGCAGGAGCGCAGCCGACCCACCACAAAATATCCGGCTCGGGATTCTTTTCGATCGTCGGGACATTCAATCCCTCCGCCCACTTCATTCTGTCCGCCTGTGAAACATTCCACGGGTTGGCGTTGCGTTCCATGCCTTTGAAGGCATTCTCCAACTGCTTCGGGAAATTATTTTCCATCAATGTGAGATTTCGGCGAATATCCAAAATGTCGCGCATCGGTTCATTGCCTACCGGACAAATATCCACGCAGGCGCCACACGATGTACACGCCCATACGGCCTCTTGGGAGATCAGATTCAACATCGGAACGTCGGTCGCGCCACCCGTGTTCAAGTGATACCGTTTATTGATCTCTAATGCAGCAGGCGAGAGCAGCTTGCCCGTGTTATACGCCGGGCACACTTCCTGACAGCGGAAACACATGATGCAGGCGTAGCTGTCCATGATCTGTTCCCAGCCCAAGTCCTTCATGGTTGCGGCGCCGAATTGTTCAACTGACTGGTCATCGAGATTGATATAGCTCAACTGTCCGATGGATTTGCGTTCGGGCTTCAGTGCGAAATTGATGGGAGCAAAAAATAGATGAATATGTTTGGAGATGGGGAAGTAGGGAAGGAAGGCGACCACCGCGCCGATGGATAGCCAGAACATCAGCTGCTCGCCGATTAACAACGTATGCGCGTCCATGCCGGACCATAAGCCGGCCACCGTTGAAATGACCGGTTGCCAGCCATCGCGCCTTCCCGTCCCTGCCACGTAAAATGATTCCTCAAATAAGCGCGCCGAGTTGTGGACAAAAATAAAGGTTGCGACAATCGCCGAATCGCGCAGAATACCGGAACGTGCCTGTGGGTTGAGCAGAGTCGATTCACGCGTGGAGAGAGTCTTCGGTCGCAGGATGAAGCGGCGGATCGCCATCGCGAGAATGCCAAAGATAATGGCAACTCCTGCCGTATCCGCAAGCAGGCGATAATAATTCCCAAACCAGCCTGTGCTTTCCAGCAGTTTGAATCCAGTATAGGCGTATATAAGGTCCGCAAGATTGATGAGCAGGAACGTGAGAAAACCCCAGCCGATGAGTCCATGCAGGATGCTCGGCCCGAGACGAAAACGAAATACCGGTTGGAACAATCCCACCTTGACAATGAGCTCGCCAACTCTCTTCCAAATAAGACTCCAATCCGGCTTGCCCTGTCCACTGGAGATGTGAGCGATGATGCGCTTCACACCGCGATACGTGAAATACAACGAGATGAGAACAGCCAGTGCAAAAAGAATCTTTTCAATGGTTGAGAGCATGAAGCCTCCAGCAATTCCCCTCTCTTATTGGGAGCCCCTCAGGGGTGCTTCGCGAAGGGGTTCCGGGTGAGGGTATCTTTAGTTTAGCACAGAAAAGAAAAGCGGAGAATTACCTCCGCTTGTTCATCAAGGTGATTGTGGTTGTTCGCTTGTTTTGCTGATATCGTTTACGTAGTTGATGGCCCCCTGGCATGCCGGTGCAAGATGTGAAGAAACATTTTCCCAATTGAGGTCCAGATTCTCGCCCTGGGTAAGGTCAAGTGCATCTCCCAGACAGCCCGGGCCCGCGTTGTAGTTGACGAGTGTGAATTTCCACAGGTCCTCATACGTGGCCGCGTTGCCCGCCATATCGCCGCTGACGTTTTCCACAAGTTGACCTGCCTGTTCACAATTGGCGAGCATGGTATGTGCAAAGACGCCGATGCTGAAATTCGCGCGATCGAGATCGATTCCCAGCGGACAGTTCTCGCAGGTCGCGTTGACCGCATCGATCAGGGCTAATCGTACATATTGCTGTTGATCCTCGTCGAGATGCAGATAGCCTTTGCTGCATTCCTGCGAGTCCATCACAAGGGGACAGAATTGATGAAAGAACGGTGGGTTCCACAATAAAGTTGTATCGGCGCCGCGTTCGGTGAGTTGGCCGAGGCCGATATCGCTCTTGGCGCGCGCTCCGGGCCAAAACTGACTCTCGATCGCAAAAAGATTCTTCAACAGATGAGCAGGTACGCCTGTATCCTTGGCTACATTTAGAATGATTCCGTCGAACTGGTTTTGCCAGTCTCGCACGGCATCCCGCGCAACATCCATACCGCAGTTGGAGGCGCTATCGTCGGGCATCAATCCACCATCGGGGCAGGAGCTTGCGTCCACGACCTGCTGGCGGATCAATTGGGCGGCAAGGTAATTGTAGGGAATATCCGTGCCAAGCTTTTCGCTTTCCGTGGGAGTGCTCAACCATTCAGGTGGACCGCCAACGGGTGGCAACGTTCCCCACGTCTGTACGCAGCTTGCTACAGGCACGCCCGCCCACTGACTGCTCAATACATCTACAAACCAGAATGAATGATCGGGATCGCCCGCGTCTCTCATCGCCACGCGGACCTGTGCATCGAATATTTCACTGCTATCGCCATAGCTCGAATATGCCCAGAATTGAATGGTAAAAGGGTCTTCCGTTACGGGAAGCTGCAATCGGCAGACGGGGTCACAGGCAAATGGCTGTCCCTCATAGAGCCCTTCGATGCGGATGATCTGATAATCGGGCAGGGGTTCCACCCCGGTTAACACCAGGATAGGTTCATATTCACAAATACTTGTGGACGAAGTGTAAACCGGCTGGCAATTCTCCAGGGTCACCTGGACGATGGGCGGGGGTAATTTTGTGGAGACTTCCTTCTGAGCGGGCTTACTGCTCACCAAAAAAACATAGAATCCCTCGCAAAGCTTCGTGTCCAATTCGGTGCACGGCTGTTGCGCGATCCATTTGTCGTAAATAGTTTGACCGCAGTCGACATAGATGTCCCCCGGCGTAGGCAAGCCGTCGTGATCCACTTCGATTTCGCAGACCGGCTTGTTGGTTTTTTTGTCCCACCGGAACATCCACCATAAATATTTGGTGTAATCTACGGTAACTGTGGAAAACCTGTCGGGCCCGGGCGGATCAAAAGCGGGCGCTGCTGCTGCCCGCCGAGAGAAAACGAATGCGCTTGTCGCGCAGACGTAAACGAGACTCCATATAATGAGCCATTTCCGCCACCGCTTCTGAATCCCGATATCTTTGTGCATAAGAAAAGAGTCCGCCATCACATTATAGCGGACTCCTCTGTATTTGGCTCAGTTTCTAGCTTTCCTTTTGGTTACAGTTTTGGTTGCTTTCGCGCCTGTTGGTTTTGCTGCACTTTTCTTTTCCATTACTGCGGGGGCCGGTGCGGGCTTATCCATCTCCTCCAGCAGGGACATATCCTGTCTGAGGTTGCGGCTCCGCAGATATATGCTCGCGACGTATAGCCCCATCACAACGAATGCAATCACATAACCGGCGATCATATAGCCTGAGGTATCGGGGGTGGTTTCCTGAAAAAACATGGTGACTCCGTTCACATCGTAACTTTTAATTTCAACTGCTCAACTTTGTTCTGCAAATCGCCCAGTCGGATCCGGTTCCAGAACAGGTCAATGAAGATGACCGTGAAGGCAAATAACGCAAAGAAAAACGCAACCTTCATATCGGCTGTCAAAGGTAGTTTGTCCTGGTTTGCATTTGCACTGCCAACGACAACAGGATGAATGGACCGGAACAGACGAATGGCAAAGAACGTGATCGGCGCACTGATGCCACCCACAAGCGCATAGACTGCGCCAAAACGGGCCCGTCGATCCGGGTCGTCAATGCCCTGGCGAAGCATGAAGTAGGCAATGTAGATCAGCTCGGTTACAGCCGCAGTGGTAAGGCGCGGGTCCCATGTCCACCATGTATTCCAGGCGGGACGTGCCCAGATCGAGCCGAGCACAATGGTGACAAAGAAGAAGACAAGGCTGACCTCAATCGCTGCTACTTGCAGACGATCCCATTTCAAGTCCTTGTTAATGAGATAGACCACGCTAAATACAGCTGCAACGATAAAGCCAAGCAGGGCCGTCCAGGCTGTGCCAATATGGAAATAAAACACGCGCTGGACATCTCCCATCACGAGTTCGGTGGGCGCAAAGACCAGGGCAAGATAGGCCGCAATCAACAGCACAACGATGGACACTATATCAAGGATTCTTAGTGCAACAGGTTTGGATTCCATGGACGCTCCTTTAAAGTCTTAATCTCTTTCTTCTACCGCTTGTCTCACGCATGTTCTACATGCATAAGTTGGCTTTTCACTTGGATTTATGGGCCGAAATTCAATATTCAAGTTAAGTAAATTATGCGGCACTCTGTACGAGAGAGGGATTCTACTCCTCAACCACGTTATCAAATACCATAAACGCAATGGAAATAAAGATGATGTCATAGGCGACCAGCAATCCAATGGAAAACAGAATGTCCTCCAATGGGACGCCGTTGAGAAAACCGTTGCTTGCAATGATGGCTGGAAGCAGAACCGGCAGTATAACTGGAAAAAGCAGGATCGAAAGCAGGATATCGCGCGTACGCGTTTGCACCGACATGGTTGCCAGCAGAGTCCCAACACCTACATAACCGATCGAGCCCAGGAAGATAACCATGAGTAATCCTGGCTGGAACAAGTTTGTGCCATATAAAATACTGTACACCGGCAGGACCACTGCTTCCACAACCAGCATGAATACGAAGTTACTGATCGCCTTGCCAAAATAGATCGCGGATCGATCCACGGGCGCCAGCAACAATCCATCCAAACAGCCGCGATCCTTCTCAATTGACATCGAGCGGTTGAGACCCAGCGTCCCGGCGAAGGCGAAGGTTGTCCAAAGCACGCCCGCGGTCACGGTCTGGCGCATCTTGATATCAAGGTTTAGCGCGAAGTTAAAGATGATAATGACCAGCAGGGAAAACACGAGCATCGCAGAGACCAGTTCCAGCGAACGATATTCTGCCTGAATATCCTTCCACACAATGGCAAAAACCGCGCGCACGAAGGAGGGCCTGGCTACTGAATGTTTCTCTGCTGTTTTCATTCTAAGGAGTGCGTTGTTCATTGTTGTGCTGCCAATGCTTCCCTGTAGAAGGTCAACAAATTGCTCTTCTTCAATTGCCTGCGCGTTGCCGATGCCGCAATCACTCCGCGCGAAAGGATGTCAAACCTGGTGGCAAGATCTTCGGCGCGTGCCAGATCATGCGAAGTCATCACGACTGTGCGTCCCTGTGCCGCGACTGTTTTCAGCACATCATCCAGCATGGACGACGCGTCCTGATCGAGCCCCGTATAGGGCTCGTCGAAGAGCATCACGTCCGGATCATGAATGACTGCACGTCCGATGGCGAGACGTTGCTGCATCCCACGCGAAAATGTACGGACCAGATCGCGTCGACGATTCTCCAATCCAACCATTTCCAGAACTTCTGTGATGCGAGATTCCAACTCTGCAATGCCGTACATTCGGCCGTAGAAGCGCAGATTTTCCTCCGCGCTCAGATCACCGTATAGCAGGGGAAGATGAGATACCACACCCAGTCGGGCACGGACCGCCGCAGCTTCGTTTGGCAGGCGATAGCCTGCCACTTTCACTTCACCGAGCGATGGACGCGATAACGAAGCAAGGACGCGCAGGAATGTCGTTTTGCCCGCGCCATTTGGGCCAAGCAACGCGACGAACTCACCGGGCTGCACCTCGAAATCCACGCCGCGTAGGACAGTCTTCAAGCCGAATCGTTTGACGAGTTTTTTTACGGTGATCATCGAATCCTCTCGTCATTGCGAGGAGAGCTTTAGCCCGACGAAGCAATCCCCTCGCCAAGATGGAGATTGCTTCGGGCTGTCGCCCTCGCAATGACGAACTACATCATTCCCTTCAAAACACCTTTCAACTCAGTGCGCCGCCTTTGATACGCTTCGTCAGAAATCTTTTTGGCGCGGTGCAGGTCATCCAGCGCCACAATTGCATCCAGAACATCATCTGAAGATTCAAACTCGGGAGTTTCATCTCCGTCTTCCTCATCGACACTCTTTCGGTCACGTAAATACAGCCATGCCCCTGCAAGGATCAATGCAAGACCCAGTGCGCCTGCACCGATCAAGAGATTTTGATTGGTATTCGAGGCTGGTTGGGCAGTCGTACCCGTACCTGATGCTACCTTTGGTTCGCCGGAAACTGTGAATTTAATCGTGGCACCGGCAGGCACATTTGGTGAACTGTACACCTGGAAATTGATGTTTTGAATCGTCTGCAGACCCTCATCTGTGAGTGAAGCACTCTCGGCCTTGACACCTTCGGGCAGAAAAACCGTCAGGCTGGCGACGGGCAAAATAAATGGCTGTGATAGATCGAACTTTGCCTGCTTGGGAACGGTCGTGAAGGAGATTAATCCATACGAATTTTCACTGGGTGGAATTGCCAATCCCTTATCGGTACTTACGAATGGCTGGCTATCCTGCATTGCTTCATAGCCTTGAGCAGTGGTGCCTTCCGGATTCTTGATGAAAGGAATCTCGTTGCCATCCTTCAATTCAACCAGAACGGTCTGCTGGCCTGGATTATGGAACGAATAGACACCAAATACCTGGACATCCGTGCCGCTGTAATCCAGGAACACGCGCACTTCATCCACCACAAGCAATGACGTATCGTCTGTCATCGCATAAATAGTGAGCGGCGGAAGTGTGAGTGATGAATCCCCGGCTTTCACAACGCCGTAAGTGGATTTCAGTTTTATGCCTTGCACTTCAACTTCTGAAATGAAGATCCGGTTTTCAGGCATTTCGACATTTTCAAACGTATATGTTCCATCCTGATTCACAACACCTTCCTGCGTGAACACTTCCTGCGGGCCGGTGTTTGGATCTGAACCATGTTCGTAACCGCGCAAGGTGATCTTTAAATCAGATGGAAGATCGGTGCCGGATTTATTTTCGACGGTTCCAGTAATCGA
>JBGPNQ010000268.1:0-7475 GCA_041487615.1 Anaerolineae bacterium
ATGAGTACACCAAAAAGATTCGCATGGATTTGAACTTCATGGATTATGTGCCACTGTTGTTTATCTCAGCCAAGACCGGTCAGCGCGTGGACACTGTGATGCCGATGGCATTGCGTGTGCAAGAAGAACGGCTCGCACGCCTGACGACATCCAAGATCAACGAAGTCATTCACAGAGCGCAGGATAACCATCCGCATCCCTCCCACGCGGGGCGACAGTTGAAGATGTTCTACGGCACGCAGGTCCGCTCCGATCCACCGACGTTCATGATCTATGTCAATGAGCCGAAGCTGATGCACTTTACGTATTTGCGCTATCTAGAAAATCAAATCCGCGAAGAATACGGGTTTCTGGGAACGCCGATAAGATTGGTGACGAAGAGCAGGAGGGAATAGTTGGTAGCGATCAGCTTTCAGCCGTCAGCGTTTTGCTGGCGGCTTTATAATTAAGGGTATATGTCATCCTGAGCGTAGCGAAGGATCTCTACCACAACGAGCGAGATCCTTCGGTCGCGGAAGAACGCTCCCTCAGGATGACATGACATGGGTATTGACAGGCATTGAAGAACCATGAGCAAAGAGTATTACGTCTACATCATGACAAATAAGTCACGCACGCTTTATACAGGGGTGACAGGCGACTTGATGCGTCGTATGTATGAACATAAAAACAAACTTGTGGCGGGTTTTACGAGCAAATATAACATCAAGTACCTTGTATATTATGAGTCAACACCAAGTATTTATTCAGCTTTGGAGCGCGAAAAACAGATCAAAGGTTGGTTAAGATCGAAGAAAATCGCTCTGATTGAATCGATGAATCCCGAATGGAAGGATTTGAGCGATGAGTGGTTTAGATAGCCTAACCTGTCATGCTGTGCGTAGCGAAGCATCTCTACCACGGCGTACGAGATCCTTCGGTCGCAAACTACGCTCCCTCAGGATAACATAATTGTGAGCAGGAGAAAATGGAGTGAACATCAAACTATTTCAATTTTCAACGGCTATTATTTTTCTTCTTTCTGCCTGTGCTACTCCACTGGGGACAAGTACACCTGTTACAGTGATTAACTCAACGGCAACTCCTTCACTCATCCCAATGAATACAAACACATTGCTTCCCACCGAAACGCTGACGCCATCCATCACTCCCCTGCCGACCATTCCCACCTTCACGCCGACATTCGATGCATCAATAATTGTCACAGGTACACAGGCGGCAAAGGCAGAGTGTCCAAAGGAAAATTCTGAGATTATGCCAGCTTTTCCACGTTGCTATCCGACAGGGGGCTGCGACATGATTGGCAGCAACGAGGTTCTGAGTTACTTGAATTTAGGAGGAACTTTAGCTCAGCTTGAAAAAATTCAACTTGGTGCAAGCTGGGAAAAAGTCACAGATCTAAACGGAGATGGTTTGAACGAAGTAGTTTTTAGAGGGTTAGCCAGCTATTCCATTCTTGGCTGCAAAGATGGACACTATCAGGATTTATTCGACTTTACAGGAGAATTTGGAGCTGATCTAGCAGATGTCCTTGATTTGAATAAAGATGGAATACCTGAGCTTATTCTTTATGACTTCAATCACTATGGTTACGCTAATATATTTATTTTTGAATGGGATGGAAACAAGTTTCGTTCGTAAATCGATCTGGGAACAGATACATTCATGGGTAAAGTAATTGATTCGGTCTCTGCCACTTCTCCTCACAAACTAATCGACATGAATGGAGATGGTCTCAAGGAAATTACTGTCGTGTACACTGTTAAGGAGCTCTGTAATGGATTTAGTGGCTTGGACTTCTGTGATGGGACCCCAGCACGCGAGCAGACCATTGTACTAGGCTGGAATGGTCAAAATTATGTCGATCTAAAGCAGGAAAACTATGCACCCCCTGAATATCGGTTTCAAGCAGTTCAAGATGGAGATTGGTATACACGCTATGGAAACTACGTGAAAGCCTTGTCCCTTTATCAGGAAGCAATTTTTTATGAGCAACTGGCATGGTGGTCACCTGCACGAGGTGAATATGAAATCAATACGCGTCATGCTCAAGCAGAGAATATACCTACAGTTTATCCGACTCCCATTCTTGATAAAACCGAATACCCTCGTCTTGCCGCCTACGCCTACTACCGCATTATGCTTCTTCATATCGTGCAAGGATACGAGTCAGATGCGGGTAAGGTTTATAAAACCCTGCAAGAGAAATTTGGCAATGATCAATACGGTCATCCCTACGTTGCAATGGCAGTTGCCTTTTGGAATGCGTATCAGTCAACGCACAAAATGTATGATGGGTGTGCTGCTGCAATCCAATATGCCGCCGAACACCCTGAGATTTTGATACCGTTGGGAAGCGATTATCATGGGGCACAAAGTCATATCTACGTGCCAGCGGATGTCTGCCCGTTTCGCTAGCCCCCCGTAAATAAAAAGTCCCGAGTTACCTCGGGACCTTCGTCTCTAAATTACTGCCCCCTGACCGTACAATTGCTGTTTCACGTTGACTACGCGCTTGCGCAGGTCTGTTTTGGTTTCGATGTCGCTGGCGATCTTCTGGATGGCGTACATGACGGTGGTGTGATCGCGTCCACCAAGGACCTCGCCGATCTGCGGCAGGGAGGCGTCCGTTTCCTTGCGCAGGAGGTACATGGCCACTTGTCTCGGCAGGGCAATCTTCTGTGAACGGTCGCGGCCAATTAGGGAGGCAACGGAGGTCTGCCATTCCTTGGCAACCAGTTCGATGATCTTGGATGGATCAACGTCACTGCGCTGCGGCAGGAGGTCGGCAAGCGCAACTTCGACCAGGTTGGGCGTCAGCGAGGAGCCGCTCAAGTCGGCAAATGCAAGGATGCGGTTGAGAGCACCTTCCAGTTCGCGGATGTTTGACTGTACACGGCGCGCAATGGCTTCCAAAATATCATCGGAGATGTGGCGGCCGGTCCGTTCGGCTTTGGAGCGCAGAATAGCGAGACGAGTCTCCAGGTCAGGGGGCTGGATGTCTGCGGTCAGGCCCCACTCAAAGCGTGAACGCAGGCGTTCATCCAGCGTGTTCAAGGATTTCGGCGGGCGATCCGAAGACACAATGATTTGTTTATCCTGTCCATGCAGAGTGTTGAAGGTATGGAAGAATTCCTCCTGCGTGGATTCCTTGCCAGCAATGAATTGAATATCATCCACCAACAGCACATCGGCCGAGCGATATTTCTCTCGGAACGCCTGATTCGTGTGCGAGCGGATGGCATTGATCATGTCATTGGTGAATTCTTCGGAAGACACATATAAAACGTTCAATCCCCGCTGATAACAGGCATTGCCGATGGCATGCAGCAGATGTGTCTTTCCAAGTCCCACGCCCCCATACAGAAAAAGCGGATTGTAGGCACGGGCGGGTTTTTCAGCGACTGCAAGACAGGCTGCGTGTGCCAGTCGATTGCCTGAACCAACTACGAACGTTTCGAAAACATAACGCGGATTCAAACTTGAGTGGCGCGCAGGCTGTTCGTAAGCCGTTGCAGCTGTCGGCTCCGAATGAAACGTCTCATCCGCTGTATCTTCGATCACATTCCCGTGGACGATGAAATGCACGGCCACGCTGGCGTTCAGAACTCCCACAAGCAAACGGTTGACCGTGCTGGCAAGACGACTCTCCAACCAGTCGCGGGCATAGGCATTACGTACACCGATGGTCAATGTTCCATCCTGATAGGAGATTGGCCGCGTATCGCGCACCCAAGTATCGAAAGAGGCGCGCGGCATTTCCATCTGGAGTTGCCCTAGTACGGATTGCCATGCCTGTTCTGCGTTCATAAATGCTCCATCATGCGAGATAAATGCGCCGTCGAACTAATCCGCCTTTTCAGCGGCTCGTTTCGTGCTACATGTAAATTTTTTATTCGTCTTACTTTACTGGGACTTTGCGGAGGGTATCGATCACCACATCCTGATTTCAGCGTGACCACATTCTAGCAGATATGGATGGAAAATAACAACACGAAAAGCCTACGCTAATTTTAAAACATCTGGTTTTTTAAGGTCACTCAATGTTAAAGATTCATGCATGGATTTGTAGTGCATACCATTTTTCGTAGAACGCCTGTTTCAGGCACTAACAAGCCCTGACTCTCATTCGCCCCCCATATATGGTGTTGAATCTCATTTTAAACGGACATGAACAAATATGGTGGCCTCGGTGCATAAAAGAATTGCTGGAAATCACTTTGTTTATTGAATTGCGAGCCGCGAGATTCGGGGACTCAACCTTAACGAATATTCGATTCCAGGTCTTATCCTATTTTTTTGCGCGGAACCCACGCAAGAATCGTCGTTCCTTCGTTGGGCGCGGATGAAATATCCACATCGCCACCTGCAGATTGCGCACGCGTTTGCATGTTCGCGAGTCCATGACCGATGTTAAGACTCTTTGTTTCCATGTCAAAGCCTTTACCATCGTCATGAATCTCCATCAGTGCACGATCTTCTGTGAACCATAATGAAATTTCAAGCCTTTTTGCCTTGGCATGTTTGGCCGCATTGGCTAATGCTTCCTGACAAATATGAAATAAGGCCAGTGATTGCGTTGCGGAGAAGTCCATCAAATCGTTTTCAGATCCTGTCAACACAACTTCGGTGAAGGAATTGGCGCGAAACTCGGTTGCAAGGCGTTTCAGGCCGCTCATCAAGCCATCATTACCCATTTGACGTGGACGCAAATCCAAAATATACACTCTCAAATCACGAATCGCCTGGTTCAACGCCTCGATCGAATGTGTGATGCGCTTCTTTGCATCAGCAGGATCCTCTTCGATGGAGTGCAACGCACCTTCCAGCGATAACCCGACACCGAAAATAGACTGGATAATGCCATCATGCAGGTCCATGCCAATGCGTTCGCGCTCTTCAAGAACGGCTAAACGATGTGTATTCTCATGCAAACGTGCATTTTGGATCGCTGCGGCTGCATACGCTGCCAGCATTTGGATGATCTTTTCATCGTCAGCGGTAAATTCGGGCCCATTGATCTTCTCGGTGAGATACAGTTGTCCTAATTGAAGCGTTGACAGGCGGATGGGCACGCCTAAAAATGAAACCATCTTCGGATGATGAGCCGGGAATCCAACCGAACGCGGATGTTTCTGAAGGACGCGTATCCGCAAAGGGACCTCCGTATCCATCAATTCACCGATCAAGCCCTTGCCAACAGGCGGATGTGCAATCCGCTTGATCTCATCATTGGTCATGCCTACAGAAATGAACTTATCGAGTTTACCGTTATCATCCAACACCCCCAGCGCCGCGTAGCGGGCGTCTGCCTGCTCACAGGCGACTGCGGCGATGCGCTCCAGCAGGCGATCCAGTGAAACATCTTTTACAAGCTCCAAACTGGCTTTATGCAGTGCGATGAGTCGTTCTTGCAGTTGTTCACGTGTTAAGAGCATACCAGGACACCTCACTCGTTATTATCCCATAAAATATGATAGATTTTGGCAGAGAACGCGCATAAAATCACTTCTGTAAAGGTGACGTAATGACAACTTCCCGCATCTCCGGATTCTACAACATGACTATTGACGAGCGCCATGCAAAATTGATGGAATTGGCGGCTCTCGCGCCCGAAAACCTGCTCCTGTTTACCACAGGCGGACTCTCCCCTGAAGCCGCGGACCATATGATCGAGAATGTGATCGGCTTATACAGCCTGCCGCTCGGAGTTGCGCTCAACTTTCAGGTCAATGGACGGGATGTCCTCGTCCCAATGACTCTTGAAGAACCTTCTGTGGTTGCAGGCGCTTCATTTATGGCAAAGCTCGCCCGCGCCGGCGGCGGATTCACCGCCACGACCACCGATCCGCTCATGATCGGGCAGATGCAGGTCATCAACATCACGAATTTGGAGGAAGCGAAGTTCAAACTTTACGAGCATAAAGCCGAACTCATCGCCGAAGCGGATTCGATCGATCCTGTTCTCAAGAAGTTCGGTGGCGGAGCAAGAGACCTCGAGATTCGAATATTCGAATCATCGCCCATCGGCCCTTTCCTCGTGGTTCATCTCATCTATGATGTCCGCGATGCGATGGGAGCGAACGCGGTCAACACGGCTTGTGAGCGATTAGCCCCGAAGATCGAATCCATCACAGGTGGAAAAGTCCATTTGCGGATTTTGTCGAATTTGGCAGATAGGCGAATTGCCCGAGCGCGCTGTACCATTCCTGTCAAAGAATTGGCATTTATCGTAGGGACTGGGCTTGCACCAGTCCAGGGTGAGGGCAAGCCTCGCCCCGACAAATATACCGGCGAAGAAGTCCGTGATGGCATCATCGCCGCATACGCCTTCGCCGCCGTGGACCCCTACCGCGCCGCGACCCATAATAAAGGCATCATGAACGGCGTGGACTCGGTCGTCATAGCCACCGGCAATGACTGGCGCGCCATCGAAGCGGGAGCACATGCCTATGCTGCCCGCTCTGGCAGATATACTTCGTTATCAACCTGGGGCAAAGACACAGATGCAAATCTCGTCGGCACGCTCGAAATGCCCATGGCAGTGGGAATTGTCGGTGGCGCGACCAAGGTTCATCCCGCCGCGCAGGCCGCGGTCAAGCTCATGGGGGTGAAAACTGCCAATGAGCTGGCTGAGATCATCGTCTCAGTAGGACTCGCTCAAAACATGGCTGCCCTGCGCGCCCTCGCCACCGAAGGCATCCAACGCGGACATATGTCCTTACACGCCAGGCAGGTCGCAATTGCCGCGGGAGCTTCGGGTGATATGATTGAAATGGTTGCCGCGCAGATGGTGGTGGAGAAAGTTGTGAGGACTGATCGGGCGGAGGAATTGGTGAAATCATATACGAGTACACAAGGAAACAAGTAGACAAGCCATGTGTACCTTTTACTTGTCTACGTTGTATACTTAACCCATGACTGATAAAAAGCCTCTCACCCCTGAAGAAATCTCCGCCATCGTGAACGGATTTGACCCGATTGACTGGGTGCAAATGAAGTTGCTGGCGAAAATGCCATTTGAAAAACGCCTGATTCCTGGCTTAAACGCGCAAGAATTTGCAATGTCCGCTTTACGCGGAACGTTTCAAAAAAAATTTCCGGAATTAACCATGCCCGAAATCAATATGAAAGTATTGGCTTACTTGACTCCTGTACGAATGAAGGTCAAATGACGGCAGTTTCATTTTATGTGCAGATTGTCAAGGCACTAGATGAGATTGACGCGCCCTATATGATCGTCGGCGCATTTGGCGGTTATCCATTCGGCATTACCCGCGTAACTTTTGATATTGATATTCTCGTAGATTTGCGTGACCAGGATTTTGAAGCGCTATCGCAAAGATTTCCATTGCCGCGTTATTACGCTGACCCTGAAATGATGAGAAACTCCACCCAAATGGGAATTATGTTCAATATCATAGATACGAATGAAGGTATAAAAGCCGATCTTGTATCGTTAAAACGGGAACCTG
>JBGPNQ010000269.1:0-7462 GCA_041487615.1 Anaerolineae bacterium
ATTCTTCTTACCCTATATTGCCATGCCCATCTATTTCTTTGCCTACTTATGGAAGGATAACCGCCAGGAGCTGCAACCAATACCAGCATAGTTGCAATTAGCTCGACGACTTTTATTCCATCAAAGAGTCTTGCGCTCAGCGTGTAAGATTTATCAGTCCAAACTCTTAAAACAAAACTGCGGAGGTCCAGCCTCCGCAGTTTTATGATCAATGATCACCTCTATCGCCCCAACCCGAGCCGCCATCGTCTGAACCTCCACCCCCACCACCGGAACCGCCATCACTTCCACTGTGATCGTCTCCACCACCGCCATCGGGCGGCTTGTTATCATCGCCACCACCGTTGCCAGAACCGCCTCCGTTGTTCGAGTTGCCTCCGTTACCGGAACCGCCATTCCCAAACTCAACCCTCGTTACAATAAACAACCCATTGGCATCGTAATATCCCGCCACTTTTGCCGATTTTCCGACGCGCGGATTCCCTTTGATCCTGGCAGAGGCCACGTTCATAATTTGCCCGTTGACAACCCAGATATTTCCATTGATGGATTGAACGTCACCCTGAAAGGATTGGTATTTGGGCTTGGAGGTGGAAGCTGGATTTTCGCCTGGGTTCGACGCATCGCCTCCCGATGCATTATCTGAATTTTCCGGCGCAGGCGAAAACGAATCCTCATCCTTGACCTCAGGCAGCGGCTCACCGGCCGGAAGCAGCTCCACTCTTTGGGCCAGCACAGCGCCGTCCTGCTGCGTTGTGCCGACCACATGGATTGCGTTGCCGACCGCAATGGAGGCAGCCGGGAGTGCTGTTTGGGACGATATCGCCACCGCGATTCCGGAGACCAGTAATAGATTCTCGCTTTGACGCGTGACCTGCCCGGAGAAATCCACCAGCACGGATCTTTGGGCCGCAAAAAGATTCTTTAGCTCATTCAGTCGCTCGTTCTCATGCTCGACTTCCAGGGCTGCACGCGTCTGCGTGTCGAACGTGAGCAGGACGTGTACATCCTCCCATGTTCGTTTGACCGGATAAAGGTTATCGCCCGGCAACGTTGAAGAGGCGGCACGCACGAGTCCAGTGCTGCTGACAAACAGGGCAGCCACCACCACCAGCGTAACCAATACACGTCGCAAAGGAACAGCCCAAAGCCTGCGCGCCTTCTTGTGTGCGTTCGCTTCACGAATTTCCGCCGCCTGCTGAAGGAGCCTGGCACGGTTGCGTTGAACGACCGCAGTGGATGGATCGGGGGCCGTCGCCCGAATTGCTTTCATGGCTGTTTCGAGGATCGGCCGCAATTCACTGGCATAGGCAGGGTATCGGAAAAGCATAGAATCCAGATCTGCACCTTTTTCGATTTCCTGCAGGCATTTTTCCAGGATATCGTATAACTCACTCATAAATGATCTCCCCGAGATGGCGCTGCAACGATATGAGTGCACGGAATTGTAAAGCCTTGATCGCGTTGACATTTTTCTTCAAGAGGGCTGCCGTCTCTTCCAGGGAATATCCCTCTCCAAATCGTAATGCGATTACATGCTGCTGCTCCGCGGTCAATTGCGCAAGCGCGCTTTGCACGACTCTGGTTTGTTCACGTAAATCGATCTCTGAGTGAAGGCTGGATCCAAGATCGGGCATCGAATCCGATAGAGCTTCCGTGGGTCGGCGGTAGTTGCGGCGATGATGGTCATTGACCGCGTTGGAAGCTGTTGCGATCAACCAGCCATGTAGGTTGGTCTGCGGGCCCTTATGCCTCCGCGTGGACTCCAATAGGCGCATGAAGACATCGCTCGCAATATCCTCCGCAGTGGTTTCTTCCGTCACGCGATAACGCACATAACGATACACTTCGGGGAAATATCGGTCGTAGATGGCACCGATGGCTTGCGCGTCCAGCCGTCGCAAACCCTCCAGGGCGCGTTCTTCATTGAAATCATTCATCAAAAACACGGTTCCCGACACGGGAGAAGTGGAAATGAATTCTGTATCCTTCACATCAAGTATATCATCCCAAAAACCTTGAAGCCGAATCCATTGAAGAGCCGTTACGGGGTTAATTTGTACCAGGGTTAGTTCGTTCATTTTTCCCAACATCAGTCAACAAAAGTAAAAAGCGCTCAAAAAACAATCTGCAACTCATATTTAATGGGTCGTCGAATTGTGAGAAAAGTTACGGGATTCCGCCTTCTCTGGGATATATTGCTCATTGAAACGAGACCACCCACGGCTCGGTGGGAGGCGTGGATCGATTCCTTGTACTAGGAAGACGGGTTATCCAGCCGCACTCCATGCCCCCGAACCGTGGAGATGTACTGGTGAGTCGGATCCAGCGCAGCCAGACGGTCACGCAGGCGCCGGATCAGCGCGTCGAGCGCCTGGTCAGAGACGCCTGCTGCCTGCTCATCCCCCCAGACCATAGTCACAAGATCACGGCGGCTGACGACCTGTCCCTGGCTTTCATAGAGCAGCCAGAGCATCTTGAACTGTTGCGCCGAGAGAGGCGGGACAAGCTGTTGCTGGTTCACCCATACGCGGCGGGATTTCTGATCCATCATCAAGCGACCAGGATGTACCGCACCCTCCAGCAAAGGCATGGTCGCGTCGGATGTCAGGAAGAGGAATTGCTGCGCCAACGCGACAGAAACCAGGTCGCCATCCTGAAGGACAACAGGACCCGCCAACGGAACTCCATTGTGATGCGTCCCATTCTTGCTGCCCAGGTCCTCGAGGATCACTCCCTCAGGAGTGGGCGTGAGCCGCGCATGATACCGCGAGATCTGTCGATCTGCCACCACCACGTCACACGTCGACTCGCGTCCCAGCACCAGGGTTTGACTGACCGGCCAGCGCTGGCCTTTTAAAGGTCCCTCCTGTGCAACCAACAATGGATAATCTTCCTGCAGGTTTTTCATGAACATCTCATGTTGAAGTGTTATCACAAGCATCGTGAAGAGAGTATATTATAATTATATACGGTTTGCCAAGCAAATCGTAAACATGTGTTTCTGTGCAGAGCCACGCCGAAATGATTCTGCATGGTGACAAGTCATTAAGCAAGTTATCGAAAAAGGAGAAGATTGCTCCCAACCCTCAAGAACGGGGAGGTGTTGCGCGGCCGCTATAAGATCCTGGAACGCATTGGCCAGGGTGGAATGGGATCCATTTACCTGGCGGATGATACACGTCTCAAGGGACGTCAGTGTGCGTTGAAGGAAGTTGAATACGATCGTGCCCTCCCGGAAAATATCAGAGACGAAGCCCGCGACCAGTTCCTGCGTGAGGCAACAGTTCTCGCGCGCCTCGACCACCCCAACCTGCCAAAGGTCTCCGACATTTTTTCCAACGGCCCACGCGATTACCTTGTCATGGATTACATCCCTGGCAAGGATTTACGCGCTCTGCTCATGGAAGCGCGCCGCAATAAAATGTTCCTGAATGAAAAAGATGTCCTCTCCTGGGCGGAGCAAATTGGGAACGCGCTCGCGTTTTTACACGTGCAGGCTCCACCGATTGTGCATCGCGATATCAAGCCAAGCAACTTGAAACTCATGCCGCACGGATTGATCAAACTCGTGGATTTTGGTCTGGTGAAGATCCTGGCGCCGGAAGAGGTAACCATTACGATCATTCAGGGACAAGGCACGGCGCTATACACGCCTCTCGAGCAATATGGTGGCAGCGATGTGCACACCGATATCCGTTCCGACATCTATTCATTCGGTGCGACACTGTACCACCTGCTCACCAATGAATCTCCCGCCGACGCGCGCAAACGATTCCTTCAACCCGAGAGCTTAATTCCATTAAGAGAGATCAACCCTGCCATTTCAGCGCGTACTGAAAAAGCAGTTCTCTGGGCGATGGCCTTGCACCCTGATGAACGCCCTCGTACCATAGACGAATTTCGCCAGGCTCTTTTGGGATATCGTGAATCTCCCACACTCCCTCTTCTTGCTCGCCGCGTTTCGCGACCGCCTGTTATTAACTATCTTACCCATCCACCTGAAGCCACCCTGGCATGGAGCTCAGCAGTGCTACTTTTGATCAGCCTGCTCGCGACGCTGGTTCGCTGATATGCGCATCCAGGCCCAGGCGCAAACCATCCCCACCAGTTCTCCCGCAAATGTAAGAAGCAGCACACCGAATGCTCCTGCATCGGTCGCGATCCATTTTGCCGCGCCTGGAAAATCGAGTGCAAGATAGTTGTATCCAAGCAGCCCGCCGATGAAAATGCACAACGCCCAGCGCAGTCCCCAGCGAGGCGAGAAGATCCGGCCGACTGCCCAATTGGCCAACAACGCGCAGCCGACGAGGGCGAGTAAAACCAGCAGCCATACACCGATGCGCGGATAACCATCTCTGGAGATGAGATCGCTTTCAGGCGCCAATGTTGCCGTCGGTGTTGCAGGTTCAGGCGTCACACTCACGGAAGGCACGATCACCGTCACGGCTGCCCCTTCGTTCGACGCATCGAACTGCAGCACTTCTGAAATGACGGCGGGTTCGCTCGCTGCACTGATTTCCACTTTTCCGGCTTTGTCAATCGAAAACGAAGCGCGTGCGATGCCGGCCACCGTTGTGGCGGTGATCTGTTGCAGAATTCCTGCTGTTTCATCGCGCGTCGACATGGTGAATTGTACGACCGTCCCGTCCGGAACAATATTATGGTTGTGGTCGATGATCGGCCCCGCGCGGACGGCAATGGCATCCCCAATTTTATAAAGTGGAACGTCCGTCGGCTCAGCCGTTTCGGGTGTCACTTGCAGTGTGGGAGTCAGCGTGACTGCCCCATCATCCAATGAGAGCGGAATGACCTGTGCCGCCTCGGGCGATGTGACCGTGATGAGGTCATATCCAACGGCCGGGATGGAGACAGGCGATGCGCCCTGCAACGTCACTTGCTGGAAAAGCAAACGCGCTGCAACCTCGACAAAGGCGGGCTGCTTGCTATAGAGCGCATAATAGGCGGTCACCTTGGAAATATCTGTGGCATCCAGATAATACGGCGCGGTGAAGGAAAAGAGGATCACCTCCCGGTTGCGCAGCAGGTTGGGACGTTCTGAAAAGAAACGGCGTAACAGGTCCACCTGTCCACTGCTGACATCGGTTAAGGAGATGACGATCCAATTGGCGCGTTCCAGAGAAGGCTCGATATTCTCGGTGCTCTCGCCATTCAACATCAATTCCAGTTCCTTTAGCGGCCAGGATGTCAGGTGGCTTTTGAATATTTGCCCGCTCCCGCCGGGTCCGTAGAATCGCTCCACGACATCCTGGAGTGCAGTTGCAGTCATGCCGTTCTGTGGCGCGCACGTGCTGCATTGTTGAAAGGTCGAGACATCCGTGAGAAAAACGATGCGGTCATTTTGAGTTGGTGGTGCCGGCAGCAGCGCGCTTAACTCCTGTGCGTCCGCCGGATTGATCAATGTCGCCGAGCTGCGTGCTACATCGAACATCACCTGCTGGGAGGAGCCAATCCTCGCCAGCCCGCTCTCGGGTGTGAGAACGTTGGATGTTGTGAACAGATCATACATGCGGAATTTCTGCGCCAGGATCCTGATGACAGCTGCATCGACCAGTTTTGCAAACGCCGAATCCGTTTTATATTCCTGCGTGAAGAAATCAAGAATCCTCAGCGTCGCCGAATAGGTATCATCCGCTACATCTTCCGACGAAATATTCCCCAAATAGATCAGATCATTTCCGGCAAGAAATGCGTCACGCGCCACCTCGCGCGGTGAGAAGTTTACTCCGCCTTGAGAATAGAAATCGCGAATCGCCTGACTCCCCAGCGCATCGCTGACGATCAAGCCGCCGTTCGTGCGCCAGTTTGTGAATTCGGGCAATCCGATGATCGTGGAAAGTGCAGAAGCATCCAGACTGACAGGGCGCGTGGTCGCCCGTATATTTCCCTGAAATCCCTGATAACGTATGTGCGACACAAGCAGCCCGTCTACAACGCCCGTCGGTTCTGTAGAGTTTGTCACCGAAAAAAATGGAAATAATTCGATCTGTTTCAACTGCTCAAGGGATTTACGGACCGTGGCAACTTCCTGTTCCGGCGAGCGGTCTGAACTGCCACGCCCGGGAAAGTTCTTGGCAACCACAACCATGCGGCCATTACTACCGGTGTGCAATCCGGAAATATAAGCCTGTCCCATCTCCCCCACCCAAAACGGGTCACCGCCAAACGACCGCGTACCCAGATCAATTTGCGCAGATGGATTAGGCGACTCGACCACATCGAGCGAGGGACCAAGAAACAGATTAAACCCCAACGCACTCAATTCACTTCCCAATACAGAGCCAACCTGTTGAGCCATCTCCGTCCGCCACGTGGCTCCGATCGCCATTGCATCCGGCAGCGGAGTTAATCCGCTCAGGATTTGATCGTGAGGGAAACCGTCACCCTCCTGCGAAATGCCAACAAACAGTGGTACATACGTTTTCTCTTTTGTCGGCGTGGCAGTGGGAGTCCCTGGAGATGCCGTCGCGACAATCGTCAGAGTTTGAGATTCGATGGTCTGCAATTGTGTAATGAGCTCGTGCGCCGAAGAGATCGTATCGGGCGCGCCGAGAAAATTATTGTTATCCGCCAGCAGGACAACCCCACCGACATGATGGTTCGAAATCAGATCATAAATCTGTGAATCGGGACTTGTGTTTGTGCCGCGGAATGTCACCAGGAACAATTGCCCCACTCGTTCCTCCGGAGACATCGAAGCCAGCACCGCCTGAGCTTTTGTCGGCGGGGTTTGCGATTCGGCACGCGCCGCAGGTAAAGGTCCGGGAAGAGAAGCGATGGATGTGAACATCAGCAACAGGCTGATGAGGAAACGTCCGCTTCTTTTCCAAGTCGAATCTTGGATACCGTTTAACGATCCGATCGCCTGCCTCATTTTGTTTCGGCTCTCACGTGCGCTGCAAGTCGAGGGTCGTCGGTGAAAATGCCGTCCACACCCCAATCAAATAAGCGGCGCATATCCGCTTCCCTGTTCACCGTCCATACATGGATGCGCCGGTTCAAGCGATGGACTCGCGCAACTTCCTGTTGAGTCATATCTGTCAAATATGGATGCAATGCCTGATACTGCCCAAACACGAAACCAAAGGAACGCGCCCACGCACCGAGCAATCCGCGCAGCGCCAGCAGTCCTCGCGGTACTTCGGGAAGGTAACTGCGCGCCTTCGACAGGTTCGACGCCAGGAAAGATGAAAAGATCACGTGCTTCTGCATCTTATGTTTTTTAACCAGCATGCACACGGTCTCGGCGAGGTCATCACGCGGCGTTTTGTAGTTTGTCAATTCAACATTGATGAACGTACGCTTACCAACTGTTTCGAAAACTTCCTCGAGTGTGGGGATTGTTTCCCCTTCGAATTGGTCCGAATAAAAGCTGCCTGCGTCAAGCTCCTTCACCTCGGCAAGAGACATATCTTTGAGCCGCCCCTGTCCGTTCGTTGTC
>JBGPNQ010000270.1:0-7458 GCA_041487615.1 Anaerolineae bacterium
CCTCTCTTAACGACTCTGCCGAATATAGGCAGGAACCTAGATACAGGCATTATACAATATTAACGAAAAACAAGAATAGCAAAATGATAAAAAAGTAGGACTCTGTCCAGAGACAGAGTCCTTGAGCTTTACAGACCGGTTATCACTATGGAAGGGAGTTCGAGATGGTGCTGAAAGTATTGCCGATCTTGGGTCCGAGCAAGCGCATTACTGCAATGACGACGATGGCGACGAGAGCGAGGATAATCGCATACTCAACCAAACCTTGACCTTTTTCCTTGGGAGCGAAAAACATGATGTAATTCCTTTCTATCAAATAAATTGTTCTTTTCCGAGGACCACCCTCGGAATGTCTATATTTTACCGAAACACCGAAATCCTGCAAGCATCCAAAGGTTTTATTTGCTTGCAATCCTGTTATTTTCGCTTTACAAGACTGCAATTGTCAAAAGCTAGGATCGAGCTGGAACGGCAAACGAAACGCGGGTCCCCTTACCTGGATTACTATCCAACTCAAAATTTCCACCCAGCATCTCAGCGCGTTCACGGATCAGTTTGAGCCCGAGGCTATTACCCTGTTGTATAGAATCTGGATCAAATCCTTTGCCGTTATCATCCACACTGACGCGTACGCGGTCATCGCCAAGATCCAGCAAGATCTTAACCAGGGTTGCCTGACTATGACGGGCAGTGTTTCCCAAAAGTTCCTGAATTGCACGAAACAACATGACTTCAAGATAAGGCTCCAGCCTGCGTTCGTTTCCAGTCACTGTCAAATTAATTTCGAGCCCAGCCTGTTCCTTAAATGCGTCACAATAGCGTCGTACGGTTGGCACCAGACCCAGATCATCGAGCATCATGGGGCGCAACTCAAAAATAAAGTTGCGAACCTTTTGGAATGTTCCCATGGCCGAAGTCTTTAGGCTATTTAGTTCTTCACGAGCCTGTGCCGTATCGACATCCATCAATCGCATGGCAATTTCAGTTTGTAATATGAAGTTGGATAATGCCTGCGCCGGTCCGTCATGGATCTGTCGGGAGAGACGCTGACGTTCTGTCTCCTGCGCGTTGACGAGCATCTCCACACTCGCAAGCGTATTCTTTGTCCCGATGGATGAGGAAGCCGAGGCGGAGATGGAGCCGTGCATATCGCGAGCCAGTTCAAGGGTCGTTTTGAAGCGCTCCAGGTGGGATTTTTCGTTCTGCAACTTTTCCAATTGACCGCGCATCACAAGCAGCCGTTGTTGCGCGTCGAGCGCGGAATCATACGCGCCGCGAATTTCCTGAGGCGGCATTTTATCCAATTGATTTTGGACTTGTTGCAGATGCGTCGTAATGGCGGCATTACGCTGCGAAAGCTTAGAAACTTCTCCCTGGCTTTGCTCAATCATTAAAGTGACCTCACGCAACGCCTTTTCAGTCTCCTCCAACTCAGCCTGAAGATCCAGCCCGCCGCCGGCGGATGTAACGAGGTCCATTGCCATACAACTACTCCTGATTTTTCACTTGGTCATCTTGCAGCTTAACCCATCCGCGTTTTAAAGCATAAACAACAGCCTGTGTACGATCCTCCACTCCAAATTTTCTCAAGATGGAAGTAACATGGTTCTTAACAGTCTGATGACTGATGCCCAGCAAACTTGCAATCTCTTTATTGCTCATACCGCGTACCACACAGGAAAGGACCTCCATTTCGCGTTCGGAAAGCGGATGGAACGGAGAGCCGGGTTCGCTGTATGAACGGCGGGCGCCATCCATCTGCTCATCAATCCAATGATCCAACTCACGACGGTTGAAAATGTGTCCCGCCACAGCGTACTTTCCATCGGCCACGGCGCGCACCGTTTGGGCCAGAACGTCCGGCCCGATTTCCTTGGCACAATAGCCGTACGCACCCGCAAGGACGGCATGAATGGCCTGTTCAATATCGTCATAACCCGTGAGCAGGACAACGCGGGTCGGTAAATGCTCGGATGTAACCAGATGGGTAACCTGTTGACCGTTCATTCCCGGCATATTAACGTCCAGAACCGCCACTTTCGGTTTAAGCGAACGAAGCATCTCAATCGCCTCGCTGCCGTTCGCGGCCTGGGCAATAATGCGAAAATCCTTCTCGAGAGAAAGAGTATCGACGACTCCCTGCCGAAAAAGCGGGTGATCATCTGCGATTAGCAGTGTTATCTCATTCATCCTTGGCCTACATCCCTGAAAGTGTCATTAATTGAGTATAGCACAGGAGTGATGAGCGGGCAATTTTTCGAGAGAAAGCGATGTTTCATCTTCATAACAGTTATCGCCTCCATTGGTAGACTTGTATGTGATCGTCGAAGTGGAGGAGATCAAAGTGGGAGCCACTCGAAAAAAGCGAGGTCCGGTTGGAAACAAGAGCTGGATATTGGTCGGGAAACACGATCAGATAGTCGGCTGAATTCGCATCCAGATACTTCGCCAATTGGCTTGAATCACGAATAAATGGAACGACCTCTGGCGTGATGAGCCCGGCCAAATCAATGATGGGATTTGGCACATAATTACCCAACGCGCCAATGTCATGGACTGCCAGTAAAGCATCCGGGGGGACATTTTCCTGCACCCAATGAGCTGTCCCAACCATTTCTGTTTCGATCCAGTAAACGTCATAGGCATTTTGACGCGCCGCAACAAAGCTAAACACCAAACAAAGCGCGCCCAATAAGATGTTCCAAAGAAAGACAATCCGCGGATTCGCCTTTGCAGACAATACATACTCGATCATCCCCAGAATGCCCCACAAATACAGGATGGGTAAGGCTGGGATGATATAGCGTCCGTGTTGATACGCAGGCAGACGCATGAAATAGATGGCAACATACCCAAGGAACCAGAAGATTCCGGAGATAGCTCCCCAAGCGCGTGTACGAATTGTTTTAGTGAGCCATAGAAAAACACCTGGGATAAGAACGACGAAAGGACTGGCGATGATTGGAAAGAGATAGTTCACAAATCGTTCAAGCATTGTTTTCGATAACCAATAGTCCGCGTACTCTGCCTGTTTGGCGTAGAACGTATTGGGCATGGGATTTCCAGACAACGCAAGGTTGAAAAGAAGATATGGGACAAACAGTGCACCAAAACCAATCAATATTTTGAAAAGCGCGTCAATGCGCTGTTTGACGGATTTCTCAAGTAATATGGCCGTAAACAGGATCGGACCGAGCAGAGTCAAACCGTCGGGACGGACCCAAATGCTTAGTCCTGTCAACAGTCCCAACGCCAGGTAGCGACGCGAGCCGGTCATGAGCATCGTCAGAACGACAAAGGTTAGATAACCGTGTAATAAAGTCTCCATTCCCGAAACAGCAGACCAGGTCAAATGCCAGGCGAATACGAAGAACAATCCAACCCATGGAATGCGCGGCTTGTAGGATACGCTCAATTGTCGCGCCGTAGTCTCAGCGTGGATTCCCAATAGCATGAGAATGACCCAGCCAAGAAAAAAAGTCCAGATGTATGGAGCGAGCTTAAGGAAATATCCGACCGCAAGTAGAAATGTCCAGAAAGGTGCTGTGGAAGCTGCGGAGGTTTCCCCCAGGCGAAATGCCCACTGGCCATGTTCAGCAAAATTGCGCGCATATGTAAAATGGATCCATGCATCATCGAGGGGAAATCCCACCCGAAAGATCAGTGCGCTAACAAGCAAATAGAAAAGCACTGCAATTAATGCAGCGATGGCAATAATGAGACGCGGCTCAACGCGCCGTTTCGATACGGTAGAGTCGCGCACCGTCCACCTCTCCCAAATACGTGAATGAAGCATTGTCTGCCGGGTGATCGTACAAACCCTGAATGGATTCAAAGGTGCCACCCTTTTCCAGGATTAGATATCGTGCGCCAAACTTTTCTGCAATCGCCAGGATAGTGGACTCATCTCCAAACGGCAGTGAAATGGATTGACGTCTCGAAGCAAGGAAATAACCAGGTGGATTGCGAACGATCACAATATCCTGTGGACTGATCCCGTTCTCAATTAATTTTGCCTCCACCCGAGGGTAAATGACATCGTCCTTCGCCCAACCACTTGCAACGACTCGGATGTTGACAAGATATGAGGTCATGAGAACTGCAAGGAGAACAAGAATCGCCTGGAAGAAAACCGGGGCGTTCTTGTCGGTAAATCGACCGCGCTTGCGCGCCCATTGGACAACAGAGTCGAGACCCAGCGGACCAACAACCCACCAATAAGGCTGAAACGCCGCGCCCGCGTGGAAGAAGCTTCCACGTGAGCCTGCAAACGGGAAGATGACTGTCATCACTGCGAAAAGAATCAGCCAACCGGTGACCGCGATTTTGGTCCGCAGATCACTTCGTAAATTCCAAAGCCCAATAACAATGAATGGGAAGAGAAATATTCCGCCTTGCGCGCCAAATGCATTGCCAAGGTTTGCATTGAATGCCATCAGGCGATCTTGAAGAGCCGCGTTCCACCCTGCCTGCAAAAAGCCCTGCCGAGATAAGTTTTCCGGCGGATATATGAATGTCTGGTTATAGTTCTCGAGCCAGAGCAAACGCCCACCGCCTGGTGTCATAAACGCGCCAAACAGATTCATAGTGCGAATGTGCCAACTACCCATCACAATGAAATATCCCACCAAAGCCAGCATTCCGGCAGGAACGATCCGCTTCAGCCATTGCGCAAAAGTTGATTTGATTCCATCTTCATTCCCCGCGGCTTTCCACATGACAGTGAGTCCTGCAAGCCCGAGCCAGAGCAGACCGTCGCTGCGCGCCAGAGTCAGTAAGCCAGCTAACGCGCCAAGCACAAGCGGAATCCATTTTTCGCGGCGCGGGGCGAGCAAGAGAAATGCTCCGCCGAACAGCATGTACAACGCGTAGTTATCCGGTACCGGCATGAATGGCGCGTAATACAGCGAAAAGATCGATAAAAACCCAGACACCATCGCTAGCCGCGTTTGCTGGGAAACGCGGTAGCCAAGAGTCGCTGTCAACAACGGAACCAGTGCTGATAGGAGAATGAACGCAGTGCGTCCGGCTGCATATGTAGACTGACCGGTGAGCCACATCCCGCTGGCGGAAATGATCGAGGCGAGTGGCATCCAATACGTGTGCGAGGGATGAGGCAACCCTGATGGATCATCCAAATAGTTCCAGAGATATGGCTCGGTAAAACCCTTGCCTTCTGCAAGTTGAACACCGCCTGCAAAATAATAGTCAGCGTCCATATAGCCCGGCATGGACTGAAAGAGCGATATTCCCAATGGGACGATGAGACCCAGGATGAAGAGAATCGTGTAGTGGCGCCAGTTCATTTACGAAATCCAATTAGATCTGCCCACGTACGCGGCGAATGGACCACCCACCACCGCATCCAATATAAAGCGATGATCGTTGTCATGGGCGGAAGAATAGAAAGCAACTGGGTGTAGAGAGGTGCATAAACAAAAATCGTCTCATAGTACAAAGCAAAAGGAACCGCTACAACAATAATCAAGATGAGCAAAACAGCAACCAGGCGTCTGCGCAACCAACGTTCCCAAACCAGGGCAATTACTAGAATAACGCATGGAACCAGAACAACAAAATTGGATGGGAAAATGGCAAGTCCCGCCAGCGGCATGGCCGCCAAGGCCAGCAGTGCTGTCCATGTGACACGGCGAAACGGAGCCTGGATTGCGCCGATTGATTCGACAACTACTATGGCAACCGCCAGAACGGATAGGACTCCCCCCACTGAAAACCTGATGTCCGGCATCCATTCTGCCAGCATGTATCCAATACTAAGGCGGGTACCCTGCAACAAGTTCGAGATTACTGCGCGAACATAAGCCAACCCCCAACCGGGATATGCGAGGAACGATGCGATAGAAAATACGATCAGCGACATTCCAAACCCTGCAAACACACTCCAGCGGCGATTTGCAATCACAAAAATCAGGATAAATAAGAAAAACAATCCACCGACTTCCCATTGATAGGCGACAAGAAATAACAAAGCACCGGCAAGTTCGTCCGAAAAAGAACGCAGGGCGAGCAGTATGGATAAATACAAAAAGCACAGAAAAATAGTGGGCGATGCAGTGATCCAGGCATTGAGGCTAAAGAAGCTCAACAAACCAAATCCCATCAAACCAGCAAATAACCAACCAGGCGGTTCCCATTCAGCAAGTCGAAAAGAGAATACTACGATAAAACCTAAAGCCGCTTCAGATAGCAGCATCCATATACTGCGTGCAATGGCAAAATCCGGGAACAGGGCCAGCGGTGTATAAAGCAACACGACGTAAAAGGGATCATTCAATACATAACGATATTCATTCGCAAAGGCGTTACGTCCATATACAATCTGTTGAACGCTTTGGGCAACCGTGGTGCCGTACGGGTCGATCTGTGTAACAAGCATTACAGTGTCCCCGTCTGGCATGACACGCCCAAATTTGGCTCCTGCAGTTGTATCCAAATACTGGCCTAAAAAGACACGCACGCCACCATAACGAAGATAGAGCCATTCTCCGCCGGGCAGGATGCGCGCAAAATAAATATTCACTGCCACGAATGCCGCCAAGAGGATCAAAAAGGCTGCGATGATGCGAATCTCGTTTGCGCTCAACCACTTCCGAGATTTACGTATATCTTGAAAAGCCATTTGTTATTCGATAATGTAACGGAAAATGGGCCGAGTCGGTGAATGGCGCGCGACTTCTTGAAATCCTGCCTGCTGGAAAGCGGAAGCGGTTCCGGTGTAGATGAACGGAGCAGGCATATTGGTTCTTGCGTCCACTGGATAACCTTCGACGATCCTTCCGCCCTGATGTTTGACATGCTCAACCGCAGCTTTTAGCAGCTCGATCGTGATTCCATTTCGCCGAAGATGTTTCGCCACAAAAAAACACGTCACCGACCAGACAGGCTGATCATCCACAGGTTTGAGCGCGCGCGAATGCTCAAGTTTGGGATATGCCGAACGCGGCTCAACCGCCACCCAGCCCACCACATCTCCATGCAAATAGGCCAGCAGTCCTGTAACAGAACCCGAATCAATAATGGATTTGTGCATCTGCCGCGTTTCATATCCCTTTACTTCGTCGTAGGCCTTGCCGCGCAGTTTCCAATACATACACCAGCATCCGGCACATGCGCCATGCGGACCGAATAGTTCTTCCAGGTCAGTCCAAAGATTGCGCTTGAGAGGTTTGAAGGAAAGTTCAGTTGTCATATCAGGGCACAATCATGTTGATTCGTCTTGGCTGAATCTCGTATTCAAAATCCTCTATCCACTGAGGGAGTAATTCGCCATCTGTATGGGCAGGTGAAGGTTTATCGAGATGCATGGAAATACGGGTTGCGTGGACCTCATACATGCCTTCCATCTCGACGTAGTTTCCTTTGTCTTCATTAAACGCGCGCGGCAATGCCTGAAACATCCCTAGACGCGTGGCACGATAACCATAGGCAAGAGTCAGC
>JBGPNQ010000271.1:0-7442 GCA_041487615.1 Anaerolineae bacterium
CGGCGTAATTGTCGGTGTAAAGGTGATCGTTGGCGTGAATGTTTCAGTAGGTGTAAATGTCAGTGTGGGTGTGGGGGTTTTTGTCCAGGATGCGGCGGTGGCTGTAATGGACGTCGCGGTCAGCAGCGCTTGTTGTTCAGGTGATGGAGCGCAGGCTGTTACGAGTAACAGGAATGACAAAATAATTTTCAATCTCATCTCATCTCTCCCAGGAATCGAACGACATTGATTCCCAACATTTCATTGGCATAGCCTCCCTCCATGACCACGACTGCGGGAAGCCCCAGCGATGCGATTCGTTTTCCAATTTGACCAATACCCTCGGTGGTAATTTTGATCGTGCCGAGAGGATCCTCAGTGTAGATGTCCATCCCTGCGGAGAGGACCAAATATTTCGGTTCGAATTTGCGGATGAGACTCAATGCCTCTTCCAAAGCCAATAAATACTCCGCGTCATCGGTGCCTTTTTGCAGCGGAAAGTTTTTGTGGAATCCAAATCCTTTACCTAAGCCTGTTTCATCCGCATAACCCCAATAATGTGGATATTCAAAATTTGGATCGGCATGAATGGAAATCGTCAGTACATCATCGCGTTCATAGAAAATATCCTGCGTGCCGTTGCCGCAATGATAGTCGATATCAAGCAGGGCAACTTTACCTTTTGACGAAAGCCAGTTCGCTGCCACAGACGCATTGTTAATGAAGCAGTATCCGCCTGCATAATCTTTCCCGGCGTGATGTCCGGGTGGGCGGCATAGAGCAAACGCCACGCGCTGTCCATTTGCAATGGATTCAGCCGCGCTCAACGCGCAATTTGCAGCAACCAGCGCGGCCTGGTAAGTTCCCTCGACAATACAGGCGCTCAAGTCCATCATGTAATAGCCCGCACGCCCAAGGAGTGAGGTTGGCTTTTGGGGTTGACGCCGGAGCGCGAACGTGGCAGGCAGCAGCGTGGATTTGTCTTTGGCCTCGGAAGCCAGCCATTCGGTCCAGCAGGAGGCGAGGAAGTCAATATAATCCTCATCGTGTACTGCATAGATTGGGTCGAGCCCAAAATCAGTCGGCTCGCAAAGAATTGCCCAATCCGTTTCATTTAGTGCGTGCAATATGCGATCCATGCGATCAGTGTTTTCCAGGTAGGGCGTACGGAAGCCACCATCGAATACTTCAAAGAGTGGCGCGTGTTTGCGCTGCGCTTCGGAATAGAAAACGTTCATCCTGCCTTTGTAAGAAACCATCTTACAATTGTATCAATAGAACGGAGGACACATGGACGTATTCGAAGCGATACATAACAGACATTCAATAAAGAAGGTTAAGCAGGATGCAGTGCCGCGCGAATTGATCGAAAAACTCCTGGATGCGGCCGTGCAGGCGCCGAACCATTACAAAGTGCGACCCTGGCGATTCGTGGTATTGACTGGCGACGCCCGTCACCGATTAGCTGATGTGATGTTCACTTCTTTACAGGACCGTCACCCGGAGCTCCCGCCGGAAGCATTCAACAAAGCTCATGCGACTCCATTTCAGGCGCCCGTGGTGATCGCCGTCGGCGTGGATAAGCCAGGCGAACCCAAGGTATTGGAGATCGAAAATATATGTGCAGTCGCTGCAGCAACTCAGAATCTTTTACTCGCCGCACATGCATTGGGACTCGGTGCAAAATGGCGGACAGGCGAATGGGCCCGTGAAGCAAAAGTGAAAGAGTTCCTGGGCTTTGAAGCAGATCAACACCTGATCGGTTTTATTTATGTGGGGTATCCTGAGTTCGTGGAGGAAATTCCGCCAAGACCATCGTTTGAAGATAGAGTTGTTTGGATGGATTAAGAGTGAGAAGTGAAGAAGCAACATGCGAAACGTAAAAGCGATGGACGATTGAGTCTCCATCGCTTTTGTTTCTCATAGGTGTTCAGTAGGTTCTCGGATCAGCGAAGATAACGGGCGACTGCCATGAATGTCACTGCCAGGATCAGGGACACGGCAGAGATCATTGAATATGTAGCCTGCTGTTTTCGTATGGCCTGCATTTGTGTGAGCTGATCGGGTGAAGGCTTACCCTGCATTTTTGCCCCGAGATCTGCCATGGCTTTTGTCGTACGACCAATAAGAATTCCAAACACAAATCCAACGATCGCAAACGCTGCACCAATGCCAAATCCGCGACCGGCACCAGAATTCATCCATGCTGAAGAAAGGCCCTGTGAGTCAATCCAATATAATGTCGCACCGGCCAGAAGAGTTAATCCAGCCGCGGCAGACATTCGATTGCTGAACTTCAGATTATTCATCAGGTGCCCCACGAATTTTTGTCCTGCTTCTGCTGTTGCACCAACAGTCGGACCGATGAAAAAGGCCATGGTCAACGTGCCGCCAACCCAGAATATTCCGCCGACGATATGGATGATACGAAGCAGCCAGATAAAGTACGTCATGTTCTCTCCTTTTTTGGAACCGAATTCGGACATAATAACACCAAATCTGGAAGGATGTTGCGATTGCCCTCAAGGAGTCTATTGTGCCAAATGAGTCCAGCGTGAAGATAAATCTGACTCTTGAGCGGTTCCGTTTTCGGTTTCGAAGGAGTCCGGAAATCAGGACGGGAGAAGAAAATATGTATGACAATCTTCACTTGTTCTGCCGATATTCGACCCGTATATTGATGTTTGACTTCCCAAATTCATTGGGCGTCCATCTTTCCCAATACGATAAAGAAAGGATAGTTTATGAAGCGAAATCTGGTTTTTGTTTCATTGCTTGTTGCAATGAGCCTGTTGTTGACGGCATGTGGGGCTGGAGCTCCGGCGAATCATCTGGAGGCGATCAAGCAGGCCAAGGTGATCAAGGTGGGCACATCTGCAGATTATCCGCCGTTTGAATCGGTGGATGCAAATGGCAACAAGGTCGGTTTCGATGTCGATCTGATGACTGAAATTGCCAATCGACTGGATGTCAAATTGGAATGGGTGGATATGCCGTTTGATAGTCTGATCGCGGCGGTACAGGAAGGCAAGATCGACGCGTCCATCTCCGCGTTCAATTACACCGAAGAGCGCGACAAGACGATCGACTTTACAGACGCCTATTACACCTCAGAAGATGCGTTCACAGTTGCTGACGGATTTGCCGGCACGATCGCCAAACCCGAAGATGTAGCGGGCTTCAAGGTTGGTGTGCAGACCGGCACCACACAGGATGGCTGGTTGACCGATACACTCGTCGCCGATGGCGCGCTCCCCGAAGAGAATCTTTTCCGGTATGACCGCGTCGATCAGGCGATGCTCGATCTGAAGAATGGTCGAATCGAAATCATGATGTCTGACTATATTCCCGCACAGGCGCTTGCCAAACAACTGGGCGGATTGAATATTGTTTACCATGGTGTGCTCTCCAGCGGGCCTGTGAATATCGTCATCCCCAATGCGGATAAAGAGCTTCAGCAGGCCATCAATGAGATCATCAGGCAATTGCAGGATGAAGGTTTCATGGATAAACTTGCTGTGAAATATTTCGCTCAATAAAAATTCGTAGGGACGGCAGATGCCCGTCCCTACGCCAATTAATCAAATGAGCAATATTTTTTCCTACATCGTCCAGGGAACTGCCATCACGGTTGGGGTGACATTGATCGCGCTTCCATTTGGTCTGCTGATCGGCTTGCTCATGGCACTTGTTCATACTTACGGGGGAAAGATTCTCAATCGCCTCGCCACAGGATATAGCCTCCTCATGCGCGGCGTGCCTCCGATTGTTTTGCTCTTCATCCTTTATTTTATGATCTCCGGATCGATCAATCTCTCGCCATTCTGGGCGGGATCGATTTCTCTCGGCATTGTCAGCAGCGCCTATCAAATGGAGATTCTGCGCGGCGCACTTCTGGCTGTCGGTGGCGGGCAGATGACCGCGGCCCGCGCCGTAGGAATGAGCCGCCTGCAGGCGATCCAATTTGTTATTCTGCCCCAGGCGATTCGGCATGCCATTCCGCCATGGTCAAATGAGGCTTCGATTGTCTTGAAGGATTCGTCCCTCGTATACGCGCTGGGCGTCCCGGAGATCTTGCGCCGCGCTCAGCAGCTTTCCGCGACGACGCAACAACCGTTCATCGCCTATGGGACGGCTGCTCTCATTTATTTCGTTTTGGTCTTCGCCGTAAACCGTGGACTCGACTATTTGTCTGCGCGAACGAAATTACCCACTCACTCTTGACGGAGAACCTGATGACCAATCCCATTTTAGAGACTCGCAAGCTGACAAAGATCTACGGTCAGAATACCATTTTTAAGGACATCAGTCTCAAGGTCAATGAGGGTGAGACGATCGTGATTATCGGCCCCAGTGGAACAGGCAAGAGCACATTGCTGCGCTGTATCAACCTGCTGACATCTCATGATGGCGGGCAGGTTTTTCTCGACGGCAGGGAGATCACTGCCAAAGGTTTTAACGAAGATGAAGTCCGCCAGCAGATCGGAATGGTCTTCCAAAACTTTTTATTGTTCAATCATTTGACCGCGCTCGATAATGTGATGATCGGTTTGACGAAGGTCAGGAAGATGCCGAAGGACAAAGCGCGCGAAAAGGCGATGGAGGAACTTATTCGTGTTGGGCTTGCTGACCGGGCCGATCATTATCCCGGTCAACTCTCGGGCGGACAGCAACAGCGCGTCGCGATCGCACGCGCGCTGGCCATGGATCCACGTGTGATGTTGTTCGATGAACCCACATCCGCACTTGATCCTGAACTGATCGGAGAAGTTCTCAACGTCATGGCACAGCTCGCCCGCGATCGGATGACCATGGTTGTTGTGACTCACGAAATGGGATTCGCCCGTGAAGTCGCCGACCGGATCGTGTTCATGGAAAAGGGGAGTATTGTCGAAGAAGGTTCGCCTGACGATCTGTTCTATCATCCCAAACATGACCGCACGCGGGAATTCCTGTGGAAGATTACGGAACTGTATGGCAAGAAGGAGAAGGAAAAGGGCGGGAAATCATGAGTGACTTTATTGCCTTCTTCGTCCGCTTCCTGCCTGACCTGTTGAAGGGCGCGAGTATCACTCTTTTGCTCACCGCTGAGGGACTCAGCGCCGGTTTTGTGTTGGGTTTACTAGCCACTGTTGCGCGCACGTACGGTAGTAAATTTTGGCGCGGACTTGCCGTCACCTATATCGAACTCTTCCGCGGAACGCCATTGCTTGTTCAATTGTTCCTGATTTATTACGGTTTGCCTGGGCTGGGCCTTACACTCTCGCGCGAACTATCCGCCTTTCTCGCACTTGGATTGAACAGCGGCGCCTACCAGGCTGAATATTTGCGCGGCTCGATCCTTGCGATTGGCGATGGCCAGATGATGGCGGGGCGTTCCATCGGCATGTCGAAGTGGAAAACGATCTGGTATGTGATCCTGCCTCAAGCTTTGCGTCTGGCGATCCCTGCCTGGTCGAATGAACCAGTTTCATTGTTAAAGTCCACCGCAGTTGTTTTCCTGATTGCTGTACCTGAACTGATGGCGAAAGCCAAATCCATCGCGGCAAAAACATATGATCCGATTGGCTCCTATATTGCGGTTGCTGTCATCTATCTGGCGGCCGTCTATCTCCTTGACGCATTTTTGCGCTGGCTCGAGCGTGCATCCTGTATCCCCGGTTTTGAAACGGAAGGTAGGAAGGCATAGCAATAGTGCATTGAACCAATCGCTGGGACCAGGTCCTGGCGATTTTGTATCATCGCATTGCCTGTGCGATCAAACTGCCAACCAACCCCAGCCAATAGGCAATGGCGTAATAGATGAACATCGGTTGTCTGCCGCGCCTCCATAGCCAATAAGAAGAAACAAACGCGAGTAATGCGACGACATACAAATCCAGACCAATCTCTTCAAAACCGAGATTAGCCAGTATTGCCGCGCCCAAAAATAGTGCATTTAGGGAGAGCAGGGCAATATCCGTATTTGAGATTCTTTCTCGATATGGAAAAACACCTTGCAGAAACAGGATCGCTGCATTGACCATGACGAAGCCGGTAAAGAAAACCCAATGGCCGAACTCGTCATCATTGAAGATGACGATGCGACATAGATCGCTCGTTGTGTCTGTGGCGCAGAATCGCTGATGCAGATAATTTGTCACTTCATGATCGCCGTAGCTTGCCGCGGTGAAATACAGGCCAATAATGAAAACCAAATTCCAAGCCATGTGAGCGCGTCCTTCGCGGGCGGCAGAGTCATATTCGATTGCTTTCTTGAGAAGATAAAGGGCAACCATGCTGATGAGGGACAGCACGAGCATATTATTGAAATCCACCCAGCGCAGAAATTCATTGGGCAATACGTACCCACGCGTCCACGGCCCAAGCCTGTTGATCGAAACCAGCATACCAACAAGTGACTGTACACCGAGTAAGATGTGAATCCGTTTCATGGGCGCTCCTTATGATTAAAGCTTACGGGTAATAACCCAAAAGTAATACGGAAGTAACACTGTAAGGAATGAGCTGCTCAGCCTGTCCTTGCTTCAGGTGACCGGATGTCTGCTTCAAATGCACAGAAAATAATTACGGAAGCGCTTTTATCATGGGATGGCGTGTCCACTGTTCCTCATCGTTTCGGTGGGGTGGAGTATCGTCTCGGCACGCGGGAACTGGGTCATATTCACGGTGACCATTTGGTGGATATTCCCTTTCCGAAAAAAATACGCGACGAGATCGTGGCTGCAAAGCTGGCCGAGCCGCATCATATTTTGCCGGAGACGGGCTGGGTGAGTTTTTATTTACGGGAGAACGGGGATGTTCAAAAAGCGATCGACCTTCTGCATCGCTCGTATGAAATTGCCTTGAAACAGAAACAGCGTTAGTCCTTCGCGAAATTGTCCAGCGCATCTTTTGCCAGGGCGTGGAATTCGCGGTCACTGCGATTCGCCATGATTTGTTGCAGAACGGATTCGGCACTCGGGTCTTTCATTTCCCCAAGTGATCGAATCACCTGTTTCTTGACTTCTCGTTCAGGATCTTCCAACATTTGGATTAACACGGGCGTGACCCGCCCATCTCGGATCCAGCTCAGTCCAATAATTGCATGGATGCGAATCCACAATTCGGGGTGGTGCAGCGCTTCGGTCAGGATCTCAAAGCCTTTGCCGCCGAATTTAGCCAGTGACTCGGCTGATGCTTTTCCCACGTCGTGATGCACATCATAAAGTGACATTCCCAATGGCTCGATGGCGCGCGGATCGCCCAACTTCCCAAGCAAGATCGCGGCGAACTTGCGGACAGTTCCCTCCTTGTCCTGAAGCGCTTCGAGAAGCGGATCGACCGCGGCAGTCCCCATTTTCTCGATTGCAAGCAAAAGATCACCCACTGCATATTCACGTTCATACCACCAGAATGAATCATGCAATGCTTCCATGAGATAAGGCAGGGCGGCAGGATGCTGCGTATTCCCAAGCGCACGC
>JBGPNQ010000272.1:0-7434 GCA_041487615.1 Anaerolineae bacterium
CGCGCCGAGGTGACGTTAACAGCACGTTTGCCTGAACCGCTCCAGGCAAATGAAGTGCTGGCTGTCAGTGTCCTGGATGAAGTGACCGGTCTGGCGCTCAACGCGGTGGATTATGAAATGACCGCCGTCGACACGATCACCTATTCGACAATGCTGGCCATCCCCGACCATGCGATCATCAAATATCGTTATGTGCGGCGCGGTGCGACGTCTGTTGTCGAGGATACCAATACCGACACGCCGATCCGTTATCGCATGGTCTATGTAAATGGACCGACGCAAATAGTGGATACGGTCAACAGTTGGTCGGACAAGCCTGTCAATACGCTTTCGGGAAATATCTTCGGCACCGTCACAAACACGGATAATAGCGCGCCGATCCCTGGAATCATGGTCACCGCCGGGGGAGTCCAGGCGCTAACTGATTCTGCCGGACGTTTCGAGTTGATCGGCCTGCGCGGCGGAGATCAGAATCTTGTGGCGTATGCACTGGATGGCGCGTTTCAAACGTTCCAGCAGGGGGCAATGGTCGCAGAGAATCAGGCGACACCCGTTCAGATCCAGATGAGACCCGCGCAGCTGGTCAATATCATCTTCACCGTATCCGTTTCAGCCTCCACGCAGACAGGGGTTCCGCTCAGGCTTGCAGGAAATCTTTTACAACTTGGCAATACATTTACCGACCTGCGCGGCGGATTGAGCACCGTTGCAGACCGAATGCCGGTCCTGACTCCGCTACCTGATGGACGTTATTCGGTTTCGTTATTTCTCCCCGCGGGCGCACACATCCAATATAAATATACGCTTGGCGATGGCTTCTGGAATTCAGAGTTTAGTTCCACCGGCCAGTACGTGACGCGCGATCTGATCGTGCCCGCCCAGAACATGAGCGTGAATGATGTGGTCCAATCCTGGCAGGCAGGACCCAACGCGCCGATCCTCTTTGAAGTCACTGTGCCGCAGGATACGCCGCCGGGCGACAGCATCTATATTCAATTCAATCCCTATGGCTGGACACAACCGATCCCAATGTGGTCAAAGGGCAACAGCCTTTGGGGCTATAAACTTTACGGGCCATTGAACATCATCGGTTCGTTTGGTTACCGGTATTGTCGCAACGCGGAATGCAGCTCCGCAGACGATATACAGACCCCGGGAGAATCTTCGCGTGGGCGGACCGTCTCGCCGAGCATCGCGCCGCAGGATATTGTCGATACTGTTAACGAATGGACATGGCCGCAAAAAGCTGCCAGCCCCACGCTTGTTTCATCGAGCATTCCTTCACGAGGCACCGGCTTTTTTGCGGGCGTAGAATTTCAATCCTATTATGATCCAAGCACGTTAACATTCAACCCGGCCGCGCTGCAAAACGTTCAGGCGATTGGCTCGAATTGGATCGTCTACACTCCCTCCTGGACATTCTCGCGCGCCGACCCTCTTATCTTCTCATCGCTGCCCGGCAGGGATCCCTTCTGGTCAGATACGGTCACAGCGGTTGCGCAGGCGCGCGCCATCAATCTCAACGTTGCGCTCTTCCCTCAGCCGCGCTTTGCCACCGATGCCGATGACTTCTGGGAATCTGCACCGCGCAGCTCAGGCTGGTGGGATAACTGGTTCAACCATTACCGGGCCTTCGCCGTCCACTATGCGGACCTGGCGAGTCTGAGCGGCGCGCAGGCCCTGATCATCGGCGGAGATTGGATCGCCCCGGCACTCCCCTCGGGAAAGCTGGCGGACGGTAACCTCAGCGGAGTCCCCGCCGACGCGGAGACGCGCTGGATCAATGTCATCGCTGAGGTGAGGCAGCACTTCCGTGGCAACGTGCTCTTTGCCCTTCCCTACACCACGGCCGACATTGTGCCTCCCATCAACCTCTTGCAAGCCACGGATGGAGTCTATCTGCTCTGGTATGCAAAGTTGTCTGATTCGGCAAATCCCAGCAAGGCAGACTTGCTCTCCGAAGCAGGACGCCTGCTGGATGAGAACGTCGCGCCTGTGCAAGCGCAGGTGAATAAGCCATTCATCATCGCGCTGTCATATCCGTCCTCAACGTATTCGGCCACCGGCTGCATCCCGAACGGAAGCAACGGCTGCTTCGACTGGTCCGCGCTCAACCGGCCGGATGAAGACCTGGGCACGGTCAACCTGGATATACAGCAGCAGTTCGACATTTATGATGCCATGTTCAACGCCGTCAACGCTCGCGCCTGGGTCAGTGGATTCGTCAGCCGCGGCTACTTTGAGCCTGTCGCGTTACAGGATAAGTCCGCCTCCATTCACGGTAAACCCGCCGCGGATTTGTTGTGGTATTGGTTCCCGAGATTGCTGGGTAATGTGAAATAACACGTCATTGCGAGGGCGTTAGCCCGAAGCGGCGCCGTGGCGCCATGGCGACACAATCTCCTCTTACACGAATGAATCTGCTCCATAAGTTTTAACAGCAAAAGCGGAGATTGCTTCGCTTCGCTCGCAATGACGGGAAAGAAACCTAAAAGAGACGTTCACTCATGCGCGTCTCTTTTCCTATAAATCCGTGTTCTATCGTCCAGGATTTACTAAAAAGAGGACCAACTTGGTACAGTTGGTTCTCTTTTTTCGCTGTAACTTTTTTGGGACAAATAACATACAGAAAACAGGGATAAAGTAACCGTTTATTAATTGACGTGTGTACACAAATGGACTACGCTGATTCTGAATCACCCCGGGGATTCGATTCATCGGGGACAAAGCGAAAACCATCGGAGACCATCATGCGTACACAATCCAAACTCCTGCAACTCCTCTCTATCTTTGTCATTTTGACGACCGTTCTTTCCAGCATTAATCTGCCAATTGCGTCGGCACAAGGCAAGGATGGCATCAACCGCAAGCTCAATGCCGAGACCGGCAAGGTCAGCTTCATCGGTCCGGAAAGCGGACGATCCATAGCATTCTCCCAGGCGATGGGATTGCTGCCCGGAGCAAGCCGTCCTGGTGATCCAGCACTCGCGCTTGCCAAACACTTCGCACCGGAGTTCGGCATCCGCGATGCGACCAAAGAATTGTCTGTGATGCAAACGAATCATCCGGGGAATGGACGAGTCACCGTCCGCTATCAGCAGAAGTATCAAGGCATCCCAGTCATGGGCGGAGAGTTGATCGTAAATATCAATGACAACGGGGATCTGTATTCGATCAATGGAGAAGCATCTCCGAATCTATCCCTTTCCACGCAACCGGCAATCGATGCTGCACAAGCCAAACAGATCGCTCTGCAAGCGATGGCAAAGTGGAATGCGAAAACTCCTGAAGACTTTGTTGCCACCGAACCCGAGCTATGGATCTTCGATGAAAGCCTTTTGCAACCCAGCATTCGACCAGTAGAGTTAGTCTGGCGCATGGATGTGACCTCAGTAGACAACAGCCTGCCCATCCGTGAGTTGATGTTGATCAATTCCCAGACGGGCAATCCTGATTTTCACTTCAACCAGATCGATAGCGCATGGAATCTCAAAGGCAGTGCAGGGTTGATCGATGATCCCGATCCCACGCCAACGGCCTTGCCCACGACAACTCCCGTTCTAACCGAAACCTCATTGCCAACAACACATTCAGGAGATTCAAGCAGCGTATTCAGTGCTTCCTCAAGAGGCGATGTGACTGCTCTTTCCGTCACGCCGCGGTATGTGGATGTAGCCACTGGAAGTGATTCAAATACCTGTACGCAAGCATTGCCGTGTAAATCCATTCAAAAGGCGATCAATGTTGCGGCTGCTGGAGATACGGTCTTTGTTGCGGATGGCATCTATTATCGGCCCGGCACTTTGAACGTGAATCCCAATGTTGTGATCGTAAATAAGGGGCTTACGATTTCCGGTGGATGGAAAAATCTCTTCACCGAACAGACCGGTGTCTCTACTGTTGATGGTGAATATCAGATTAGTGGGAACTACAAAAATAACAATGGATTTTTGGTCACAGCTGGACCAACTATCATTGATCATTTCGCTATTCAAAACTCAGTCTCTGCGGATAGTGGTGGCATTTATCTTGCAAGTGCGAATCTGACAGTCACAAACAGTACAATTCAAAACAATCATGCGGGCAATAACGGTGCCGGCATATTTGCAGGTGGTACATCTTCGCTGACTTTGATCAACTCCACAATAAGCGGAAATACTTCCGGCAGCTCTGGAGGGGGCATTCGGAGCGACTATATTCTCTCGCTCAACATTCAGAACTCCACGATTTCCTACAACACAGCGACAAATGGTGGTGGAATTTCAGTTCAAGGCAGTGGCACAAAAAATGCCAGCAACAGCATCATTGCAAATAATCAAGCTAGCACCGGCCCAGATTGTGATGCAGTTTCTTTTTCGCTCGATTACAGCATTCTGGAAAGTACCTCGGGTTGCTCGATCACAGGGTCCAATAATCAATTGAATATCGATCCAAGACTTGAGACGGAATTAACAGGCACTCCGCCGGTTCACAGGATCTTCGGCGGAAGCCCGGCTGTCGATGCCGGGGCTTCCACTGATTGTCCTTCCACGGATCAACAGGGAAACCCAAGACCGCTCGATGGAAATGGGGATGGAACCGCCGTTTGCGACATGGGAGCTTATGAGCTGGTTCCTGTTCCTAACGTTCCGGCGGAAATCCGCATCTATAGCGGGAATCCGCAACAGGCAACACATGACCAGGCGTTTGGGAATCCTCTTGAGATTCTGGTAAAAGACAACGTTGGAAGCCTGGTCAATGGGGTCAGCGTAACGTTCACTGCACCTGCCAGCGGGGCAAGCGGCACTTTTGCAGACAGCGGCACAAGCACTGAAACAGTGACCACAAGTTCGGCAGGAATTGCAACATCCTCCGTTTTTACCGCTAACGGCCTGACCGGGTCCTACTCCGTTATCGCTTCTGTAGGTGGTCTGACATCCACCTTGAGTTTCTCGCTCACCAACCGGTTCACACCGGGAGTCGCGACCAGCATCATTATCTCGAGTGGATCCAACCAGAAGAAAACGGTCAACCAGGTTTTCAGCATGCCCTTCGTTGTCCAGCTGTTCGATGGGAATGGTGATCCTGTCAACGGGGCGAATGTCACGTTCACCGCCCCGGCCAGCGGGGCCAGCGGTACGTTCCTGGCGACTGGAAACGCAGCCGAAACGGTGAGTACTAGTGCCAGCGGGCTGGCCACCTCCTCACCATTCACTGCCAACAGCGCCTCCGGAGTTTACAAGGTCAGCGCAACAACGGCCGGACTCCTTACATCAGCAGATATGTCGCTGCAGAATCTCGAGCTCCCCGGGATTGCAAAGCGATTGTCCGTAATTCAGGGTACTGAGCAAACAGGAATCCCCGGGTACCCGTACTACACACCATTGGTTGTCCAGGCTTTGGATGACTATTCAAAACCTGTGGGTGGCGTTAGTGTCACGTTTACGGTCATCGCGAATGGAGCGAACTTCGCGCTCTTCCCCAATGACTCGATGGCCGAGACGGTCGTCGCCGATAGTAACGGAATTGCCACGGCTCCGCCCCTTCAACCCAACCTGATTGCTTCCACTGGATCGTTCACGGTTACCATCTCTTCGCCCGGTATGACTGATCTGGTCACAACGATGGACATATGGCATATTGAGGCAAACACCTACACGGCGAACCACGATCACTTCCTCCCCGGAAGCCTGTTATGTACCGATCTTGATGTTCCATGTTCGGGGGATGCTCAAGCCAATTCTGCCCAGGACTATGCACTTCAAACGGAAAATCTGTATCTTTCGAAACACGGGCGCAGCAGCGTGGACAATTCTGGCATGACGATCACTTCCACACTGCACTACTGTTACCTGACCGATGGCAATGTACTCATTTGTCCCTTGGCCAATGCATTCTGGAACGGCTCGCAGATGGTGTACGGCGATCGATATGCTTTTGCCAATGCCGATGATGTGATTGCGCACGAGCTCACACATGCTGTCACCCAGTACGAATCAAACCTGTTCTACGTTTACCAGTCGGGAGCGATCAATGAGTCTTTGTCAGACTTATGGGGCGAATACCTGGATCAAACAAATGGAAAGGGGAATGACTCCGCAAGTGTCAAGTGGCTCATCGGTGAAGATATCAGCGGTTTGGGCGCCATCCGCAATATGAAGACCCCGTCACAATTTGACGATCCTGACAAAATGACCAGCTCAGCCTACTATAAGGGAGAAGACGATAATGGCGGTGTGCATAGCAACAGTGGCGTGAACAACAAAGCCATCTACCTGATGGTGGAGGGCGGCGTATTCAATGGAAAGACCATTCGGGGCATAGGATGGGATAAGACAGCAGACTTGTATTACGAGGCTCAAACAAATCTTCTCGGAGTGGCATCCAACTATTCCGATTTGTATTATGCTCTTCAGCAAGCTTGCAGAAATATTGGATTGCCACAGGATGATTGTTTTGAAGTCACAAAGGCACTGGATGCAGTCCAGATGAGCAGTCCAATTACAGGGACGACTTCCAACCAGATCACTGCGCCGCTTTGTCCCACGGGAATGACAACCTATGAGTCGGTGACACAGCTAAATGAAACGTTTGATGGTTCGGGTAGTGGTTTCGACAGCAATGGCTGGTTCACCACATCCGAAATCTACAACAGCCAGTATCAGTCGGCTACCACGGTTGCAGGAAACGGAGTCTTTGACACTCTGACCATGAGAAATGCTGTCCACATCTTTCCAGGAACGTTCCTGCATTTCAATCACTCCTACGATTTTGAGATCTACCAGGGAAGGTTCTACGATGGAGGAGTTGTGGAGCTCTCGGTGGATAACGGCAACTGGTTTGATGCCGGATCGTTCTTCTCAGCAGGCGCCAACTACAACGGCACGCTTGTAAGATACTCCATCAATCCGAATCCCCTCCAGGGACGCAAGGCATTTGTTGGAACGAACTTCCCGTACTATCTAAATCCGTCTCACATGGTTTCATCGCGCTTCGATCTCAGTCCGCTGGCTGATCATGACGTAAGGGTCAGATTCGTCTATGGTACAGATATGGATGTTTATTGGAGAGGCTGGTTCATCGATGACGTGAAAATCTACACTTGCATGGGCACTCCTTCCATTCCAACTTTGCAGTTCCCTGCGAATAATTCCCTGACCACCGACTACACTCCGCTGTTGAATTGGACCGATTCCACGCCGGCTCTCAATCATTATCAATTAAACGTGGATGATGATGCGGACTTCTCGTCACCCGTGGTGCATGTGATCGACCTTACCACATCGGAATACCAGGTTCCGGACTTGCTGAAACCCAATACTAAGTATTACTGGCGTGTCAATTCCTTTAATGATGTAGATGGAACGAATGGCTGGTCTGCAGTGTGGAATTTCCGCACGGCTCTCACTCCTCCAGCCGTTTCATCTCCTGTTGAAGGCTTTGCCTCAAAAGAGC
>JBGPNQ010000273.1:0-7407 GCA_041487615.1 Anaerolineae bacterium
CGCTGACCTTGCTAAAATGCTCTTCAATCGCTTCCAATGGCTTCTTCGGCATGCCGACCTCCAAGCTAGCCATTTTTACCTCATTTCAGACCCACTTTAGATGCGATTGCCCTATACGGGTCGTGACGTTCGTTCTTTTGCAAAGACATATTCACCTTGGTTTTGAAATAGGCATGTATGATACCATTCCCACATGGACCATGGCGATCATGTCAATCTTTTGCGTCCCGCAAATTTACCTCAAGGCGGCACATGGGCCGATTTCGGCGCGGGTAGTGGCGCCTTTACTCTTGCGTTAAGAGAATTGGTGGGGTTGGATGCAATCATTTACGCCGTGGATAAAGATCGAGCCGCTCTTCAGCAACTGGACTCTTCTCATCGCGCTCGCTTCACTACAAGCCACAACCTGATTCCATTAAATCAGGATTTCACCCGCCTTATCAATATCCCACCTCTCGATGGCGTTGTGATAGCAAATTCCCTTCACTATTTTAAAGACAAGGAAAAAGTCCTGATTCACCTGCGAGGACTCTTGAAACCGAACGGCGCGCTCCTGCTCGTGGAATACAACGTGGATTCGGGCAACATGTGGGTTCCGCATCCGCTAGCGTTTGAAACGTATAAGAAACTTGCCCCGCGTGCAGGATTCAGCGAACCGCGCTTGCTGGCAACAGTCCCTTCGCGATTTTTGCGCGAGTTTTACTCTGCTGTCGCGTACAAGGAAGATTCGTAAACACAACCCCGATAGTCGGGGCAGGCGGACACGAAGGTCACAAAGGTTTAGTCCTTTGCTTATCTTCGTTTAAGAACTGCACTTGCTTTTCGTGTTTTTTTGGTTGATGCACACGCGTTTGCAAAAAACTATTTCACCGTCAGCCAGACTCCTGCCAGCACAACCGCCATCCCTACAACACGCGTTACATCCAATGCTCGTACTGATGCACCCAGCAGTCCAAAATTATCGAGGAGTATTCCCACCAAAAGCTGACCTGCCACGATCGTCGTGATCGAGGCGGCGATCCCCACACGTGGGATCATATAGCTGATCGCGCTGATCACGATCAATCCGAATATGCCTGCGCCGAGCGCATACCAGGGTACGCTTCGCCACTGCGATAGTTTTCCTCCGCTATAAAACAGAAGAGGCAACAATGCAATGACCGCGCCTCCCACATGGACGATAAACACACTTTCGAAAATCCCGAGTCGCTGGCTGATCATGCTTGCCAGAGGACTTTGCAGTCCCACCGCCACACCGCCCGCCAGACCGATCAAAATAATGAGGAGGATCGATTCCATTGTGTTTTCCTTTGGTGATTGTTTTGGGTATGATACTTGATTTCTATGGTTAGCAAGGCAATTCGCCACGGAGTCGCGGCACTCTTCGCGTATGCTCACCTGCACTGCGCGCAGGCGCAAGTGTCGCGAAGACACTCAGAAATATTTTCTCTGAGTCTCTGTGTGCTTTATTATCCCCCTCAGGGGACTGTGGCTTCACTTTCCTCAATCTTGAAACTGCAACGGGAAAACCGCGAGTCAATGATAAACTTGATAAGGATTGGAGAGAATCATGCCCAGGAAAACTCAAACGTCTTCGTTCGGTGTTTCCAGACGTGAAGCGCACGACGCATCCGATTTTTATTCCCGTAATCTTTATCAACCAAATCCATCTGCTGACCTCGCCGAGGCAGACATTCCATTCAGTCAAATTGATGGCTGGGCTGACCGGATTTATAACTCGTCATCCGAATCCATGCCCATCCCGGATGGCAGTGTCGGGCTGGCGTTTACATCACCTCCCTATAATGTAGGCAAGGACTACGATGAGGATATGTCGCTTGACGGCTATCTTGAATTGATCAGGCGCGTCGGCACGGAAGTGTACCGGGTCCTCAAACCGGGCGGACGCTTCATTGTCAACGTTGCCAACCTGGGACGCAAACCCTACATCCCCCTGCACGCACATTTTTATCAGATCCATTCCGAGATCGGATTCCTGCCCATGGGCGAGATCATCTGGCAAAAGGGACGCGGCGCGAATGGAAGTTGCGCCTGGGGAAGCTGGCGCAGCGCGCGGGCCCCGCGATTGCGCGATTTGCACGAATATCTGCTCGTGTTTGCCAAGGGTTCCTTTACGCGTCCCGATAAAGGGACATCAGACCTCTCATCCGATGAGTTCACCGAAGCAACGTTATCTGTCTGGGAAATTCTACCCGTCTCCGCGAAGAAAGTGGGACATCCCGCGCCGTTCCCTGTGGAACTGGCAAGCCGCGTCATCAAGCTTTATTCCTACGTCGACGATGTGGTGCTCGATCCCTTCATCGGTTCAGGGACAACAGCCATTGCTGCCAAAAAGCATGGACGCCATTACGTTGGTTTCGAGATTTCACCTGAGTACTGCAAACTCGCCGAAGAACGGATCGCAAATGCGGTGCGGATGAAAGAAGATGCGGAAGAGTAAACGCAAACGTTCCTTTTGCATCGCGGATGTAGTATGTGAACTCCAGCCGCCTCAAATTTCAATCTCGCTGCACAGTTCCCGAAAGCCTTCCATCAACTTTTTCAAATATGTCTTGTCATTTGGCAGTTGATCCATCGCCACCACCACCGGTCCGACGTACATTTGCAAGGTTCGATCAGACGTATCTTTTTCCGAAAGCGTTACACAGACCGGTGACCGTTCGCCTTCGATCATCCAGGTGGGTCTCTGTCCGTTGGGGACATCACAGACGGCACAGGGTACTCCCCCACTTCGGGCCACATCAAAGATCGCACAGGAGAGATAGACCGCGGTGCGAAGCCTGAGTATATCTGCCTCTTCATCCGAGAGCTCCCCTTCCCATTGATACACCATTAACAGATTGGTGGCGTATTTGATATCTGGCACATCGGAGTAGATCAGTTTTAGACGGTATTTTTTATCCGAGTGTAGTCTCAATGACACGTTATAAAGATCGGGATATGTCAGGCGGGGAGGTTTGTCATCTGAATGAGCCGTGGTTTTCTCCGCATTGGAATTCCGTTCCTTATATAGGAGTGCCAGGCCTTCCTGCGCGTGCGACCACTCCTCCGGATGCTCCTCGCGGGTAAGAACGCGTAGTGCTCCTTGGAAATATTCGATGGCCTGCTCGATATTCTCCGCTCGATTCCCTTGGCGTCGACCTCCATAGGCGTAAGCCAAATATTTTTGAGTCAACGCCCATTCTGTTGGGAATGTCTGGATGCCATACACTTGTAGCGCCTGGATGAAGTGAGAAATGGATCGCTCAATATTTTCAGCCGGATCTCCTCGTCGACGACGCTGGAATGCAAGTCCCAATGTGTTTTGGGCGATTGCCCAATTCTCGGGGTCGGCATCGCGACCAAATACCTTCAGCGCCAATTCAAGATGCTGGATGGACTGTTCAAGGTTTTCCCCTTGATCGCCGCGGGTTCGCACTTGAAACACCGCTCCCAACCTGATATGCAGGAGTGCATAGTCTCTGGGATGCGATTCAATCGAATACACTTCCAGTGCCTTCTCGGCATGGAAGATGACCTTTTCAAGATTCTCAGCACGGTCACCGCGCAAGTGCTCCCAATATGCAAACGTCAGGTTATTATGTGTGCCTGCCCACTGCTCCCGGTCTGGCTGATGGTCTTGGATCTCTAATGCAAGTTGGAAATGGAAAATGGCCTGGTCGATATTCTTCCCCCGATCTCCACTCAGACGTCTGCGATAGGCCCCACCCAGGTTGTTCTGCGTCATTGCCCAATCATCGGGATAAGCAGCGCGGGTATAGATTTCCAATGCCTGCTGACAGTGGGAGATGGCCTTCTCCACATTTTCGGATTGATCACCGAATTTTCCCTTGGTATACGCTATGCCCAGGTTATTGTGAGCCGCCGCCCACAGTTCCGGATAAGCCGCGCGAGTGGCCACTTCCAAAGCCTGTTCATAATGGGAAATCGCTTGCAATAAGTTATCGTCCAGGTCTTTGACCAGGCTTAAGTGTCGATATGTCTCTCCCAGCGTGATTTGGGCTTTTGCCCAATCTTCCGGGTAATCCTGGCGCGTAAACACTTCCAGGGCTTGTTGGTTGTGATAAATAGCCTTCTCAAGATTTTTTGCTCGTTGCCCTTTTTGCTCCTTGAAATAATCCATCGCCCGGATCATATGAAGGAACGCCCAGGTTTTGGGGTTGGATTGACGAATCGTTTCATCCGGCAATTTATTACTAAAAAGTATGGACAGATCCAGTCCCGTGAGTCCTTTATTGCCTGACAATAGTCCATCTGCGATGGCTATGTTATGTTGCAGTCCATCCCAGCGCTCCGGATACGCCTGTTGTGTAAATACACTCATTGACTGTTGATAGTGATGAATGGCCCGCTTTAAATTTGCATTTTTCTCATCCGCTCGACGAACACGATATGCATTTCCCAGATTATTGTGAGTCAGTGCCCACTTCTCCGGGAGAGCCTCCTTCGTAAAGACTTCCAGCGCTTGCATGGAATGATGAATGGATGTCTCGATATTTTCCGATTTCTCCCCGCGGATACGGTTATAATAAATGGCTCCCAAATTACTGTGAGTCCATGCCCAATCGTCTGGATACGTATTCCGGGCAAACACCTCCAGGGCTTGTTGATAATAATAGATGGCCTGCTCGAGATTTGATTCGCCATCTCCTCGAATGCGATCCTGGTAGGCATTTCCCAGGTTGTTCTGCACAGTCGCCCACTGGAATGGATATGTATGGCGAGTAAACACATCCAGCGTCTGCTGGCAGTGATGGATGGCTTGCTCGAGGTTCTCGGCGCGCTCGCCCATCAGGCGATCACGATATACATTTGCCAAGTTATTATGGGTTCCCGCCCACAATAAAGGAGAACCTTGACGATCAATTACCTCCAGGGCTTGCTGGCAGTGGCGCAGAGCCTCTTCGATGTTCTCAGCCCGTTCACCCCATAACCGTCTGCGGTAATTGGAGGCCAGATTACTGTGAATATTGGCCCAGTATTCAGGATATGCTGACCTGGTAAATACCTCCAGAGCTTTCTCATTATGAAGTATGGCCAGCTCGATGTTTTGAACCTGATCCCCTTGAGGGTTCTGTCCGAGGTTCTTGGCAAGTTCAATTTCCAGCCCTGCCCACGTTTCCGGATCGATCTCGCGATGCACGTGAGCCAATGCCTGCTGACATAACTCGATACGCCCTGGAATCTCACTTGGACTGGCCGGCATTGCCAGTGTGCGCATGACCTTGTCCAAATCAACAGGAGGAGCGATCAGTCGAAAAGACAGGGCAATTGCATCCCAGCCTTTTTCCATTCCTAACAGAAAAACTTGATCCAAACAGGTTGCAGTGATCGCATATTCAATATGATCCAGAACGATCAGATATTTCTTGGACCATAACCCGCCCCCCATATAATAACGCGCCCAGCCGTGCTCTATTCCCCCAACTGTGATCCTGCCTAGTCCCAGTGATGTATATCCCTTTTCATTGGCATATCGTTCAAATCTGTCTTCTGTCTGTTCCAAAACAGGCGTCGGTTTCAATGGACCGATTTGAAGATTGAATGCCTCATTGGAACCACATTTGAAGATGAGAGAATGATCCTTTCCGAGGGGATGCATGACCGTCTCCTCAGAATGAAACGACCAATTCTCCGGGATGTCGATCTCAAAGCCGTGTTGTTCGCTACGATATGTTTTCATTTCAGCCTTCGTTGATCGGAACCCACCCGCACTTCACCTATGCACTCAGTGTACAACAATTCCCCTTCAAATTCAACATATGCTCGCTAAACACACGTTTCGCCTCAGAGTCAGCCGATATCTATCCTGCTTCGAAAGAAGTCACCTCCCCGCTATCTTCTTCCACCCAAACGCGAGCAGGAAGAATGCAGTTGCAGTCAGGACGATCGCCGCGCCGGAGGCGATGCTCAGGTAATACGAAAGATACAAACCAATGACTCCCGAAAGGGAGGCAAAGGCCGCACCGAGGAACATCATTGTAGAAAGTCGATGCGTAAGCAAATACGCGGTCGCAGCGGGGGTGACCAGCATGGCAACCATCAATGCCACGCCGACCGTTTGAAGCGAGACCGCGACGGTTACGGCAATGAGCCCGAGCAGGAGATTGTTGAGCAGGCCCACAGGAAGTCTCAATGTCGTGGCGAGGATGGGATCAAAGGATAGGGTCAGGAATTCCTTGTAGAAGGCAAAAATAATGAGGAGTACGAGTCCCCCAAAAAGCAGGATCAGCCACAGGCTTTGAGTCGAAACGCTGAGTACATCTCCAAAGAGAAAGTGACTCAAATCCACGGCGTAACTTCGGACAGTGGAGATCAATGCGATGCCAAGTGCAAACATCCCTGCGAAGATGATGCCAATGGCCGTATCTTCTTTAATTTCTGCATTCTTACTGATCGTGCCAATTCCCAGCGCCGCCAGGACAGCGGTTCCTAATGCCCACCAAAAAAGCGGTTCACGCGCTCCACCGTTGACAAGATATCCAAGCGCGATGCCAGGCAATATCGTATGCGCCAGCGCATCGCCAAAAAAAGCCATCCCGCGCAGAACAACGTACGCCCCAACCACTGCGCAGACAATACCCACCAAAACCGCGGCGATCATGCCGCGTTGCATAAATTCATAGGAGAGAGGTTGAAGGAGAAAAGACATTCGATTTACGATTTTGGATTTACGATTGACGATTTTGGATTTACGATTTTCGATTGCGGAGAGTTTTGAGCGATGAGACAGGCATAGCCAGGATTTCATCGGTTTCTTTATAAAGATCACTTATTTGATTTTGAGGAACAAGGCCTGCCTCCACCAGAAGTTCCAGCCAATATTGAGTCTCGTCACTTTCTTCCTCAACGATCTTCATTTTGTTTATCATATCCGCGGTTGATTTTGCGCGGCACGCTGCCCAATAATTTGCACCAATGGACGTGCCTGATCGGATGAGCTGTTTTCCAATCACATCGGTTGCAAGCGAATGCGGCAATCTATCAACTTCCTTGATTATTGCTATTGCCAGCTTTTTCGTTCTTGCTTTGAAGGCCTTTTCATCCATCTGATCTCCTCTGGCTTATGAACCCACATATCTTTCGAAAACTTGCACGATCATAAATCAATCGCAAATCATTCCTCCGGTGGGCAGCAATCATCCACCAACATTGTCCCTTCAGGATCAACTTTCAAGCGACCGCCATAAGCACTTAACAGGTTTTCTGTCTGTAAAACATCTGTCGGACTTCCGAATGCAACAATGCGATGGTTGAGCAGAAGTATTCGGTCAAAGTGACTCGCAGCCTGATCGAGATCATGTGTGGCGACCATGACGGTCACTTTTTGATTCCGAAGTGTATCGAGCAGGTCCAGCAGACCCTCCTGAGAAGGAGTATCCAGGC
>JBGPNQ010000274.1:0-7405 GCA_041487615.1 Anaerolineae bacterium
GCCATTTGCCAGCATCGTGTCGCCGAACATTTCCGGCACGCATGATAGTTCAGGAGGAGTTCCCACCGGACCGGGCTCACCATCGTAAGCATGTGGATACCAAAGGCTGCCATGCTCGGAAGCTACAGGTAGATTCAACCACTCAGGGTCCACCAAGTCTATGTCCTCGCCTACAAAGACCTTGTCCTGAATCACGATCGGAATCTCACGCCCACCATTTTCAATGAAATCCGGTAATCCAAGGTTTCGCAAATAACCCTCGAAGGCATCGCGGATAATATAACCGGTAGCGATGCCGGCGTACGCATTTAAGCGCGTGATGCCAATGGCATGGTCGTGATACCACACGAGCCGGGCACTCTGCTCGTTTGGATAATAGTATTCTGCCTGACCCGGCAGCAAGCCAGGGTTCAGGGCCTTATACATGTTCAGGGAAACACTTTCACCGTAGTTCCCGGCGCTGTCAAACCAGGCAAAAGGACCGCCGTCGCTGATCCAGGGCACCTCGCCGCCATGGATGTGCGTTGAGACGCGGTTCGGACCCATCTCTGCTCCCATGATTGTCGGGTCGACAGGAAGAGGATGATCCCCGCTCAGATTGTTCTGGAAAGTGATCTGTGTTGGCTTACCCTTTTGGGCGACGATGATGCCGCCAAGGTGTCGCTGCGGCACGCTGCCGCCCAGATTTGCCCGCGAATGATAGCCTCGCAAGGTGGTGGGACCGAGGCTGGGGTGCAGTTGGTCAGTATATTGATTAATGTCGATGGTGTAGTGCTGAGCTACGGTACGTCCCCAGCGCTTTGTCCCGTCTGGGACCGCGACCGGGATCCCGTTCGAGTCAAGCGGGAACACGCCTCGAAGGGGCTGGGCGAACTTGCTCAGACCGTTAGTCTGATAAGCACGAGCGCGTAACAGTGCTTTGGCACGCGTCGCGGCAAAGAGAGCAGCAATACCTGCTCCGCTTAGTTTTAGGAAATCTCGTCGGTTTAGCATATGATCCTCCGGAGGTTGCTATTTTGATTTGGACCTTTACATCCACAACTAAAATACAATCAAATTCGACTTTTCTTAAGCGCAAAATTTACGCCTTTAAAAACATAGACTACGTAGAAAATACGTAGTCTATACATGACCTGGAGACTGGGTTCGTCAACTGGAGGTCTTGCTTCCCTGGATCTCTCCATCCAACAGGAATCAAACTCGGTGAGTATTAGTATGAAGCAACTGCTGTTTCCAAAGTGTCGTAAATCTCAATGTAATGTGTGACGCCTGAAATATCCAGCACATCGCGCATGTCGACAGTGGGACATACCAGCTTGAGATGTTTCCCCCGGTCCTCGGATAACATCTTGTGGATGACGACGAGCGCTCTTACACCGATGCTGGTGAGCGCAGATGTCCGCCTCAGATCGATGACCAGGTCACGCATCCCGTTGGTGTAGGCTTCCTTTGCGGCTTCTTCCAGTTCGGCAAAGTTGCCTATTGTGACGCGGTCCTGCAGTTGAAATACTGTCACAGGGATACGCCCCTGCATCTGCGTTATTTGTAAGAGGCCCATGTTTCCTCCATTCATGCGTGAATAAATTCCATTCCTGTCGTCATGCCGACGCGTCCACTTCTGGAATACGATCAATCCGCGCTCAACAGTGCCGGTTCGCTTTCCACCGGTTCGTCCTTCAATTCTTTTCGCGGAGTGAAAAATGTGACGATCAAAGCAAACAGTGTGGCAACGAACGCGATCACGAACACCAGATGGATGGCATTTGCCACGGCGATTCGCACACCCTCGTCAATGACCGTTTCAGTTCCGGGTAGAGGATTCAGTAATTGCGAGACCAGGTTCAGGTCCAGCCCTGAGGCACTCAAACTCGCGGCAAGACGTGCGCTTAACGCTGCTCCCATCACGCTCACGCCGAGAGTTCCGCCGATCGAACGGCTGAATTGCATCGTCGAAGTTGCGGTGCCAAGATAACGTCGCTCCACCGTCGTCTGCACGGCGATCAAAAAGGGCGGGATGGAAAGGCCCATGCCGGCGCCCATCAACGTGACATAGAACATGAGCAAGTATTGGTTGATGTTCGCGTCCACGAGGCACATGAGAAATGCGCCAATGACCACCGAAGATGTGCCAACGATCGCCAGCGTGCGATAGCCAATTCTCAAAAGCAAGCGCGTGCCGATAATGCTGGCTGTAACCCAGCCCAACAACATCGGCGCGATAGTGATACCGGCTTGGGTTGCACTTGTTCCAAGCACAGATTGGACAAAAAGCGGGGTGAATGAAATGCTCCCAAATATCGCCCAACCCGTCAGGATACCGTGCGTGATCGAGATGGTAAACAGTCTCTCACGAAAAAGATGAAGCGGCAGGATCGGGTCCGCGGCCCGGCTCTCTACCCGGAACAAGGCGATAAATAACGCCACAGATATGGCGATCAAAATCCAGCTATTGGATGTACCGTATTCCATGAGCCCCAGCAGCAAAGCGACGACGCCGGCTGTCAACAGGCCCGCTCCGGCATAATCAACAACGGGTCTTCCATGACCGTGGATCTGGTCTCGCCATGCAAAAGCGACCAGAGCCGCTGCGAGTAATCCCGGTACGATGTTGATATAGAACACCCAGCGCCAGGAGAGTTGGTCCACGAGGAAGCCGCCCAGCAACGGACCCGCAATCGATGACACGCCCCATACGCCTGAGAAGAAGCCCTGCATTTTGGCGCGCTGCTCGAGTGTGAACATTTCACCGATCAGGATAAATGCCAGCGGCATGATCCCGCCCGCGCCGACTCCCTGGAGTCCGCGCGCCAGGATGAGCTGTGTCATTGTGTTCGCCCATCCGCTAAAAACGGAGCCAAGCAGAAAAAGCGCCATCGCAATCACATAAAGTTTACGACGTCCGTAGAGATCGGAAAGCTTCCCGTAAAGCGGGACGGTGGTTGTGGATGTGAGCATGAACGCCGAGAAGACCCACGAATAATGTTCCAAACCGCCCAATTGGCCGACAATGGTGGGCATGGCGGTGGCAACCACCGTTGATTCCATGGATGCCAGGAACAAGCTGAGCATGATGCCAGCCGTGACCAGGAGTATTCGGTTACGTGACATGTAATCCTTTCGAAAGTAAATCTAAAGTAAATCCGGTTCGGACCGGCATTACCCAAAACATATATTGAAGTGTCCTGGTGCCGCAACAACATGAAGTTGTAGGGTTACTTTGAAAATTGTCGACCCAGATGTAACGAAATAAGCTACAGCTTAACAAAGTTGCAGAACTAATATTTGACAACATGTCAGTCATGAATCGAACAGGAAAGATCGGCAGATATTAAGAATGATCCGACCGCTGTTGTATCTCCTGAACAAAAGCAGTAACGCGTTGATCCAACTCAAAAGAATAGGTATATCCCAACCTATCTCCAACTTCCATCGCTACCTCCCGAAAAAGGGTAATCGTGCGAAACAAGGCTACCCAGTTCTCTTGAACGTCCGCGCCTGCATATGTGTTTTCCAACTGAGACCAGATCTCAGTTGGTAGTCTCTTTTTCAAGCCTTTACCCAAAGCTCCAACGGGCATTGACCAGTTGTAGTCGATCCCTATTTTCCATTCCAGTATCAGCCGCAGATACACATGTTTCATATCGTAATCGAGACACCACTTTGCAGGGAAAAGCTCACCACGCCGCAGAAATTTCGCCATGGGCGGAGCATCGCTAAAGAACTCTTCAATTGTTCGCAGGTATTCCTCCCTGGTTGGGCGAACAGGGATATAAGCTCTGTAGGTCGGCGACTGTATGTCCTTTGTGAGCTTGTCCTTGTCGAGAAGGATGCGATAGCCGGCGTCCAATTCGGCATGAAGCGCGGGTGCCTGGACGATCTTCCGTAGTAATTCGATGGACCACAAAGTGAAGTCGATCCTCAGTCCATCGGAATATTGAATGACATTGGCAAACTTCTCGTCGCCATGATCCGGGTCGGGATGGATGGGGTCCCAATAGGTGACAAGGACGTCTCCAAAATCCTGCACCCAATTACGATCCTCATGGAACGGATAGATATCTTCGACGATGAGTATTGCATCATAGTCAGACAGGCTATCCACGGGCGCGTTCGGAACGGCGCGTGTGCTGGTTAGAAGCATTGCGCGGATTGAGTTCTTCTGCTCCCCCCAATGAATTAATCTACTGATAACAGCATCCGAGGAATGGTTGATTTGCTCATCCATCATCTGATATTTATTTATCCTGTGGGAGCAGTGCCTCAATATCGTTGAGATGACCCTCGCGATGCAGCGAGCGATTCATGCGGAATTGTGTGTCTGTAGCGGCAGCGTGTGCTTCGATTTGTGTGACGAGTTCAGGCGTGAGTTTATCAAGTTCCGAATCGATTTTCTCTGCAGCGATCAGGGCCAGGTTCGCAGCTGCCCGCGGCTCCAGCGCGTGACAGATCACCTTGAGCGCGTCGTTGACCGCACCCGCGTCGATGGGGGATTCGCCAAAGCCTTCTGTCATCCAGCGATTGAGAATGACCGACACGCGATGATCCCAAAAGGCCAGATGAGCAAGGAGCGCACCGACAGTCCAGCCGTAATCGGTGGAGAGAGCGAGATCGGTATCAGTAAGCCTGCGCACAAGGGATACGAGTCGATGGCTGGATTCCGCATTTTGTTGAGAATAGGGGAATGTCATGATTTTCTCCTTGTAATAAATATATAAATTGTTTTTAGAATTTCCTTCAAAATATGTTATGTCACTCTGAGGGAGCGTTTTTCACGACCGAAGAGTCTCGTACTTTCTGTGTAAGAGATGCTTCGCTGCGCTCAGCATGACATTCCAGGGCAAGAGGCAACTTCGATTACTTCTTGACTTCACGATTCAGGTGTCTGCATTTGCTTGATCAAATAATTGGTGATGAACAATTCCCTGCCTTTCTCGGCCTTGTCCTGTTTATAGTTGTTCATCCCATATTGAAGTTCCCATTCGTAAATATTTTCAGCCTCGAAGTTGGTGCGTATTTCAGGAGAATCATCGTAGGTGATCAACCACTTATGCGGGCACTTCTTCATCTCTTCGGCAAATTCAGCATGATCAAAGCCTGTATGCAGGGAACCGTTCTTTCCATATAAACGGGATTTCGTCGCGGCAAGATACGGCGGATCGAGGAAAATGAAGACATCCTCTCCCGGTTCACGGAGTAAAACCTTGTAATCGAAATTCGTAATCCTTACGTTTTGAAGCAGAGGCTCCAGGTTGAGCAGCCTCTTGATGGACGAGTGGGTGAAGCGCGTATGGAAGGCGAGTTCCGAAAAGCCACCGGAATCAACCGTCCCTGAGAAGGTGATGCGGTTCATCACAAAGAAGCGTACTGCCCGGTCGAATTCCGAGCCATCGGCGTGAAAGTTATTTCGCAATTCGTCGAACAGTCCTTGCCCATTTATGGTTTCATCCTTTATTTTCAGCACCGCCTGGGCGAGCTCATGCATATTGTTTTGTGCAGCCTTCCAAAAACAATACAGGTCATGGTTCAGGTCGTTGATCCATATTTTTGCCCGGGGATATTTTTGGCGGATGAAAAGAAATACCGTGCCGCCACCGACGAATGGTTCCCGGAATTCCGTGAACGCGGCTGGCAGGTTCTTTTCGATTTGAAGTATGGCGCGTGACTTACCGCCGGGATAGCGCAGGGGGCTCTTGATCATCGTCCTTCATTTCATCGTTGGGTTGTTTGTCCATTATATGCTCCCGGGAAATAATATACAACAAAACCTCCCATCGAAATGCCGGAGACGATGAGAGGTTCCTTGCTGGAATGCACGTTGATCTGACAGTTTGAATTACCTGCCGGTCGGCAGGCCGCGTTGCGCGGTCTTCAACAATCGATTGCTTTACATGCCGTTGTCCTGATCCCTGGCGCTGTAACCTGGACCGCTTGCGTAAAAAGCGTTGTTGCAGCCGACGTCCTGGGTCAGGTCAACGATTTGGCCCGCTCTCAACTGATACACGTTATCCAGAACCACAGGATTTCCAAGATTGTTTGTGCCTTCGTAATGACCCGTCAGCCCCGGCCTGTTGATAAACTCGCCTCCCCTGGCAACATACTGGGATGGGACTTCTTCGGTTGGGAAAATTGCCCCGAAAGGACACTCGGGGACACAGGCACCACAACTGATGCAGGTATCCTGATCGATGTAGACTGAGGGCCATTGGTTAATCGGAAAGCCGGGCACTATAGCTTCAACCGGACAAACGTTAATACAGGCGCGGTCACGTAAACAGAGACTAGTGATGATATAGGCAGCTCCGGTGGCAGGTCCACATGAATAGTCCGGCAGGGCTTCAGCGATCTCCGTTGCAGGAGGAGCCTCAACGGGTGCCTCCGTTGGTGCGGGAGGCTCTGTTGCAAGTTCTGTGGCTTCGGTGGCGGCTATCTCGGTTGGGGAGTCAGTGATTACCGGCTCAGGATTTGGGGCATTGAAATTGTTATCTGGGTTATTGCCCTGTATCGTGCACGATGTCAATACTGCTGCCGATAGCGTCGCGATGTACTTTAGGAAGCTCCGTCGTTCGTTCATCCATTCTTGCGTAAGAGACTTGTTGCCGTTAATACTTATTTTTGGGGACATATCAATTAATCCTTTCCACTAATTCCCATATTGATAATAATAGCCCGCCAGATTAGATTATGCTTAAAAACGAAAAACTCCCGCGGACATCGTGCACCAGCGGGAGCCAGAATCAAGATTTGGAACTCAAGAGTGTTGAGCCACCAGCTCGTGACCCAGACGAACCACTTCTGTGGCAAGCAGGTCAAAATCCTCCTGCCTGCTGCGGTGATTGGCAATCGCGATGCGCAAGCAATAGCGGCCATTCAAGGTCGTATAAGTGGGTGCGGCAATTCCCTGCTCATGGAGTTCCATCAGGATTTCCTTGTTCAGGGCATTCAGTCTTTCGTCATCCAGTCCACCCGGATTGAAGCGGAAACAAACAATGTCCATACCAATAGGAGCCAGTAGCTCAAGGGTTGGTTCGTTCGCGACCAGTCCTCCAAAATAATGCGCCTGTTCGACGTTACGAGCGATCATTCTTCCGAAGCGGTCGAGTCCATGTTCCTTGATCGACATCCACACTTTGAGGGCGCGGAACTGACGTGATAGCTGCAAACCATATTCAGTGAACCACAGGTGTCCGGCTGCGAGTCCGCGTGTCTCGTGAGCGAGATATTCGGGAGTCAGTGAGAAGGTATTTCGATGAGCCTTCTCGGAGCGGACGATGGCACACCCAGCCTCAAAGGGGATGTGCATCCATTTGTGGAGGTCGAGCGCAATGGAGTCAGCTCGCTCGATCCCGGCGAGTTGAGGCTTTACATTTTCTGCCAGCACGGCAACAGCACCGATCGCCCCATCCAC
>JBGPNQ010000275.1:0-7366 GCA_041487615.1 Anaerolineae bacterium
CGTCAACAGATTTCGCGGCACAACATTATATTCGGCATGGGTGGCATATCCCCCACCCGCGCACGCCACACGCTGACCGACTTTGAAGCCCTGCATATTTTTTCCGAGCGCCACGATCGTGCCTGCGGAAGAATAACCCAATGCCATTGGCTGGTCGAGGCGATTGAGCGCTGCTTGTGCAGTATTGACCCAACCCTCGCGACGCCCTTTATCGAGAACTTGTTTGACGAGGTCCGGACGGGAGCGCGCCTTGCCGACCAGACTCTTTTCGGCAAATTCGACCACCGTGCGCTCGGTCCCCGCGGAGACGACACTTGCTTCCGTTTTGATAAGTGCCTGTCCTTCACGCGGCGTGGGCATAGGCACATCTTCCACGGTGGATTTTCCATTTCTGGTATTTTGAAGGAGTTGTTTCATTTCGACACGCTCAATGCCCCGCTAGCGCGGGAGCTTTGACAAGCATTGTAATTTCATCCTAAGATGCCAGTGGAGTATACCCTAAGAGGCCTGGATGATATAATTTGCGCGTTCTTACACTATTTCACCCCGGGGGAGCGCTGATTACTCGCTCGTAAATAACAGCGAAACAAGGAGTCCTTTGTGGCTGACGCCCGCGTTGCAAAATTTGCAAGAATTTTAGTTGAACATTCCGCCCGAATCGTGCCGGGCGATCGCGTTTTGATCGAAGCGACGACTGCTGCCGAACCGCTGGTCCGGGAGTTATACATTCAGATCCTGGAGAGAGGTGGTTATCCCCATCCCATGATTGCCCTGCCCGGCATGATGCCATTCAGCCAGGACGAAATGTACCTGACCTATGCCAAAGACGTTCAGCTTGATTTTGTCCCTACCTTTTATAAGATGGCATACGACCAGTTCGAGAGCCGCATCCGTATCCATTCCGCGACAAACACGCGCGGCACAACAAATATTGATCCCGTCAAGGCACAGCGACGCGGCAAGGCGTTGAGCATCATCACGGAATCGCAGATGCGGCGCGGTGCGGAGGGCGTATTCAAATGGGTGACAACACTTTACCCCACGGACGCCTATGCCCAGGATGCAAGCATGAGTCTCAAGGAATATGAAGATTTCGTTTTCAATGCTGCTCATGCACAGGAAGACGATCCCATTGCCTATTGGAATAGCACCGCTGAGGGGCAACAAAAAGCCATTGACTGGCTGGCGGGCAAAAGCCAGGTGGTCATGCGCGGACCGAATGTTGATCTTACCCTTTCGATCAAAGGCCGAAAATTCATGAACTCGGTTGGCCGGTATAACATGCCGGACGGTGAAATCTATACAGGACCTGTCGAAGACTCGGTCAATGGCTGGGTGAAGTTTACCTATCCCGCGATCTACGGCGGAGTCGCTGTCGAAGGTGCGGAATTGACGTTCAACCGCGGGCGCGTGGAAGTAGCCGTGGCTGAGAAGAACCAACCGTACCTGATCAAAATGCTGGAGTCAGACGAAGGTGCACGTCACGTCGGCGAGTATGCCATCGGCACGAACTTTGACATCAATAAATTCACGGGCAATATTCTGTTCGATGAGAAGATCGGTGGGACGTTCCACATGGCGCTCGGCGCGGGCTATCCTGAAACAGGTTCGCACAATAAATCATCGATCCATTGGGATATGATCTGCGACCTGCGCACGGACTCGGAGATTCTTGTGGATGGGGAGTTGTTCTATAAGAACGGGGGGTTTGTGTTTGGGGGAAAGTAGATAGGTATACAGGTACACAAGTAAACAAAAAGCCTCCAGTGCTATTAATGAAGGCTTTTTGTTTTCAGCAATTTACCTGTCTAATGTTTACGTATTTACCAACAGCTAATAAAACCCTATCGATTGATCGATCTTCCGAGCGTATTCATCGATTCCCCCCCGCACATTGAAAACGTCTTGCCATCCTTGTTGTGCAAGCCATGCGGTGACTTGCGCGCTGCGGTTTCCATGATGACACATGACATAGATTGTGGACTCCTGTAACTGCGCAGATTCAGACAATGCCGTCGTACCTTCGCGCCCCAATCGGCTCATGGGCGTGACTTCCAGCCTGCTGTCTGTTAATTTGGCGTACTCCAACTCATTGAGTTCACGCACATCCAGCAGGATGAATTGATCTTCAGATTTCAATTTTTCAGAGAGTTCGGTAACAGTAATTTCGGGGAACATATGTTTTTCACTCGTACGCCGCTTCGACTTCGCCGCCAAAGAACGGCGGCTCCGCTCAGAGCGTGTAATCCTATTTCAATGCCTTCACATACAACCGTTCGACATATTCCTTGACCATTCTCCGAGTGGAGAATTGTGGAATATTCGTCTTCAATGATTCCTTGATGCGTGACACCCATTCGCGAGAGAGGTCGTTTTGGTCCCGGTCATAATACATGGGGATGATCGATTTTTCGAGAGTCGCATAAAGGCTCTCAACATCGTCCTCATCCTGGACACTCGGAGAACCGAGATCGCGGTCTTGGCCGATCGACCAGCCATTACGACCGTTGTACGCTTCACGCCACCAGCCATCCAACACTGAGAAGTTCAGCGCGCCATTCAGAGCGGCTTTCATGCCCGATGTCCCGCTTGCTTCGAGAGGCCGCCGCGGTGTGTTCATCCACACATCCACGCCCTGGACAAGATAACGCGCCAGGTTCATATCGTAATCCTCCAGGAAGACGATGCGCCCACTCATTTCGGCGCGCTTGACCTCGCGATAGACCTGTTGAATCAACTGCTTGCCAGGCTCATCAGCAGGATGCGCCTTCCCGGCAAAGATGATTTGCACGGGCATATTGGGTCGATTGATAATATTCAACAAACGCTCGAAATCGGTTAACACCAATCCCGCTCGTTTATACGTGGCAAAGCGACGCGCAAAACCGATCGTCAAGGCGTAGGGATTGATCATTACGCCCGAAGAAACGACCTGCACGGGATGGAATCCACCGGCCCGCCAACGCTCACGGACGCGTTCACGCATGTAAAATGCCAGCTTACGCTTAAGATGGATGCGCACTGCCCATAACTCAGCATCGGGAATATCGTCCACCTTCGTCCAGAGATCGGGCTCATCCAGTCGGTCATACCAATCGGCAGCGATATGCTCATTGAACAGATTAAATAGACGTCGTGCCATCCAGTTCGAGACGTGTACACCGTTGGTCACATAGGTGATCGGCACATCATCTTCATCTTTTTCATTCCAAAGGAAGTGCCACATCTTACGGGAGACATGTCCATGCAGTTCAGAGACCGCGTTGCGCCCGCCGGAATTCCTCAATGCAAGAACACCCATGCTGAAGGTTTCGCCTTGTGGCATTTTATGGCGGGCAATATCGAAGAACTGGTCGCGCGTCAGCTTGAGTTGAGGCCACAACGCCGCGAGATATTTTTCGATCAACCACAATGGGAATTCATCGTTCCCCGCCGCGACCGGTGTATGCGTGGTGAAGATATTTTGTCCAAGCGTTTTCTGGATGGCTAGTTCAAAGGTATTCCCACTCGCAACCAACTCACGAGCACGCTCCAGCGTCAGGAAGGCAGCGTGACCTTCGTTCATGTGCCAGACCGAAGGGTTGTATCCCAATGCCCGCAGAGCTCGGACGCCACCTACGCCCAGCAAAAGCTCCTGCATCACGCGGCGGTCCAGGTCCGACCAATACAGGCGCGCGGTCAACAGTTTATCGGAATCAGTATTCGGGTCCAGATTTGAATCGAGCAGGTAAAGCGGAACGCGTCCGACCCGGATCTCCCACAACCCAAGAGATACGGTCCGATCGGGAAATTCCACATCCACACACAACCGATGCCCCTCGTCATCAAGAACTTGAATCGCCGGCAGGTTTTTGAAATCGAGAGTATTGTTGAGCGCCTCCTGCCATCCGTCTTCAGTGATGCGCTGCGAGAAATATCCCTGGGCGTACATGAAACCCATGGCTACCAGAGGCAGACCCAGATCACTCGCCTCCTTCAAATGATCTCCCGCCAACACACCGAGGCCGCCTGAATAAATCGGCAATGTTTCGTGCAGGCCAAATTCCATTGAAAAATAAGCGATGGGACGGCCATTCAATTCAGGATGTGCCTCACTGGTCCACGTTTCTGTTTCATTCATATACGAATCAAAATCATCAAAGACATCATCGTATAGCGCGAGATATTCCTTGTTTTTTGCAACCTGGTTCAAACGCGGACGACCGATCTCACGCAGGAACAGGATTGGGTTGTGACCCAGCCGCTCCCACAGATCGGCATCGAGGTGACTGAACGCGCGTGCTGCCTGCGGTTTCCAGGTCCACCACAAGTTGTACGCCAGTTCGCTAAGGCGGGAAAGACGTTTCGGTAGATCAAATCCGTTGGGTAATTTTGATCGAAATGTATTCATAGCGGGGCAATCATACCAAATTTTTGTACTTCATTCATTGCAGAGTTCGTGAAAGATACTGACTTTTTTTCCTCCTCCTTACGAGCCCGCAATCGAAAACGATTCAGATTACAATGGACTCATGACCACCGTCCAGCTTTTCATCACCTGTCTTGTCGATTCTTTCTACCCGCAAACGGGTGAGGCCGTTGTGGATATTTTCCATCGCCTCGGCGTAAATGTGGATTTCGCACCAGACCAAACCTGTTGCGGGCAACCGAACTTCAACGCGGGTCTGCGGGCAGAAGCCCGCGCGATTGCAGAACATACCATCCGCGTGTTTGAAAAAACCAGCGGAGATATTGTCACACCTTCGGGCTCGTGCGCGCACATGTTCAAACATGGCTATCCCGAATTATTCCAGGATGATGCAAAGTGGCTGCCGCGTGCAAAAGCCATGGCGGAACGGGTTTACGAGTTCACAGAATATATTGTGGACAAATTAGGAGTCACCGATCTGGGCGCGCGCTGGGACGGGATGCTGACCTATCATCCATCGTGCCATACCCTGCGCGGTATGAACATTGACAGGCAGCCGCGCGCCCTGCTGGCAAATGTTCGCGGCGCGCAGGTTGTTGAGTTACCCCACGCCGATGAATGCTGTGGCTTCGGAGGGATTTTCTCGATGGAGCATCCTGAACTCTCGGCAGAGTGGTTGAAGAGAAAGATCAGGAATCTCGAAGAGACTCAATCCCCCACACTCGTAGTCACTGACGCCGGATGTCTCATGCACATCGCCGGTGGACTGCATAGGCAGCAAAAAAATCAAAGACTGTTGCACATCGCCGAGGTTCTCAACCACAGGTAAAGGTGGAGGAAATCATGTTCTCTACATCAGCGCAATACTATGATGAGATCTACGCATCTGTTGATAAGGATTATCCTGCTGAAGCGGATAAAACAAATACGATCATTCAAAAACACAAGCAAACAAACGGTAAATCACTTCTCGATGTCGCCTGCGGAACAGGCGTCCACGCGGGTTACCTTAGCAAATATTATCAAGTTGAAGGGTTGGACCTTGACAAACAAATGTTGAAGGTTGCACGGAAAAGACATCCCGCGATCCGTTTCCACCAGGGCGACATGACTGCTTTTGATTTGGGCAGACAGTTTGATGCGATCGTTTGTTTGTTCAGTTCGATTGGTTACGTAAAGACAAAATCGCGCTTGCAGAAAGCGATCAAAACCATGGAGCGACACCTCCGACCCGGTGGTATTTTGTTGATCGAGCCCTGGTTCAATGCGAAACAATGGCATCCCGGACGTGCATCCATGACGCAGGTAAACAAACCTGACTTGAAAATCGTCCGCATGAGTTATAGTGGGCAGCGAAAAAATGTTTCCACGATTGAATTTAGATACCTGATTGGCACAGCAAAAGGCATTGAATACCATGTTGAAATCCATGAATTGGGGCTATTCTCTCACAGGGAATATAGGGATGCATTCAAAGCCGCGGGCTTGCAGGTGAGTCATGATTCTGAAGGACTCGATGGACGCGGACTCTATATTGGCGCGAAATCAATAAAATCATGACTACTTCACAATTTCGGGAGCGCATCCGCGCCTCCATCTCCAATGAAACACTTCAGATCGCCCTCGATAACAACACCGAACGCCGTTTGCACGGCCGCGCGCTGGCATTTGAGTCCATTCCTGACTGGCGCGAGCGGCGTCAACGCGCCCATCACATCCGCGCGGATGTGATCGAACACCTCGAGAAATATATTGCACAGTTCATCGCAAAGAACGAGGAGAATGGGGTCATCGTCCACCGCGCAAAGGATGCTGCGCAGGCAATTCAAATTGTCTTGAGAATCGTAAACGATTTACCGCGGAGCAACACCACCGATTCCCTGGTGAAATCCGGTGACCTTGGTAGCAAACAGGTTCTGATCGCCAAATCCAAGAGCATGGTCAGTGAAGAGATCAACCTCAACCACGCACTCGAGGCGGACGGCATCCGTGTGGTTGAGACAGACCTGGGCGAATTTATCGTGCAGTTGCGACATGAGAGACCCAGTCACATTATTACGCCGGCCGCGCACTTGCGCAAGGAACAGGTGGCGGAACTCTTCCATGAACATCTTGGCATCCCCTATACAACAGATATCCCAACGCTCACAGCTACCGCCCGCAAAGTTCTACGCGAAGTTTTTCTGACAGCAGATATTGGTGTTAGCGGCGTGAACTTTGGGATTGCAGAAACCGGCGGAATATGTGTTGTAAGCAATGAAGGCAATGCCCGCATGGTTGCTACCCTGCCTCCCGTTCACATCGCTCTGATGGGAATGGAACGCATGGTTCGTAATCTTGATGATCTCGCGCTGATGCTCTCGCTGCTGGCTCGCTCTGCAACAGGACAAAAACTAAGCGTCTATACTCAGTTACTCCACAAGCCGCTGGCCAATCAATCGCGCCATCTCATTATCCTCGATAACGGACGCACACGCCTGCGTAATTCGCCTCTCAAAGAATCACTTTACTGCATTCGCTGCGGAGCATGTCTCAACGCCTGCCCGGTGTTCCGCGAACTGGGCGGTCATGCTTATATTGGCAGGGACAAATCTATTGCGCCGTATCCTGGTCCAATTGGCTCCGTCGTTTCGCCAGGATTGCTCGGAGAGAATTTTGTCCAGCTCGCACAGGCCTCGTCGCTTTGCGGCGCGTGCAAAGATGCCTGCCCGGTTGATATTGACCTGCCAAAGATGTTGACGCGTGTAAGAGCGGGCTACAGTGGTGAGAAAGACGGAAAGAAAGAGGGTGCTGGACTTTCTGCATCTGCAAAATTTGTACTACGAATGTACGGTCGCGTCGCGCGCAGACCGCGCCTGTTTGCCATTTCACAAAAGCTCGCGGCACTGGGAGGTTTTCTCTTCGCCCCCTTCTCAGCATGGATGCGTCTTCCCGCGATTACAGGCTGGGGATATAGCA
>JBGPNQ010000276.1:0-7348 GCA_041487615.1 Anaerolineae bacterium
CCATGGCCGCATTGTCTGATTGATCGACTGGTTCGACTGGACGTTCCGGAATCGCGGGTTCGGGTGGGGGAGGAGCCAGCGCGGCGGGTTCGACGGGTGGTGGCTGATCGATCAGCGGGTTATAGAACTTTCCCAATCCCGGATAATTGCAGGATTCCTCCTTGAGCATGTTGAGTCCCAGGCAGCGACAACCGTTCTTCAGCTTGTCCTGGACGGACATGGCCTTCCGCACATCCTCAGGCAGCGCCCAGCAGATATCCGCGGCCACATCCGAGCCAGTGCCGGTGATACTCATCAATGCTTCGAACGCCCAGCGCGTGGAGGTCGGCGCCGATATAAACGTCGGCAGCGGGACCAGCGCGCCGGCCAGGACGATCTGCGGCAGCATCAACATGATCACCAGTAAGGGCGCGGAATTTGCATTCGGCGCGAGGGCCGAGGCGAACAATCCGAGCATCATACCGGCCAGGGTCGCCAGTACCATCGTGATATAGACCTGGAAGAATTCAACCACTCCGCCTGGCATAGAAAATGCGAGGTAATGCACGACGGTGTAGGCCAGCGCCTGATACAGCGCCAGGGCAGCAGCCACCCATATTTTCGAAAGCACATAGGGCAGGATTTGAAGGTTGACGAGTCGCTCGCGCTTGTAAATATCCTGCTCCTTGACGATCTCGCGCATCTGCGAGATACCTCCCACCATCACGCCATAGATGGTCATCAGGAACAAGGTGATCATCACGTTTGGCATACTGCCGTTCTGGAAGCCGAATGGATTCCTCCCGAGCAAAATGGCCAGGATCACATCCAATAAGCTGACAATTGGCGCGGTGACCAGCATCAGGGTGAGCGCAAATCGGTCACGGGTCAGGATTTTTACATTGCGTGCAGATAGGATGAAGAATTGCTTCAAACCGGAGCTGCGTCTGGCTGCTGGGCTGCTCGTTTTCTTTGCAGCCATCTCGGGCTGCGGAACTGTCGGTATGTTTCCCGGCGACAATTTCCCTGCCAGCGGCTTCGCTACATAATTTTGATATGCCTTGCTCTCCCGATATCTCTTTGCCCAATCTTCGGCTTTGCCATGAGTTGGGTTATCCAGGATTGCATAGATCTCATCGAATTCGATTTTGGCGGCCCGGCGGTCGCGCTCCGAGCGGTATAGGTCAAAATATCCCAGGGCTTCATCGGGCGGACCAAACCATGCCAGGTAGCCGCCTCGCGCCAGGAAAATTACCTTATCTGCCAGCATCACGTTTTTTGTAGCGTGAGTGATCAATATGATCGTGCGTCCCTGATCTGCCAGACGCCGCATCAACTGCATCAACGCGGTTTCCGTCCCGGGGTCCAGACCAGACGTGGGTTCGTCGAGGAAGAACAGACCGGGTTTCGTGAGCAGTTCCACACCGATGGAGACGCGTTTCTGTTGTCCGCCGCTCAATCCGCTGATCTGCACGTCCTGCCGGTGTACCAGATCCAAATCCTGAAGGACCTCTATCACCCGCTTATGCCGCTCCTCGCTGGATGTATCTGACGGCATGCGCAATTGGGCGGCATAATCCAATGCCTGATAGACGGTCAACTCCATGTGGATGATGTCTTTTTGCGGGACGAAACCAATTTCGTTTCGGATGGAATCAAAATGAGTATAAATATCGATATCATTCACGAAGACTTTGGAAGGAGACGTCGCCGGGCGATAGCCTGCCACTGCATCGACAAAGGTCGACTTCCCACCACCACTTTGTCCGACGACAACGATGAACTCTCTCGGCTTAAGGGCTACGGATATATTCTGAAGAATGTTGAGATCTTTGCGGACCCATTTGTTCAATCCAATAACATCGACTGTTAAGCCGTTGCTATCGTCATATTTGGCAAGTTGATCCCTGCCCATCACAAAACGGAATTGTCCGATTCGGATGGTGTCATTCGGTTTTAACCACAACGATGCTTCGATGCGTTCACCATTGACGAAGGTCCCATTCGCGCTGCGCAGATCCTCCACGCGATATCGTTGACCCACTCGTTCCACCTGCGCATGAAAGCGCGACACATTCGGAGAAGGAAGAACTACGTCATTGGTGGGATCGCGCCCAATTTGGACGCGGGTCTTTTCGCCAAAGACGATGTCACGCTCCATATTGGCGGACACCTGACCCGGCGCGTTGTAATTGAGGGTAACCATCATGCCCGGGTCAACACTATCAATTCTGAGTATGTCACCATGATGTAATGCGTGGGCCCCCTCCAACGGTCGTCCCTCGAACAGGAAGGGATTCTTTGCTTCCGGAGCCAATACTAATTTGTAGTCACCGTCCACTTTTTGTAACTGTGCATGCTGGCGTGAGACGATTTGCGAAGGAATGATGATATCATTTCCCTCCACTCGTCCGATCGTCATAATTTGATTCGTCAAGGTATATGTTTTTGAATTTTCCCCTGCAATCGTGACGATGAGCTGCGGAGGCACGGCACTGACCTGCGGCAGCAGAGGTTCTTCGCCGATGACGGTCTGCAGACCCGCGCCGGGAATTGCTGGAGCCGAACGAATTTCCGTTGCTGCAGATCCCACGATCGGCGCTTGAAATACCAATGTGATGGCCTGCCCCAACTGAATCTGATCACCTGACTTTAGCGCGCGGCGCCCGATCACCTTTTCACCGTTGAGATAGGTCCCGTTGCTGCTCCCCAAATCCTCCACATCATAGCCAGCGCCTTCGCGAATCATTCGTGCGTGACGTCGTGAAACCGCCGGAGAGGGAATGGTCACATCCGCAAAATTCTCATCGCGCCCGATGATCACTTCTGCCTTCGTAAGTTCGAATTCAGTCCTTGGCGTCGGACTTTCCGTATTGAGAATGGTTAGCTTGAAACTGCTTGATTGGGTCACGAGTCTGATTCCTTATGTGTGGCGTGCTGGCGAGTTTCCAACGGACGACAAACATCTCTCTGCAATCAAGAGATTTTCAAGAATGTTCCCGCTGATGATTCAGGATAATAAATACAGATAAAATAGCTAACAATTGAAAGATTATACCTTTTTGCGAGAATCCATGTCAAGCAAGCCGAGAATTTTACAGAGTGCCGCACAATTAGCTGAACTGAAAATTTCATTCAAGCTGCAAAAGCATACGAAAAGTCTGGTTATTCATGCGACGAGCGGCAATGTTACAAGCCATCCATACAATTCGGTCCAACCGTACCAGGGGAGTGGCTAAAGAGGTGAGTAAAAAATCTCTCAAATCTCTGTGGTCTCTGTGGCTTACCACTCCCCGTACCAACAGATTATCTTGAAAAAGCACTTTTGTGTTATAAATCGAAAATTATTCAGATACGCCAGGTCGCAGTCTTTTTTCATGGAGCACTGATCCCTCTTGGACTTCAAATCGCCCAGTTCACCAAACAATCTGATCGATCTACTTCGGTGGAAAGCAGAAGAACAGCCCAACCGCCTCATTTACCGGTTCATCCAGGACGATGACTCTGATCCTGTTACGATCACGTTTTCCGAACTGGATCGACGGGCGCGCGCGATCGGCACAAGGCTGGAAAGTTTCAATGCGAGTGGCGAGCGCGCTCTACTTCTATTTCCCCCAGGCCTGGATTACATCGCGGCCTTCTTTGGTTGTTTGTACGCAGGTGTGACTGCCGTTCCGGCATATCCACCGCGTCTGAACCGCCCTGTACCGCGCATTCAATCCATGGTGGCCGATTCGCAAGCCAGGTTCGCGCTCACTACCTCGACAATTCTTCACAACATCGAACAACGTTTCGAGCACGCGCCGGATCTGCAAGCGTTGCACTGGTTAAACACAGAACAGGTTCCGGAAGGGTTGGAATCGGATTGGCGTCACCCCGATATTTCGCCCGCAACATTGGCGTTTCTGCAGTATACATCGGGATCCACGAGTCAACCAAAAGGTGTGATGTTGACGCATGGAAACCTGATGCACAACCTGGAGGCCATTCGTCAGGGCTTCCAGATCGACTCCAGTGGGAGCGCTGTGTTTTGGTTGCCGAGTTATCATGATATGGGACTTATCGGCGGCATGCTCGAACCGATCTATATCTCCATCCCATCAACGTTGATGTCACCGGTGTCCTTCCTGCAACGTCCCTTCCGCTGGCTCGAAGCGATCAGCCGCTATCAGGCGACCGTTACAGGCGCACCAAACTTTGCTTACGATCTATGCGTTGATAGGATTGCCCCAGAACAGATTGAAACCCTGGACCTGAGGTCATTATCCCTGACGTTTTGCGGAGCGGAGCCCATCCGCCCTGAAACGTTGGAACGCTTCGCACGGACCTTTGCTGTGTGCGGCTTCCGAAAGGCTTCTTTCTACCCATGTTTCGGGATGGCAGAGAGTACATTGCTCGTCTCAGGTGGAGACGGTCCAGCCGAACCGCGCACACTGACAGTTGACCGAAAATCTCTCGAACGGGATCGCGTTGTCGAAGTCTCTCCCGCTCAGGCTGATTCACTGACAATGGTGAATTGCGGTCATGCGATCATTGACCAGGAAATCATGATTGTCAATCCGAATACGATGGAGAAATGCGATTCCGATCAGGTCGGCGAGATTTGGGTTTCAGGACCAAGCGTTGCGCAGGGGTATTGGGGATTGCCCGAGGAAACACAAAAAACGTTCCAGGCATATTTGGCGGATAACGGGGAAGGTCCTTTTCTGCGCACCGGTGATCTGGGCTTTCTCCACAAGAGCGAACTCTTCGTCACGGGGCGTCTCAAGGATTTGATCATCATTCATGGCAGCAATCATTATCCCCAGGACATCGAATTAACAGTAGAGTCTGCTCACATCGCGTTGCAGCCGGGAGCAGGCGCGGCATTTTCCATAACCGAAGGCGGTAAGGAACAACTCGTTATTGTTCAGGAAGTTACACGCCAGGGTAGGCAGTCTGATATTAATGAAGTGGCATCTGCAATACGTCAGGCAGTGGCAGAAAAACATGACCTGCAAGTGTTTGCCATTGTTCTGGTCAAGCCAATGAGCATTTCCAAAACATCCAGCGGAAAGATTCAGCGCCGGGCGTGCAAGAATGCGTTTCTGGAAAACAGTCTCGAAGTCGTTGGCCAGTGGAATGCAAAGTCCTCACCCTCATCCCCGACCCTTCCCCCAAACGGGGAAGGGAGTCCCCTCTCCCTGCGGGAGAGGGATAGGGTGAGGGCAGATGCAATTCAATCCTGGTTGGTGACGCGCATCGCTGCCATGCTTGAACTGGATTCGGCTTCGATCGATCCGCGCCAGCCATTTACTTATTATGGATTAGGTTCTGTTCAAGCTGTCAGCCTTACAGGCGACCTTGAAGTTTTTCTTAACCGCAAACTTTCTCCAACGCTGGCTTGGGATTATCCCACGATTGAATTGTTGTCGAATCATCTGGCTAATGAGAATCAACAGATCAATCCCACAAAAACATCACCTGCTCCAATTCCATCTCCTGGGAAATTTACAAAGGAACCAATAGCAATTGTCGGGATGAGCTGTCGCTTCCCGGGTGCGCCAAATCCAGGTGCTTTCTGGGAATTATTGCGCAACGGCGTGGACGCGATCACCGAGGTCCCGTCCGATCGTTGGGATGTGGATGCGTTCCATTCCGAGAACCCTGAACCCGGAAAGATCACAACGCGTTGGGGCGGCTTCCTCGATGATGTGGATTTATTCGACCCGCACTTCTTTGGAATTTCCCCGCGCGAAGCATCGCGTATGGATCCGCAGCAACGCCTCTTGCTCGAAGTAAGCTGGGAGGCATTCGAAAATGCTTTTATCCCACCTCAATCTCTGGCTGGGACGCGCACCGGTGTGTTCGTTGGCATCAGCAGTTATGATTATTCGCGCCTGCTTGAGGACCCGGAAATGTTCGATGCTTACGCAGGAACAGGCAACGCGCACAGCATCGCCGCTAATCGTCTTTCCTATGTTTTCGATTTACGCGGTCCCAGCATGGCGGTGGACACGGCTTGTTCATCGTCGTTGGTGTCCGTGCATCTCGCTTGTCAGAGCTTGCGAAACGGCGAATCAGACGTTGCCCTCGCAGGAGGTGTGAACCTCATCCTGACGCCCGAGTTGACGATCACCTTCTCCCAGGCGCGCATGCTTTCCCCCGATGGTCGCTGCAAGACCTTCGATGCGAAAGCGGACGGTTATGTGCGCGGCGAAGGCTGTGGGGTTGTTATCCTTAAGCGTTACTCAGATGCACAGCGCGAAGGCGACAATATTCTTGCACTGATCCGCGGCTCGTCCGTCAATCAGGATGGTCGCAGCAACGGTTTGACGGCGCCGAATGGACTCGCCCAACAGGATGTCATCCGCCAGGCTCTGGCGGAAGCACAGGTCGCGCCTCATCAAATCGGTTACGTGGAAGCGCATGGGACAGGCACTCCGCTCGGCGATCCCATCGAAATTGCGTCCTTACGCGCTGTTCTCGATGCGGACTCGTCCAATGGCAGGGTGCTGGTGGGTTCGGTGAAGACAAATATCGGTCATCTGGAGTCCGCCGCGGGGATTGCCGGGTTGATCAAGTCCGTGCTCGCATTGCAAAACGAAGCCATACCGCCGCACCTCCATTTAAAGGAAGTAAATCCATATCTCTCATTGGAAGACTCGCGGCTGGAAATCGGCACATATCTTCGTCCCTGGAAGCGCCGCGAAGCACCTCGATTCGCCGGTATCAGTTCCTTCGGATTTGGCGGCACCAACGCCCACATTGTGCTCTCCGATGCTCCACAAGTTGCGACAAACGCCGGTTCAGAAAATCTCGAACGCCCGCGCCATATTCTTGCCTTATCGGCGAAAAGCGAGTCTGCATTACAGGAGCTTGCGCATGGAGTTCATGAAACGCTTGGAATTACGAGGCACGCACTTCAGGATATTGCGTTCACGGCAAATACGAGCCGTTCCCATTTTGAACATCGCCTGACGATTCAAGCCGGTTCGACAGATGAATTAAAAAAAGGACTGGATGACTTCCTGGTCAACTCAGAGTCGTCATTCGTCGCACGTGGTCTGGCAAAACCCGGTCTGCAACCCAGGATCGCTTTCCTGTTCACCGGTCAAGGTTCCCAATATCCCGGCATGGGAAAACAATTGTATGAAACCCAACCGGTTTTCCGCGCTGCACTTGATCAATGCGCAGCAATTCTCGAGCCTTTGCTGGATCGTCCACTACTGGACATACTCTTTTCATCTCAGAACGACTCGATCATTCATCAAACGACATTTACCCAGCCTGCGCTGTTTGCGTTCGAATACGCGCTCGCACAGATGTGGCGTTCGTGGGGAATCGAGCCGCAGGCGGTCCTCGGTCACAGCGTTGGTGAGTATGTCGC
>JBGPNQ010000277.1:0-7321 GCA_041487615.1 Anaerolineae bacterium
AATAACTTCACAGGCGTAAAGATCAAATATGCCGGTGGCGAGCCATTATTACGGTATCCATTGATTTTGGCGTTGCATGCCTATGCTGAAGCTCTGGCAACGGAAAATAATCTAACCCTGGAAGAAGTGGTCTTGAGCAATGGCACTTTGCTGACGAATGAAATAGCCAGTGCGCTGAAATCATTAGGCATTCACCTGATGATCTCCCTGGATGGATATGGCGCCTATCATGACAGTCATCGCCCATATGCGGGCGGACGCGGTTCCTTCAAGGATGTTGCTGAAGCTGTGGCTATAGCCCTTGCCAATGGACTGGTTCCGAATATTTCGGTAACAGTCAGCAGCCGCACGGCAGAAGGATTGTCTGAGATCATGGCATGGATTTTGGAGCGCGATCTCCCCTTCAGCCTGAACTTCTATCGAGAGAATGAACTCTCGGCTTCTCACAAAGACATGCAACTGGACGAACAGAAGATCATCAATGGGATGCTTGCAGCGTTCAAAGTACTCGAGAATAACTTACCGAAAAGAGGTTTCCTGGGCGGGATCATCGATCGAGCCAACCTATCCTCTGCACATACCCATACATGTGGAGTTGGGCAAAATTATCTGGTTTTTGATCAAAATGGACAAGTTGCCAAATGTCAGATGCATATTCGTAAACCAATTACCAATATGAGTGTAGCGGATCCGCTGGCAGTCATTCGCGCTGACCAGATCGGGATACAGAATCTCTCAGTGGAAGAAAAAGAGGGATGTAAAACCTGTGAATGGAAGTATTGGTGTACAGGCGGCTGTCCACTTGCGACATTTAGAGCAACCGGGCGCTATGATGTAAAATCGCCAAACTGCAATATCTACAAGGCCCTTTATCCTGAAGCGCTGCGGCTTGAAGGCATGCGTCTTCTAAAATATCAAGACGACCCTGAAGTTGTTATGACAATTTGAGAGATTTCACATATCCCGTCACGATGACGGGATATGTTGTTATATAACAAGGTTCTTGAATTCAACTGAGCTACATCAACCCCTGAATGGACAAAATAACCATCGCGCTCAACATGTAGAGGGATGCATAGCGGAACAACATGAAGTTCATCTTGTCGGTGTGGATGCGCAGGGTGGCAAAAGCCAGGACGAGCATGACGGCCGTCAATAGCGCGATCAGGCTCAACAACCCTGCATTCAAACCGACGAGGACACTTGCCCAACCAATTGCAATCGCGGCAAGGACGGACGAAAAAGCAATGGTCGCACGCGTGAACCTTTCCCCATAGGTTTCAAGGAAAGTTGGTACACCCGCGTTCTTGTAATCATCCCGGAACTTCATGGAATACGTCAGCGTGTGAGTGGGGATCCAGAACAGGATCGAGAGAGCCAACAAGAGTCCCACAATTTCAAATCCGCCAACGGCCAGCACACGCCCCGAAAGGATCGGCATTGCGCCCGAAATACCGCCCCACAAAATACTCCAACAAGTACGGCGCTTGAGCCAGACCGTATAAACGATCACGTCGAAGAACCAGCCTGCGAACACGACCAGTCCATACAGCGGTCGAATGGTCACGGCTCCGCCGATTCCCAGGATGGAGATGATCATGCCAACAATAAAAATTTCCCTGCGGTCCAACTGTCCCGATGCAGCAGGACGCATGTGAGTCCGCTTCATCTTGGCGTCGATATCGCTGTCGTACCACATGTTCATGATCGTGCTGCCACTGATCGCCAGGAAAAGACTGATTGCCAGACCAAGCAATAAGGAAATATGAAAAGGCGGACGGGAACTCAAATAACCGGCAATGCCCGTGGAAAGCAGCAAGCCGGTTTGAAGCGACTTGATAAGCGGCCAGTACAAACGGATTTTATTAATCATTCGTTACCTTTGGCAAACTGGAATAAAGATGAATTATACATTCTTCTTTAGAAGGTCATTAACAGTTTCCCGTTCGATCATCAACTTAACTCTTCCTTCTTCCAGCATCAGCGCAGCAGGTCGCCGCGCGCCATTGTAATTGGACGACATGCTCAGGTGATACGCGCCTGCCACCGGGATGGCGATCAATTCCCCTTCATGGATTTCGGGCATGGCCAGGTTTTCGATGACGATGTCTCCTGACTCACAATACGGACCTGCAATGGATGCCTTCCCGTCGCTTTCCCGGCTTATAGCCGCCACCAGTAAACAGGAATATCTCACCCCGTAAAGCGCGAACCGCGGATTATCCGCCATGCCTCCATCGGTGAGCAGCCACGTCTTCTCACCGCGCTTCTTCACCGCGCCTACGCGGTAGATGGCAATCCCGGCGCGTGCGATCAGACTCCGTCCCGGTTCGAGATGTAAGGATGGGAGATCCAGTCCACGCGCCTGGCAGCCTTCGACCACCGATTCGGCAATCCCGCGCACATAGCTTTCAATCGATGGATTCGGTAATTCATCTTCATGATACGCCACGGCCCAACCGCCGCCGGGACAGAAATGCCAGTCGGCGCTGAATCCAATTTCTTTGGCGAGATCCAGCGCCAGTTCAATCGCTGGGATCAACGGTTCCGGGTCACGGAAGTTCGAGCCGAGATGAAAGTGAATACCTTTGAGCGGAAGATCGTTCTCTCTGCAGAAATTTGCCGCTTCGCGAAGCTCCGCGCGTGTCATGCCGAACTTGCTGTCATATTGGCCGGTCTGGGTGTGGATGTGATGCGTATGCACTTCAATGCCCGGCAGCAAGCGTAACCAGATGTTTATGTCACTCTGATGGAGCGTTAGTTGCGACTGACGCCGCCCCGGTTGGTCGGCCGTCTCGCCCCGTCGGGCTCGCGGTCCGAACGGGGTGCCGGGGAGAGTCTCTGACCGATTAGGGTAGAGATTCTTCGCTTCGCTCAGAATAACATGAATGTTTTTGAGTTCCGTCAAATTATCGACGACGATTGTCCGGGCATTTTGCAGCGCGGACTGTATATCTGCATCCGATTTGTTCACTCCGTGCACAACGATGTGTTCACGAGGTACACCGCCGACCAGTGCAATCGCAATTTCTCCTTCGCCTGTGCAATCCACAAAGAGACCCTGTTTTTGTGTCCATTCGGCGATCGCTTTGCAGAGGAATGCTTTTCCTGCGTATGTGATCTGCGAGGTGGCTGGATAATATTTTCGCAGGGCGGAATGATACTCCGCCACGGAGTTGTTCAAGGTGAGGAGATCATAGATATATAGCGGAGTCCCATGATCGGCTGCGAGAGCTGCGACTGCATGTCCTGCAATGAAAAGTGAATCGTTTTGTATGGATGTCGAATCGGGAAACAGCTTGAGCCGGTCCGCGAGTCGGATTTGATAGGTTGGGCTGTCTTGCATGAAGGGAGTCCTTATGCGTGATGTTGGTTCGCGGCGTAGACGCGGTTCTTGCCGAGGCGTTTTGCATATAATTCGGCGTTATCTGCCGCAAGCACGAGGTCGTCCACTGTGGTTGCATCATCCGGCAGGGTGGCGACACCAAGACTGATCGTGTATCCCGCAATGACACCGTTGACATGATCTACGCCGGGCGCTTTTGTCTCGGCACATTCGCGCAACCGCTCGGCAAGTTTGACGGCGCCTATCTTGGGTGTGTTTGGCAGCACGACGGCAAATTCCTCACCGCCGTAACGCGCCGCAACGTCAGGCTCGCGGACATTTTCCTTTAACATTTCCCCGATTTCTTTTAGACGCAGATCACCAGCCGGGTGTCCGTATTGATCGTTGAATTCCTTAAATGAATCCAGGTCGAGGATGATCAATGAGACCTGATTGCCGTAGCGGTTTGCACGCATAACTTCAGCATGCAGGATCTCGTCGAAGGCCCGGCGGTTGGCAAGCCCACACAGGGTATCGGTGAGCGCCATCGTTTTGACCTCGGCATGCAGACGTGCGTTGTCAATCGCGACAGCCAATGACCCGGCAAGAGCGGTCAATAGATCCCGGTCGCGCTCATCCAGTGGATCACTCTCTTTTGATTCAACGTTCAATACACCAAGGACATTGTCCTTTTTGAGGAGTGGCACACAAATTTCACTCTTCACTTCGTAGGCGGCCCTCAGATAAGATGGGTCTTTGTTTACATCCAAAATGAATTGTGTCATCCGGGTGCGGACGGCCCTGCCGATGATGCCGGTCGTGATGGGTACTTCATAGATGATCAGGTTTTCGGGATATCCAATTTCTGCGCGGAGCTGCAATGTGTCCCCTTCGAGCAGGTAAATGCTTATGTATGAATATCCAAAAGAATCTTTTAAGAGTTCAACCACGTTGCGTAGTATCTCATCCAGTTCGAGGGAGGATGTAACAACGTGGGAGACGGACTGCAATGTTGTCATGACGTGCAAATGCTCCTGCGTGGACACATAGAGACGCGCCCTTTGAAGCGACATGGCAACCTGATTGGCAAGTGTTTGCATCGTTTGCACATCCTCGGATGAGAAGTCCGCCCGTCTTGTGCTTTCCGCGTAGATGACTCCAAGCAATTGCTCCTTATCCAGCATCGGAATGCCGACTGCCGATCCATGCCGCCTGGCCGTGGAAAAATAGTATGGGTCACTGTAGACATCATTTGTCGTATAAGGTGCGCGCGTTTGTGCCACGTGACCGATCACACCTTTACCGATCTTTTGCCTGAAACCACGTCGATAACCGAAATCCTGGGTGCCTGTGATGGCAGTCACTTCCAGAAAGTCATCTTTTGTGAGCAATGAGATGGCGGCTTCGGCATAACCGAATTTGTCCACGACCGCTTCCAGGGCACGCTCGAGGATTTCCGTTTCGTCAAAACTATCTGCGATTTTTCTTCCCACTTCTTCGAGCAATTCCAATTGACTGGCCCGGCGGGCTTCCCTATCGTATAGTTGCGCTTTGAATAGCGCCAGAGCGATTTGTCTGGCAGCTTGCTCTCCGATGGAAATTTCCTCACGCGTAAATTGATGGGTCTTGTTAAAGCTGATGATCGCCGCGCCAAGCTTCCGATTGTTGGCGATCAACGGCAGGGCAAGCGCTGAGCAAGTGGGGACATCTGACGCCAGGCGCGGATCCATATAGGGTGTATTCCGCACATCTTCCACGGGAAGAGCACGTCCCTCGCGCAGGACGGAGGCCGTCAGGGTGGTTTCATCCGGCTCGATCTTCATGGATGGATACATCTCACGATAATCACCATAGGCTGATGCAGGCATCACCTGCTGCGTTGTATCATCCCAAAGGGTAATAAAAGCACCGTCTGCTTCCATGAGTTGACCGAGTTGATCTGCCAGTGTTTGCAATGCCTGACGCAGATCGGGTGTTTGAAGAGTAGTGTTCGTGATCTGATTGAGTAACTCCATTTGATGAGCGTGTCGCCGCTCACTATTAAGCAGGGATTGATCCTGCGACGTTCTGCCCGCAAGGGCCAGGCGTTCCCGTTCGGCCAGCCGCCTGTTGTAACTTGAGAAACCTACCAGCGCGCTAAAGATAAGGAGAAAAAGGAAAATGGTCGTGGAGTTTTCGTTCAATAGATAGATACCGAACGCACCTGCAAGAACGAGAAAGATGACAAGAATGAATCCCCTCATTGAGAAGAACAATTCGCTCATCAATATTGCGATGACCAGATAGTAAAGGACCGAGAGATCGTTTTCACTACCAAATTGCTGTATGAGTGCGAGCGCGAATGTTGCTCCCGATAATGTAATAACAGCCAGAACGAGAGCGGGATAAAACTTCCCTGAACGGTTGAGAAAATAAGACAGCCCAAAACTGCCTACCATGACGATGGTAAGTAGTTCACCACTTTGTAGAGATTCGTTTTCAAATCGAACTATGAACTCTGCAACAATCCCCCAGGCAATCAGAATGATCAATGCTAAGTTCAACGCCCGTGCGAGACGATGCCTCCCCGCTTCCTTGATCTGTAAAGGCTCGACCAACCCTTCCCAAATCCGCCATAACCAACCAAACGTGGATGAGCCAGTCGATGATTTTTTCATTTATATGTATTTTAACTTGCTGTTTGTACAACCACCGGCAATGAGATCTTATCTACCGAAGAAAAGATTCCACCACACCTCCCAATTTTGCATGGGCGTTGGCGCTGGCAAAGGTGTGCTTGCTTCCACCGGTGGGGCACCAGGCTGTCCAATCGGGACAACCGGCAAATCACCATCCTGAATATAGTGTCCATCGGTGCGCGCCCATTCCTCCACGGCGGAATTCGAACCGGCATACGCGACTTGAGTTTGTAAAACGGCCTGGGTCTGGATGGCTTGCGTAGCCTGTGCGTGGACCAGATCGTTTTGCTCATTGAGCATCTTCAATTCCTCGAGCCGGCGATTAAACTCAAGCACGACAAAGACCAGTACGAGAATACCGATCATCGCTGCCACGCGACGTACGTTGATGGGGATATTAATCATGCAGAGGTTACATCCTGCCTGAATTGTATATCAAGAAGCGGCTATAATCAACATGGATATTTTTGGTGACAGCCGCTGGATTCCACACAAATAGGGCTGTCCCTTTTTATGGAGAAATGATGCCGACAGTAAAACAGATCAATCATGTCGGGGTTGTGGTAGCCGACATGCAAAAGGCGCTGACCTTCTGGCGCGATGCACTGGGTATCGAGCTGCAGGAGTTGCGGGATGTCCCTGCTGAAAAATCCCAGGTGGCCTTCCTGCCTCTCCCTGGCTCGGAGGTCGAACTGGTACAACCGACAACTGACGATTCGGGCATTGCCAAATATCTCGCAAAACGCGGACCCGGCATGCATCATCTCTGCCTGGAGGTGGATGATATTGAAGGGATGATGGTGCAATTAAAATCGAAGGGAATTCGCCTCATCAATGAGGAAGCCCGCCTCGCTGCAGATGGAAAGAAATATGCATTCATTCACCCTGAAAGCACGGGGGGAGTACTCGTGGAGTTATATCAGATTTAGCTCCGTCATTGCGAGCCTTCGAGGAGCAATCTCATATTGGACAGTTACTTGAGATTGCTTCGCTCTGCTCGCAATGACAAACTCATATTCCATGCTCGATAACATTCAGAGTGTACTCAGCGAACAATGCGGGCTGAACCGCGAACAGACCATTGTTGCGGGTATTTCGGGTGGGCCGGATAGTCTCTGCCTGATGAGCGTTCTGCACAAGGCAAGATACCGCCTCATTGTGGCGCACTTCAACCATAAGCTGCGTCCCGATGCCGACGCCGACGCGAATGTTGTGGAGCAAACCGCGGCCCGTTTGAATGTCGCCTCGGTGATCGAGAGCGGAGACGTACGCGCATTTGCCGATGCTGAAAAGCTTTCGATCGAAGAGGCGGCGCGCA
>JBGPNQ010000278.1:0-7309 GCA_041487615.1 Anaerolineae bacterium
CACTGGCATCGGTCACAGACCAATATCTCTCGCATATCAGGGGACTCGAGCACATAAATGCTGATGAAATCTCTGCGTTTCTGGTCATCGCCGCGAAGTTACTTCAGATCAAATCGGAAGCCTTGCTACCCAGACCTCCCGCACGCGAACCCGGCGAAGAAGATATCGGACAATCCCTTGTAGATCAACTGAAGTTATATAAGCGTTACAAAGAGATCGGCGTTTGGATGCATGAACGACAGGAAAAGGATCTGCGAACCTTCCTCCGAATCGCCCCCCCGCCGAAAGTTGAGCCCAAGCTTGATCTATCGAGCCTGACAATTGAGAAACTGGTCTCTGCAGCAGAGGAAGCTTTCCAAAAAGAGAAAGAGAAGAAACCACTGGGAGATGTGATCGCCGCGCCGCGCGTCACCATTCGTGAGAAGATCGATTTGATTACAAAGATGATGCACGAAGTGGAGCGTTCCACTTTCAAGGCACTGCTCGAACCGGGCGCATCCCGGCTGGAGATCGTCGTCACGTTTCTGGCCATGCTCGAGCTTGTCAAACGATACCGCATCCAGGCCCATCAGGAAGGTTTGTTTGGAGATATAGAAATTGACCGCATGGAAGATTGGAAGGACGATGAAGAGATCGAGATCGAATTTGAGTAGCTGGCGCGTTTCTTGATCAGCTAGGATCTCTTCGTGTGTTCGACAACCAGTCCCTCAGAATCTGGTTGTTTTTGTTTCATGAATTGGCCCACAAGCCATAAAGAGATAAGAGCGCCTGCATTATCGTAAACCACCACATCGAACAGCGTTGAATGACGACCTGGCACAAACGATTGGTGATACTCATCTGTCATTGCATAAAGCACCGCAAACAACCACACCAGCCAGTGCTTTTTATCCTGGAAATCAAACAGCCGCCAATAAGCCATGGCCAGCATGCCGTAGCCAATCACATGCCCGCCTTTAAACAGGATCTGTCCAAATAAACTTGGCGGCAGGTTATCGGAGGGACGTGCCGAAAAGAGAAATATTGCCACCATCATCAGGAAGGCAGGCAGCCAGCGGAGAATCGGATTCCTGGAAAAATACGAGTTAGATGGATTCATCCTGCAACTATAAAACAAAAAGCCATTGCCCGGAAGACAATGGCTTGCGTGAAATTGCCATGCGCTATACATCTTCCAATCGAATTGCAATCGTGCGGCTTCCATCCTCCAAATCCACGCTTTGAATCACCACGGCCTTTCCACTGGGGTCCCCGTCGAAGACCATGCTGAACGTTCCCTCAGACACAACCGTTAATAATTCACGCTCTTTATATCCTTTTGCAGTGTATGCATCGCGGTAAAATTTCATCGCGTCCTGTGCGGAGAGCTTGGTGTAATAGACCAGGCTTCCATTGCCGACTTCCGTAACGTTGAAGGCATCAGGGGTCATCGGAAAATCTGTTTTGACCGAGGAATCAGAACTCCCGGTATCACTATTATCATTAGTGGCTTTAGTGGGCTGTGTCACATTCTCGTTCGACGATGGAACATTGTTTTTTCCGCCCGCAATGGCCTGGCAGGCAAGCGAAGACAATACAAGCACTGCAATCGCAATATGGATTCGGAAATATTTCATGCGTATCTCCTTCAGCAAATTTTTGTGATTATAGTCCCCTGAAACGAGAATCTTATCACCCATTTGGCGGAGAAATAATTTAGAATCCTGCTTACCTATGGACGAAATAAAGATAAACGAAACTGTTCTACGAGATAACAACAATTGGCTGCTTTTTACAGATCCGCAACAGATCATCACCGCTGAAAAACTGGATGACGTCCGGTCCGCGCTCGGAGAGATCGAAAAGCGAATTGAGCAGGATGGCTTGTACGCGGCGGGGTATCTCAGTTACGAATCTACGCCCGCGTTTGACTCGGCACATCGTTCAAAGCCGAGCACTGACCTCCCTCATCTTTGGTTTGGACTCTACCCTCAGCCGCGTGTCGTTAACCTTCCCCGCTCCGGTCAAGCGAGAGAAATCCTTGATTGGCATCCTACAATCGACCGTGAGGCATACAACTCGGCGATTAAAGAAATCAAGGAATACATTTCCAACGGCAGAACGTATCAAGTCAATTATACGATGCGACTGCTGGCAGACTTTAACGCGAATGCCTGGGATTTCTTTGTGCACCTGGCACGGACTCAAAATAACCAGGCGGCATACATTGACACCGGGCGTTATGTTATTTGTTCAGCTTCACCGGAATTATTTTTTCAACTCGATGGCGACACGATCACCTGCCGCCCCATGAAAGGAACCGTACAACGCGGTCGCACGACTCTCGAAGACCAGAAACAATCACAGTGGTTGATAAATTCCGAAAAGAACCGCGCCGAAAACGTCATGATCGTGGACATGGTCCGCAACGACCTGGGGCGCATCGCGAAAATTGGCAGTGTGCGGGTACCCGAGTTATTCCATACAGAAAGGTATCCCACACTCTGGCAGATGACATCGACTGTGACAGGGCAAACGCGCGCCACGCTGACGGAGATCTTCAGCGCATTGTTTCCATGTGCATCCATCACTGGCGCGCCCAAAGTCGGCACAATGAAGATCATTGAACGATTGGAAACAACACCTCGCAAAATTTACACCGGAACCATTGGATATATATCCCCTGAACGCAAAGCGAAGTTCAATGTGGCCATCCGCACGGCGCTGATTGACCGAAATACTCAAAAAGCTGAATACGGGGTGGGTGGAGGAATCGTTTGGGATTCTACAAGCGCTGATGAGTACGGCGAAGCCTTGCTCAAAGCCCGCGTATTGACAGAGTCACAGCCTGAGTTCTCTCTGTTTGAAACCATGCTATGGACTCCCGGAGATGGCGTTTTCCTGAAAGAAAATCACATCGCACGATTATTGGATTCAGCGGATTATTTTGATTTTCCGATTTCGAAAGAAAAGATCGAAGAAGAAATCGCAAACATCCAGTCTGGATTTTCTGCACCACAACGAGTGCGTTTATTACTTGATAAAGAAGGAAATACACACTTCGAAGCCTTTCACTACCAGCCCACTGAAATTCCATTGCAAGTCCGCCTGGCGAAGGAGCCAATCAACTCAAACAACATTTATTTGTTTCATAAAACAACGGTTCGCGATGTATACGAAGCGGCCGGCGCGGACTTCCCCGAGTGCAATGATGTGTTGCTTTACAATGAACGCGGTGAATTGACCGAATTTACCATTGGCAATCTCGTCGTTGAGCTTGACGGAGAACTCCTCACGCCACCCATCGAATGTGGATTACTCGCAGGCACATTCCGCGCTCTCTTGCTGGAAACAGGTCAAGTCGTGGAAAAACGTGTATTAGTGACTGAACTTGAACATTGTACAAAAATATACCGCGTCAACTCGATCCGCAAATGGGAAATGGTCAAGATACAGTAAGGTAAATGAAATGATATGCATCCAGATAGTAATCGAATGAATAAGCTTTCCAATTCCACCTCCCCGTATCTCTTACAGCACGCTCACAACCCCGTGGATTGGCAACCGTGGGGTGAAGAAGCACTCGAACAGGCCCGCACTGAAAATAAGCCCATTTTCCTGAGCATCGGATACGCTGCCTGTCACTGGTGCCATGTCATGGCGCATGAGTCCTTCGAAGATCAAGAGACCGCAGTATTCATGAACGCACATTTTATCAACATCAAAGTGGACCGTGAAGAACGTCCCGATCTCGATGCGATATATATGCAGGCCACGGTTGCGATGACAGGTTCGGGCGGTTGGCCAATGTCTGTTTTTCTCACACCTGATCTCGAGCCATTTTATGCAGGCACATATTTTCCTCCGGTGCGCAGATATAACATGCCTTCCTTCAAGGATTTGATTGCCGGCATTGCACGCTCCTGGAAAGAGGAACAGGCCGAAGTCAGCCGTGTCGGCGGCGAGGTTTCGCATCATCTACAAAAAGCATTGAGCCATGAGCTAAAGATCGATACATCTCCCGCAATCGAATCGTTAGTCGCGGCCACGAACTCCCTCCTTGATTCGTATGATTGGGAATATGGCGGCTGGGGTTCTGCGCCAAAATTTCCGCAGCCGATGTCCATTGAGTTCCTACTACGGCGAACTCTCACGCACCCAACGGAGAGTGCGAATGAGCTCAAAGCTGCGATTCACGCGTTGAAAGCAATGGCTCGCGGCGGCATGTACGATGTGGTCGGTGGCGGGTTCTCCCGTTACAGCACCGATAATTTTTGGCGCGTCCCGCATTTTGAAAAAATGCTCTACGACAACGCCCAACTGGCGCGCGTATATTTGCATGCGTGGCAAGTCACGAATGATCCATTTTTCAAACGTATTGTCACAGAGACACTCGATTTCATCGCCCGCGAAATGACGCATCCTGGTGGCGGGTTCTACTCCAGCCTGGACGCAGACTCGGAAGGTGAAGAAGGTAAATTCTACGTTTGGACTCTCGATGAGATTCGGGCAACGCTGAAGGATGATTCGGATTTTCTCGAAGCAGCTTATGGCATCACATCACGAGGTAACTGGGAGGACAAAAATGTTCTGCAACGCGTGTTGGACGATTCGTCTCTTGCCGCCCGCTTTCAACTGGATCTGGAATCTGTCCCTGCGAAATTGGCCGAGTATCACGCCAGGCTTTTAGACGCGAGGTCAACGCGCGTCCGCCCCGCTACCGATGACAAAATCCTCACCGCCTGGAATGGTCTCATGCTCGCGACGTTTGCTGAGGCAGCGAGAGTTTTCCCTAAAATGGAACTGCAGAATGAATATCGGTTATTGGCTACGCGTAACGCAACTTTTCTACTGAACTCGTTGAGGCCCAATGGGAAGCTCAAGCGCAGTTGGCGGGCTGAGAAAATAACGAACGAGGTTTTTCTGGAAGATTATGCGGCACTTATTTTGGGTCTGCTTGAGCTCTATCAAACAGACTTTAATAACCAATGGTTCGCCTCTGCCAAAGAGCTTGCAGATGAAATGATTGAGCTTTTTTACGATTCCAGGGGTGGCTTCTTCGATACACCAAAAGATGGAGAAGTACTGCTGCTGCGTCCCAAGGATCTACAAGACAACGCCACACCATCAGGAAATGCACTGGCTTGCGATGCATTGCTGAAACTCGCTGCATTTACCGACGAAGGAAAATATCGTGACTTTGCTGAACAAGCATTGGGACAGGTCACCGATTTATTGACGCGCTTCCCCACATCGTTCGCGCGCTGGCTGTCAGCCGCGGATTTTGCTTTGGGAAATGTGAAACAGGTTGCGGCTTTGTATGAAGCGCAGAATGGTCAGAGTCAAGACTTGTTGCGATTCATCCAATCCACGTACCGGCCGAATGCAATTTTCGCCTCGTCTGCTTATCCCCCCTCAAATGAAGCTCCCGTACTGTTGATGGATCGCCCACTCAAAGATGGTCTGCCAACTATTTACGTGTGCCAGGGATTTGTTTGCAGGACTCCAGTGACGTCGCTTGCAGAACTGGAGAAACTGCTTTAACAATAGAATGCTCTCCTGGGAGAGCATTCTATTTTATTTCGGCTCAATATTTTCGTTCGAATCTTTGGAATTCTTCTCATCCTCCGGGCTGGAAAGGCCATCCCGAAAGGCTTTGATGCCTTTGCCAAGTTCGCCGGCAATTCTTCCAATCCGACCAGGTCCAAAAAGAAGCAGGACGATAATCAGGATTACGATCCATTCTGCACCGCGCGGTAGTCCAAGCATGTAATACTCCTTTATTGAATTTCAATCTTATCCTACCACATTCGAGAAGCCTTGACCATTAAAGTTCGCGACGATACAACAGGCCTTCGATGAGGCGGAGAATGCGTCGGACAAAGGAGCGTAATGGCGCAAACCTTCGATATTGCTCGGGATGGACATGTCCCTTGCTTGGAATTGGGCCGGTCCATTCTGCTGCAAGTGCCCCCCAGGTCAACCCGGCGCCAAAACCCACCATCACGAGTTTGTCGCCACTTTGGATCTGTCCCTTTTCAATCGCTTCCACCATGGCGATCGGAATGGATGCGGTGGATGTATTGCCATAATTCTGAAGATTTACAATAAAGCGGTCCATCGGCAGTTTCAGTCCCCGCGCCGCGGCCTGGATAATGCGGATATTTGCCTGATGCGGGACAATCCAGCGGATGTCATCGAGCTTCAGTCCGGCGCAATCCAGGACTTCCTGTGTTGCAGAGGCCATGACGCGTGTAGCAAAGCGAAAGACCTCATTGCCATCCATCTGGATGTAATGTTTGCCATCGTGGAGCGTCATTTCGCTTGCGGGAAAATGACTTCCGCCACCCTGCAACGTGAGCAGATCACCACCTGACCCATCCGAGTGCATCACAGCAGAGAGAACACCTCCTGGCTCTTCACTGGCCTGCAGCACAAACGCGCCAGCGCCATCGCCGAACAATATACACGTACTGCGATCCTTCCAATTGACAAAGCGTGAAAGGGTCTCAGAACCTATTATTAAAGCGCTTTTGATCGAGCCACTGCGTATGGCCTGGGCTCCCATGTTGAGAGCGTAGATGAATCCTGAACAAGCTGCAAGCAGGTCGAAGGCTCCCGCCTTGGTCGCGCCCAGTTGGTCTTGAATCAGACAGGCTGTGGCAGGAAAAATATATTCGGGCGATGACGTGGAGCAGATGATCAGGTCCAAATCGGTTGGGCGCAAATTCGCGATTGTCAGCGCTTTCACCGAAGCCTCGACAGCAAGCGTCGATGGGAATTGGTCGTCCCTGGCGATATGCCGTTGGTGGATACCGGTCCGTTCACGAATCCACTGATCGTTGGTCTCCACCATTTTGGAGAGGTCGTCATTAGTCAGAATCGATTCGGGGGCAGACATACCCCAACCGGTAATATGTGCGTACGTCATTGCTGGCTCCTACTGATTCGGCGCGTCAAGAGGCTCTGATCTGCCGAACGCATTTCTATAATTCAAAACGACTTAGCACCAATGTGGCGTTATGTCCACCGAAGCCGAACGAATTGGACATGACATGCTTTGGAGAAACTTTACGCGCTTGATTGGGAACATAATCCAGGTCACATTCGGGATCCGGTGTATGGTAATTGATGGTGGGAGGCAGGACCTCTTCACGGATCGCAAGAATACTGAAGGCCGCTTCCACTGCACCAGATGCACCCAGTAAATGTCCTGTCATCGATTTCGTCGATGAAATTGGGATTTGGTAGGCTTGTTCGCCAAATACCGTTTTGATGGCAGCAGTTTCACTCTTATCGTTTAGCTGGGTGGACGTGCCGTGAGCGTTGA
>JBGPNQ010000279.1:0-7274 GCA_041487615.1 Anaerolineae bacterium
TGAAGCATACTTATCTGCGCGCCATCGATCTGGTTTCCAGCGGCCTGGTGGATGTGCGCTCGCTGGTAACACATCGTTTCCCGCTGGAGCAGGCCGTTGAGGCTTTTGAAGTGGCCAATCGGCGTGAAGGAATCAAAGTTGTTATAAATCCTTAGGAGGCATTATGGCAAAGTATGCGATAGGTATCGAGTTTGGCTCGACTCGTATCAAGGCCGTACTGATCGGCGAGGATCATATGCCGATCGCATCGGGAAGCCATGAGTGGGAGAACCGACATGAAAACGGCGTCTGGACATACAATCTCGAAGATGTTTGGACGGGCTTGCAGGAAAGCTATCTGAATCTTAGTAACGAAGTTCTTGAGAAATACAACACCCCGCTCAAGACCGTTGGTGCCATCGGCTTCAGCGCCATGATGCATGGCTACATGGCATTTGATAAGGACGGAAATCTACTCGTCCCGTTTCGTACATGGCGAAATACCATCACCGGACAGGCATCAGAGCAACTCACTGAATTGTTCCAATTCAACATTCCCCAGCGCTGGAGCATTGCACATCTCCATCAAGCGATATTGAACAAGGAACCGCATGTCAAGGACATCAGCCATCTGACTACGCTGGCAGGTTATGTCCATTGGAAACTGACGGGGCAAAAGGTGCTGGGCGTTGGCGAAGCATCGGGCATGTTCCCCATCGATAGCAAGACCAACGACTACGATGAACGCAGGATTAAGCTCTTCAACGAACGGCTCAAAGCGGAGAAAATCTTGTGGAAACTCCAGGACATCCTGCCCAAGGTCCTTGTAGCCGGTGATGCCGCAGGTGTTCTTACCGAAGAAGGGGCGAGGCTGCTTGATCCCACGGGAGGACTACACGCGGGTGTCCCGCTCTGTCCGCCCGAGGGCGATGCAGGCACGGGTATGGTCGCGACCAACAGCGTCGCAGAGCGGACCGGCAATGTCTCCGCTGGGACATCCGTCTTTGCCATGATCGTTTTGGAAAAGGCTCTGTCGAAGCTATATCCCGAGATCGACATGGTGACAACGCCCGCAGGCAGGCCCGTCGCCATGGTCCACAGTAACAACTGCACATCCGATCTCAATGCTTGGGTTGATATCTTCCAGGACTTCACGCGTACTCTTGGAGTAGAGATGAGCGAGTCCAGACTATATGAGACGCTATATCAAAAGGCGCTCACGGGCGATGCGGATGGCGGCGGACTGCTTGCCTACAATTATGTCTCTGGCGAACACATCACGCATCTTGAAGAGGGACGCCCGCTGTTTGTCCGTACACCTGAAAGCCGTTTCACACTTTCGAACTTCATGCGTGTGCATCTGTTCTCGGCGCTGGGCGCTTTGAAGATCGGATTGGATATCCTCTTTGAACAGGAGCATGTGAAGATCGACCAGGTCCTCGGTCATGGTGGCTTCTTCAAAACAAAGGAAGTGGGTCAAAAGATCATGGCGGCGGCGATGAATGTCCCCGTTTCCGTGATGGAGACCGCAGGCGAGGGCGGCGCATGGGGGATCGCGTTGCTCGCCTCCTTTATGCTTCATAAGGCAGAGAATGAACCCCTCGAAGCCTATCTCTCGGACAAGGTCTTTGCAGGGGAAAATGGCACGACGATAGCTCCCGACCAGGAGGATGTCACTGGCTTTATGGCGTTCATGGAGCGCTACAAAAAGGGACTTGTCATCGAAAGAGCGGCCGTGGATGGGCTGAGGTAAGAACCATGCTAAAACGGTTGAAGGAAAAAGTATTTCGAGCAAATCTGCTACTCCCCAAACATGGTCTCATCACCTTCACCTGGGGAAATGTGTCGGGCATCCAAAGGGAGAAAGGTCTTCTCGTCATAAAACCCTCCGGCGTTTCTTACGAGGCAATGAAAGCCGATGATATGGTAGTTGTCGAATTGGAAACGGCTCGGGTCCTGGAAGGGAAATTAAAACCCTCCTCCGACACAGCGACGCATATTGAACTCTATAAAGCGTTTCCCAACATCGGCGGAATCGTACACACTCACAGCCGTTGGGCAACAGCCTTTGCACAGGCAGGTCGCGGCATCATGGCGCTCGGCACAACGCAAGGTGATTATTTTTATGGCGAGATCCCCTGCACGCGAAAAATGACAAAAGGCGAGATCGAAAGTGAATACGAAAAGGAAACGGGGTTGGTAATCAAGGAAACCTTCCAGGGGAAGGACCCAGACGCTATTCCCGCGGTTCTTGTTTATAGCCATGGACCATTTACATGGGGTACCGATCCCATGGATGCCGTCCACAATGCTGTAGTGCTGGAGGAGGTCGCGTTCATGAACTTCCATACCATGATGCTTGAACCGGGCATTCCGCCCATGCAACAAGAATTGTTGGATAAGCACTATCTAAGAAAACATGGCGCAAATGCCTATTATGGTCAAACAAAAAAGTTGTAAAAAGGAGACATCATCATGATCGATCTAAGCGGATATGAGGTCTGGTTTGTAACGGGAAGTCAGCATTTGTACGGACCGAAAACATTGGAGAAAGTTGCCGAGCACTCGAAAGAGATCGCGGTGGCTTTGGGCGCCTCCGCACATGTGCCTGTGAAGGTGGTGTTCAAGCCGGTGTTGACGACACCCGAAGTGATCCGCGAGTTATGTTTGGAAGCCAACTCTATTAAGAACTGTATTGGTCTTATCACGTGGATGCACACGTTCTCTCCTGCCAAAATGTGGATCGCGGGTCTTACATTGTTGAAGAAACCTTTCCTACACCTGCATACCCAGTACAACCGTGAAATCCCCTGGTCCACCATTGACATGGATTTCATGAACCTGAATCAAGCAGCACATGGCGATCGCGAATATGGTTTCATCGGTAGCCGCCTGCGTCTCAATCGAAAGGTAGTGGTGGGTCACTGGGGCGATGAGGCTGTCCAGATCGAGATCGGTACGTGGATCCGTGCCGCGTGTGCATGGGCAGACTGGCAGGGTGCAAGAATCGCTCGCTTTGGCGATAACATGCGCGATGTCGCAGTCACCGAGGGCGACAAGGTCGAAGCACAGATTCGACTCGGCTATGATGTTTACGGTTATGGCGTCGGCGATCTGGTCAAGGCTGTTAATGATGCATCCGATGCTGATATCAAGAACATGGCACATGCCTATCTCGATGAATATGATGTGGCTCCCGCACTTCAACCAAATGGTAATAAATATGCATCCCTCCTGGATGGTGCGCGCATCGAAGTGGGCATGCGCAACTTCCTCAGTGCGGGCAACTTCAAAGCCTTCACAACCACGTTTGAAGACCTGCACGGACTGGCGCAGTTGCCCGGCCTGGCCGTTCAACGTCTTATGCGCGATGGCTATGGCTTCGGTGCAGAAGGCGACTGGAAGACCTCAGCCCTCGTGCGCGCCATGAAGGTGATGAGTGAAGGGTTGAAGGGTGGCGTCAGCTTCATGGAAGATTACACCTATCACTTCAGTGCCAGTGGTGACAAAGTCCTCGGCGCACACATGCTTGAGATCTGTGAATCCATCGCTTCCAGTAGACCCAAACTCGACATTCTCCCGCTCTCAATTGGCGGCAAGGCAGATCCCCTTCGCCTCATCTTCGACGCCAATCTTGGTCCTGCTGTCGGCGCGTCCATCATGGATATGGGCCAGCGCTTCCGAATCGTTGCCAACGTTGTGGATGTGGTTCCGACCGATGAGCCGCTTCCCAAGCTGCCGGTGGCACGCGCGTTGTGGCTGCCGCGTCCGAATCTCAAAGTTGCCGCGGCCGCATGGATCTATGCAGGCGGCGCGCATCACACCAGCTTCAGTTACTCGGTCACTGCCCAGCATCTGCACGACTTTGCTGAGATGGCTGGCGTTGAATTCCTGTTGATTGACGAGAATACCCGCGTCGATGAATTCAAGGAAAAACTGCGCTGGAACGATCTGTATTACCACTTGAACAGAGGATTGTAGTTCTTGATTAGGTGACGAAGTGCCTCTTGTTGCTGTTCAGCAAGAGGCACTTTTTGAAATCGCTGAGGTGATCATGGAAAAACGAATTTTGAAAAACAATTTCTTGCAGATCGAATATAGGACCGATGCCTTGCGAATTAGTGGAATAACGCCGACGGGTAAATCGAACTTGCTGGTGGAGCTCGCTGATTTGTCGCCCATCGCAACACCGTATGGCGAATTTTACTTTCATGGCGGGCATCGTCTATGGCATGCTCCAGAACTGATGCCGCGCACATATATTCCCGATGGAGAGGTGAAAGTCACGAAATTGCCTGACGGCGTGATCCTTGATACAACTATGGAACCCGGCACCGGCATTCGTAAACGCATCGAAATTAATCTTGCCAGCGATAGCGCCTCGTTAACATTAACCCATACTCTTTTCAATGATGGCATGTGGGCCGTCGAACTGGCTCCCTGGGCAATCACACAGTTTCGTCTCGGCGGTACCATAATCCTGCCACTACCTGAAGGAAATGCAGATGCTGCCGGGTTGTTGCACAATCGTCAGTTTTCGCTCTGGCCTTATGCGCGAATCCACGACCCACGGCTGAACCTGGATGACAGCTTTGTGTCATTCAAGGCCGATCCGCTATTGCCGCCGTTCAAGATCGGTTACTTCAATACACATGGCTGGACGGCGTACTGGATGGACGGTGTTTTATTCCGCAAGACGTTCGATGTTCACACAAAGTTGCCTCACCCGGACAATAACTGCAATGCGGAAATGTATTGCAATGATCAATTCGTGGAGCTCGAGAGCCTCGCGCCACTCACCATGCTGCCTCCGGGTGAATCAATCAATCATATTGAGATTTGGGATGTGTTTGACAGAATGGATTCTTTGCCGGAGAACATACAGAAATCGCTTAGCATCCGTTAAGCACACTACTCGAAAAATGAGCAAGTACAATATCCTTGTAACGTTCTTTCTCCATCCTTTGGGTTACTCAAGTGAGAAGTCATCAGGAAACCTGCTATGAAATTCACTGACGGCTATTGGCAAATGCAACCGGGTTTCGAGCCACATTACGCGGCGCAGGTGCATGAAGTTGAAATCGAATCGGATGCAATGAATGTTTACGCGCCAACAAAAAGACTAAATTCACGCGGGGATACGCTCGGTTTGCCGGTACTCAACATCCGTTTCTCATCGCCGATGGAAAATGTGATCCGCGTGCAGATTTCCCATCATAAAGAAAGTAGACCTCATCGCCCAGAATTTGTTTTGCACAATGCGGGCGAAGTCAGCATCGCTATTAAAGATAGCGAACAAGAGTCCACTCTCACCAGCGGACAGTTATCCGTGCGAGTACACAAGGGCGAAAATTGGCGAGTGGAATATGGCGCTGGCGAACATGTCCTTACGTCAAGTGTCGGGCGCGCTATGGGCTACGTGGATACGCCTCAAGGTCGCTTCATCCATGAGCAATTGAATCTCGGCGTGGGGGAGTGCGTATACGGACTGGGGGAACGCTTCTCGGCTTTTGTGAAGAACGGCCAGGTCGTGGATATTTGGAATGAAGACGGTGGGACCAGTAGCGAACAGGCATACAAGAACATTCCCTTTTATTTGACAAACCGGGGCTATGGTGTGTTGGTCAACCACCCGGAAAGAGTCTCGTTCGAAGTAGCGTCCGAGAAGGTGGAGAGGGTGCAGTTTAGCGTGCCGGGGGAAGATCTGGAATACTTCATCATCTATGGACCGACCCCGAAAGAAGTGCTCGAACGCTATACCGCGCTGACAGGCAAACCGGCGTTGCCGCCAGCCTGGTCCTTTGGACTCTGGCTTTCCACCTCCTTTACCACGGACTATGATGAGCAAACCGTCACAGGCTTCATTCGCAAAATGGCTGAGTACGACATTCCATTGCACGTCTTCCACTTTGATTGTTTCTGGATGAAGGAGTTTCATTGGTGCGATTTCACCTGGGATGAACGCTGCTTTCCCGACCCGGAAGGAATGCTAAAACGGCTAAAGCAGTATGGTCTGCATATTTGTGTATGGATCAACCCATATATTGCCCAAAGGTCAAAGCTTTTTGAAGAGGCGGTGAACTCAGGTTATTTGCTCAAAAAATCGGATGGCACCGTTTGGCAAACGGATCAGTGGCAGGCAGGCATGGGAATCGTAGACTTCACCAATCCAGCGGCATGCAAATGGTTCCAGTCGAAACTTAAGGCTTTGTTGGAAATGGGTGTGGATACCTTCAAGACAGATTTTGGTGAGCGCATTCCAACCGATGTCCGGTATTTTGATGGCTCCGATCCATTCAGGATGCATAACTTCTTCACATATTTGTACAATAAAACAGTCTTCGACCTTTTGCTCGAAGTCCGTGGAGAAAATGATGCCATAGTCTTTGCAAGATCGGCTACGGTTGGTGGACAACAATTCCCCGTGCATTGGGGCGGTGATTCCACTGCGACATTTGAGTCCATGGCAGAGAGCCTGCGCGGCGGACTCTCCCTGGGTCTATCCGGCTTCGGCTTTTGGAGTCATGATATTGGTGGTTTCGAACAGACCGCGGATGCGGATGTGTATAAGCGTTGGGCAGCCTTTGGACTGCTTTCCTCACACAGTCGTCTGCACGGAAGTTCGTCCTATCGCGTACCCTGGGCGTATGATGAGGAATCCGTGGATGTGCTACGGAAATTCACGAAGCTGAAGTGCAGCCTGATGCCGTATCTATTTCAAACTGCAATCCAGTCACATGAAAAAGGAACGCCCATGCTGCGGGGGATGATTCTGGAATTTCCCAACGATCCAGCTTGTGATTATCTCGATTTGCAATATATGCTGGGCGATTCGCTGCTGGTTGCACCGGTCTTTGCCCGTGACGGCAGTGTACATTATTATGTCCCCGCCGGGGTATGGACAAATTTGTTGAACGGCAGCCAAGTGCAGGGACCGCGCTGGATGCATGAGATCTATGATTTCATGAGCGTGCCTCTGCTCGTGCGTCCGAATACGGTGTTACCCATAGGCAGCCGAACGGATCGTCCGGATTATGATTATGGTGACGCTGTGATTCTAAAAATCTTCCAGCTTGAAAATGGCGAACGCGTGCAGACGAAAATTCCAGATCTAACGGGAAAGATCGAAACCATCTTTGATGTTGAACGTGAAGAGGATGTTATTCAGCTTGAGCGGCAGGGTTTGTCGAAGGCTTGGAGAATATTGCTGGTAAATGTTCATTCAATCGAATCGGAGCAGCCCGCAGAGCAAACCTCTGAAGGGGTGTTATTCTCCCTTGATAGTTCGATAGACA
>JBGPNQ010000280.1:0-7224 GCA_041487615.1 Anaerolineae bacterium
AATTCGCTACGAGTGATCGTTATGTTTGTGTTGTAGCAGCAGGAAGAGATCGCCCCACCATCATAGGCTGCATTATTGATAAACTTTACATCTTCAATGAAGATATTTCCTCCACCGATTTCCATGGCACCATAGCCGTTTTTCAATATCAATGATTGAAACTTAACGTCGCGTGTCCCTTCGGGATCAAACCTGGGATCGACGCCAAATATTTTGACGGTTCCATTGCCACTAATCTCCACGCGTGGGGACAGCCCGATGCCGTCGATCGTTAGACCCTTATCCACGTTCAGGGGTGATAGGAGTGTAATCGTCTGGCCAGCAAGATCTGGATGAAATGTAATTATGTCACCGTGTGTTGCGCTGATGATTGCCTGCCGTAATGAACCGACGCCGCTATCCGCGAGAGTGGTCACGGGAATGGAGGCCTTATAATTTTGAGGTATGATATCGTTTTGAACATTTGTATAGTTCTTGCTGACAGGATCAAAAATAACGCCAGGTTTGGAAGGTGTTATTGTTCCTGACCAGCCAGCGTTGACCTTAATAGAGTAATTTCCGTTGCTTCCGGATGTAGCGGTCTTAAGAACTCCTTCATCGATATAGCTTAACGTCACGCCTGCATGGCGGACATTGCCAGAGATGTTCATCACAATTTGTGTCGCGGTGTAGTCCTGTATTGTTTGGTCTGCATGAATATCAGAATATGTTTTGAATGCAGGCGCGAAAGCGTAATCGGTCTTCGATGGTGTGACCGTTCCTGACCAGTGTTCAGGAACCTGGAATGAATAATATCCACTCCCGTATGTAAAAATGGTTTGGAGAACTCCGTTCTCTACATAATTCAGAACAGCTCCCGAAATTCCGGCATGTCCTGAAACCGTGTAAACGCGCTCTGCCAAAAAATCCTGATTCTGCTGATCACTTTGGATGTTATAGTACGTACGATAAGCAGGCGTAAATCGATAATCTGGCTTGTTCAGATAAACCTGGCCTGACCAACCCATTGGGACAGTAAAAGAATAATTACCGTTTTCATCGGAGGTGCTGTTGGCTCCGGACGATAAATATAACGAGGTCAGTCCGACACCTGTATTCCCTGAGATGGTAAACATGACGGGAGTGAGCGTTATTGTTGGGGTGAGTGTTTGGGTCGGGATCGGAGTAGGTAAAAGTGTGGAAGTAGGAGTTGGCGTATTAGGCGGCGTCAATCTTTGATATAGAAGTACCAATCCATTGCTGCCATCCGCTATTACTAAATCAGGCAAGGTATCGTGATTAATATCCCCAACGGCCAGTCCTTGAGGAGTGTAATTCCCATAGGGCACTGGGTAGAGAGAATAGGCTCCCAACGTTCCATTGTTCTGTTGTGGAAAAAAGCTTAGTGCCTGCCAGGAGTTATGCGCAACGATAACATCCGCAAGTCCATCACTACTAATATCCGCTACTTCAACAGGTCCTGGAATATCATATGAATCATATGCGACAGGTGACTGCAAGCTCCCATCTTGTGCCTGAGCGAACACCGCAATCTTTGAATTTGGACGATTACCACCATAACTCACAACAAGATCGGTACGACCATCACCTGTGACATCCCCCACACCTAGGCCCCGGCTCAAACAGGAGGATGTGCAATTTGTGACCGAATACGATATAGCAGGCAATAGTGAACGGTTTCCATTTTGTAGGTATACTGACAGATTGGGGTTTAACCCCTGACCATTCATTTTGATAATGTCGTTTTTTCCATCGTTATTAACATCAGTGATCGCAATATCATCTCTGCCTGCCTGAGGAGAAGCGTACGTCACCATCGCGTTTAGTGTCCCACCAGATGCTTGCGTAAACACACCAATATTGGTTGCTGACCAATGAGAGACTGCAATATCAGCCAGCCCATCGCTGTTTACATCACCGATTGCCACGCCATCCGGACCACTATTTGTAGAGTAAACTACTCGCGACGCAAATGATCCATCGGACTGCTGGAGGAAAAGGCTGATCGTATTGCTGGTGTAATTCGCTACGACAATGTCAGATCTCGCGTCATTGTTGACATCTCCTACAGCAAGTGCCTCGGGGCTTGAACCCGCATTATGAGCCACAGGGCTTGCCAAGCTTCCATCGCCGGTTTGCAGAAATACCATTAACTGAGTGGAGGTTGTCATCGCGACATCCTGGAGTCCATCCGTGTTAAAGTCACCTACACCAACAGCATAGCCTGCACCTACCGGCAGAGTGATATAAGGTTCAAAAAAGGGTGATGCACTATTCGTAGGCGATAAAACGGATCCGTGCATATCTTCAATTTTCCCGCTCCCATATCGGGATAAGGCACCTTCGATGGAAACAGCACTAGACTGTTTCGAGGGACCTGTATCAGCAATCGTGTATGCTGCCGCCACTGCTGGAGCAGGCATCATTCCTACCATCCCAGCCAACAAAGTGACGAGCAGTAGCACTCGTATCATGCCAGATTTTCGATCTTTGAAAAACATAAGAGTCTCCCCGGGAGATGTCTTTCCTCCCAAATTATGTGCGTAGCGCCGGCTACAATGCAAGCATCCACCCTTGCACGGTAATTATATTTGTGATACTTAGCACAAGCAAGACGACATATGTCACGGATGGGTTACAGACCCATTATGTCCGAATTGAAGCGGGAATAACGCAATAAAAAAATCCGCCTCATTAGAAGCGGACCTTGTTTTACGGCTTTTCCAACCCATGCTCGGTCAGGAGCTTTTCATCTTCAAGGATATCCCTTGTTTTTCCATCGGCGACGATGTAACCATCGTCCATGACAATCGTACGCGGAAATAACTCCTCCACCAGTCTCATATCATGCGTGGAGACCAGCATGGTGATCGGAAGTTCGCGCAGCAGGTTGATCAATGTGCGCCGCGCACGAGGATCGAGTCCTGCGGAGGGTTCATCAAGGATCAGAATTTTTGGATGCATCGAAAGCACCGTCGCAATGGCGATGCGTTTCTTTTCACCTACACTCAAGTGATGGCATAAACGATCACGATATCCCGACATCCGCACTGCTTCAAGGGCAGAGTCCACACGGGCGACCACTTCCGCTTCGGGGAGTCCCATATGCAGCGGACCAAAGGCCACATCCTCGAACACCGTCGGGGAGAAGAGTTGGTCATCGGGGTTTTGGAACACAAGTCCCACCATTGCACGGATGAGGGGCAGATTGTCGCGCGTGAGGCGAACGCCTCCCACTTCGATGTCGGCGCGGTCACTTAAGATCCCGTTCAGGTGAAGCATCAAAGTGGATTTGCCGGCACCGTTGGGTCCGACCAACGCGACCTTATCGCCCGGACACAATTTCAGGGAGACGCCGCGCAAAGCAATGTGTCCGTCCGGATAGGAAAAATGCAAGTCGTTGATTTTCACAACGCTGGTATTTTGGATGTCTGCCATTAGAGCCGTCCCGCAATTTGCATAAGGATAAGGAGGAGGATGGAAAGTGCGCCGATCAACAAATCGCTTCTATGATAATGATGTGGATGGATCGTCATCAGCTCGCCCTTGTAACCGCGCGCGAGCATTGCATTGTAGATGCGGTCACTGCGTTCGTAACTGCGCAGGAATAATTGACCTGCCATGTGCCCGGCGGTCTGTGCCCTCCATACAACGCTCCCACCGGACCGGATGCCTGCCGCGGCCGCCGAACGGGATTGTCTCGCCCGGAGCATCCGCAGCACTTCATCGGCGAGCACAAAGAGGTAACGATAGAGAAATGAGATGATGACTGTAATGATGGTTGGGATGCGCAGATGATTCAATGCATGGATGATCTTGGGAAATTCGGTTGCAGAAACCAGGAGGATCGCCATCTGCACCGACAACCACGAGCGGATCACAATGCTCACAAAACGCAATACGCCTGCATCTGTAAGGACGATATTCCACAACAGGAATTTTAATTGGGCGACCGGCGTTCCGGGGATGGAAAACAACACGGTGATCGCGATCAGCGCAAACGGCAGCGCGACGAAGGAACGGCGAAACGTAAAGCCGACGCCCAGCCCCGAGAGCAGGTTTGCGGCCAACAGAAATGCATAAGCAAGGATAAAGGCGATCCATGCTCCATCAGGCAAGAGAGCGTTCGATAGTATATACGCCACTGTGACCACGACCTTAATGCGCGGATCAAGATCGTGGATAACGCTGTGCCCGTGATGATAACGATCAAACGCGTCGGAATGCATGACGATACTTCGATACCTTCGCTCAGTACAAGTTTACGATTTACGATTGACGATTGACGAATTTTGATTGACGATTTGTGATTTCTTTTGCAGGGTGCGACCGGTGATTAAGGCAAAGAACAGGACAGCCAGGATCCCAATTGTGCCGGCGAGGATCTTTCCGGCAGAGACACTTACCAGGAATGGAACTTTATAACCTGCCAATGGACCGGCCCCTGTTTGCGCGGTATGGATGAAACCCAGGTTCATGGCAACGCGATTCAGCCCGTCGGGGTCCGTCGAAGCGAGCGGCGACAGCAGGACCACGATCAACGCGATCAACACACCGGCCACGATCCAGCCCCGGCTGCCTCGCGCTGAGTCGGACGATTCGCCTAGTAAATCGGGGCGCGTGCGGAAGATGAACGTCAGCGCGGCAACGGTGATCAGCGCCTCACCCGCTCCGATCAACGCATGGACGCCCAACATGGACGGCACCACAATATTGAGGCGGGCCGTGCCGCTCAACCATAATTGCAAGGAGGTGGCCAGCGCGCCGGTCATGACCGAAAGCCAGGCTGCCAAACCGGCTACGGCAAGTTTTGCGCCCTGACTCTTGCCGAGCACGGAGCGATACAAGCCATACCCCACGGCGCAAGTCAGTAAACCCATGTTGAGGATGTTTGCGCCCATCACCAGCAATCCACCATCCTGAAAGAGCAATCCCTGGACCGCAATGACCGCGGTCATCACAAGCATCCCGGCCCATGGACCCAACGTGATGGCCGCCAGCGCACCACCCAGCAGGTGACCTGAAGTCCCGCCCGCAACAGGGAAGTTGATCATCTGTGCGGCAAAAATGAACGCTGCCATCACTCCCATCAAAGGCACCTGGCGTTCGCCCAAGCTTTTATTCGTACGCGCGACTGCCACTGCAAGGGTCGCCGCAGTAATCAGCCAGCAAATCACAGATATGACAATACTGAGAAAGCCGTCGGGAATATGCATGGCTTGAGGAGAATAGGACATGGAAACCTCCTTATGAGGAATAGCTCTTCTGGCACTCCGGACATACGCCAAAAAAGGTCATATGACTATCAATACGCACGTAGCCACTGGTTGATTCCAAAGTGCGATAGAGATTTTCGAGTAACTGATGTTCCACTTCGATTTCGCTTCCACAGACGCGGCAGACCACGTGATGATGGTCCTCCCCGGCGATCTGATAGGTGAAATGTCCATTGCCGGTATGGGATGGGCGCGCCAATCCGTTTTCGGCGAGAAATTCCAGAGTACGGTAGACGGTTGGTTCGGTAATGCGCGGGAATTCCTGCCTCGCCAATTTGTAGATCTCACCGGGGGCAAGATGCGTTCCAGCATGGCGAAGCACATGTAATATCGCCATCCGTTGGGACGTCATTCTGAATCCGCGTGAGCGGAGCTGGGGGGCATATTCTGAAGCGCAGGACATATTGACTCTTATTGCAACTTTTTGCAATAACATGCAATATACAGTATACAGACTCCCTGTGATTCTTACCTTAAAAAGAAAAGCCAGCAGGAGTTGCTGGCTTCCGGAGAAAAAGCGGTTAATATAAGGCGAATCTGACCATTTTCTCTATCCGAATAAAAAAGGCCGGGCATCGGCACTCCCAGCCTTTCCCGCGCTCCGCCGGATCGTCAATATGACGATCTCTTGAAGCAAAGCTAATTCTTCGATGTCAAGAAATAATGCATCGTCTTCCTTAGATTATTCAATTGTTCCATGATAGTACTTCTAACGTGAGGCCTGATATCAAACTCCTACAAAAGAAGTATGCCTAAGACACCGAATTTCGTGCGCGTTCTGTCATATTGTTAACTATTGCTGAACGATTGAATGCAGGGTTTCGATCAATATGTCGACACCTTACTTTCACTTATAGCCTTGATTATCGCTCGAACCATTACACCAAGTGCTCCTAATTCCAGCAATATACCTCCGAGAAAAACGATCAACGTTTCATAATGTATTTTTGACAATGCGGCACTAAGTGTTATCGTTCCTTGTAGTCCTAAGCAAAGAGGAGAGCCTATTTTATGAAAAAATAACCTCCAAACATTTATTAATACGCCGAGAAACATAAAGGCAACTACAGTAGAAATGATGGCTTCGTAAGCTGGGCGCTTATATCGAATTGTGAACCACCAGATATACATGCCACAGAGAAATAGAAGAAATCCAAAGGCACTCCGATCAGAAAGCCAGGGAATGATATTTTTGTTGATGTTTAATGCTATTTCCTCTAATACTTCATCGATTCGTGAACGTCTTACGGTAGAAGACAAACGTTCAGGTCGGCAAGGTATTTTTTCATTTGGAATATAAACTTCGATATACGAGTCGTCAGTTAGTGATTCTCCAAATTTGGTTATCCAAGGAGAAGGTTTGAACTGAACTTCGCGCGGCAAATTTGTAACAGTATCACTGATTTGCCATTCAAACAGCGGCATGTTGATAACTAAAGCTATCAGGATAAAACCAAGACTTGCTAGAAATAGAGGTAACAAACTTCGACGCATGGTCAATACCTATCGTAGATTCTGGATTAATTAGTCTTAAATTCAATTCTTTCTCTAGATATATTAGAGCTCACTAAAATATACAAAAGCTAATGCTTTTCTATGTAAGAGCCCTAAGATTCTTGAAGAGAGCTATCTAGATTAATTAAGACTTCCTCAAATATGCAGCGATGAGGCGTACATATTTTTTATGAAATCCATCGCCGCTCATTTTTATACAAATCGCTTACGGGTAGAGCGGCTGGAAGGGATCTACTGTGGGTGGTTTTATTGGCGTTGGAACAAGGCATTGATAATGCGAGTTATAATAATCGTAACAGTTCACGACTTTAGATGGAAAAGAGTGTTGTAACGAGCATGATACCAGAGATGGCGAAGCTGAAAATAGAGGAGTTATCGGGTGAAGAGCTCATTGTGCTGATCTATGAAATGGCGAAAAAGATTAGGGAATTAG
>JBGPNQ010000281.1:0-7214 GCA_041487615.1 Anaerolineae bacterium
ATATCGCGCAGGTTGAGAAAGCCATAACGCGAGTATGGCATTTTATGATGCTCGCGCAGGATCATATTTTCGGCGATTGTGAATTCACTGATCATACCATCGCGCATCCGTTCTTCGGGAATGTAGGAAAGCATCCGGTCCGTGATCTCACCCGGAGCCAGCCCAGCGATATCCCTGCCTTCGAGAAATACTTTTCCACCCGTGACTTTCCGCAAGCCGGTGATCGTTTCCGCCAGTTCGCGCTGACCGTTTCCGGATACGCCCGCGATTCCGAGTATTTCTCCAGCCCGCACTTCAAGGCTGACGCCGCGCAGGCCGGGCGTGCCGCGGTCACTGCCGCAGGCGACCTGATCGAGTTGCAGGCGGACTTCCCCAATCTGAACTTTACCGCGGTCAGGAGCAAAGCCTACTTCACGCCCGACCATCCAGTTGGCAAGGTCCTGTTTGGTTGTTTCCGAGGTTGGACGCGTGCCGATCTTGCGACCATCGCGTAATACAGTGACACGATTGCTGATCTCAACCACCTCGTGAAGTTTATGAGAAATGAAAATCAGAGCGTGTCCATCCTTCACCATCTGATGCATGATGTCGAATAATTCATCCACTTCCTGCGGAGTGAGGACAGCGGTCGGCTCGTCGAGAATAAGTAATGCAGCGCCGCGATAAAGCGCCTTTATAATTTCAACGCGTTGCTGCTGCCCTACGGAAAGCTGCCAGATGTAAGCTGAGGGGTCGATCTTCAAGCTATAGATGTCGGCTAACTCAAGGATACGTCTTGAGACAAGGTCAAGATCGGTCAGCGTGCCACGCGAAGAAGGCAGCCCAAGCGCGACATTCTCGGCAACAGTCAATGTCTGCACAAGCATGAAGTGTTGATGGATCATGCCAATGCCCAGGTTGATCGAATCATTCGGCGATGAAATGCTAACCGGTTTGCCGTTGAGCAAAATCTCGCCTTCATCTGGACGATACATGCCATACAGGATCTTCATCAACGTGCTTTTTCCCGCGCCATTTTCACCCAGCAACGCGTGTACTTCGCCAGACTTTACATCAAAATCCACATGGTCATTGGCAAGCACGCCAGGGAATCTCTTGGTGATGCCGCGCAGTTCAAGGCTGTCGATACGTGGTTTACCAGAGGGAAGTATGTTCGATTCGGTCATGGCTTCATCCTGCGAGAGAGTGACAGTCACCCTGCACACTTGCGATGCTTCGGGGTGCTTCGCCAAGGTGACTGTCACTCAGGATATTCCTATCTAGTTACTGGACCGTGATCTTGATGCTTCCGTCAATGATCCCTTGAATGGCTTTATCACCCAGTGCCTTGGCATCCGCCGGCAGCTTATAGTCTGGGTTGAACTCAATCACTTCGCCGCCATTTTTGAGGTTGATGGCGAAGGATTTTCCACCTAATGTACCTGACTGAATGAGGCCAATCATCTCCTTAAGGATAACTTCCCAGTGATAGACCTGGCTGTCAACTACAATGGAGGGGGCCAAAGATGACTGATTGGCATCACTTGCGAACCACAGAACATTATTTTCTTTGGCTTTACCAATTGCACCAACGACCATCTGCGCAGTGCCGGTTAAAACATCAGCACCGTTGGAGATATGGGTCGTGGCAGCTTCGGCAGCAAGGGCTACATCTGAGAAAGAGCCAATGTAGTTCACATTAACCGTAACAGTGGAGTCGGTCGCGGCAACACCCTGCTTGAAACCTTCCACATAGAGTTTCGCATCACCAGTTTCAATTGGAGCGACAATGCCTATGACCTTGCTCTTGGAAAGGGCGGCTGCAAGTACGCCATTTACATAACCGCCTTCCTGAGAAGCCGCTTCATAGGCAAAGATATTCGGCTGACCAAAGGTGTCCACGGTTGTGCCCCAGGCAAAGCTGGTCTTCGGGAAGTCAGGTGCAATCTCCTGCAGGGACGATCCGTACTGCGAACCGTGTGCGATCACCAGGTTGTAACCTTTGGTTGCATAATCACGGATAGCTGCCGCGGCATCATCCACTACAAACATGCCTTCCGAGAATACAAATTCGAACTTATCAGCGCCCATGTCCTTCTGAATGGCAGTCAAGGCATCAAACATACTCTGGCTGAAAGCCATGTCATTCTTCGCGCTTGGCAAAATAACAGCAACGCGGAATTTGGCAGCAGGCGCCGTCGTGGCAGGTGCGCCACCACAAGCACTCAACACTAGCGAAAGTGCGATAACGAGAGTCAAGAACCATGCAAGCTTTTTCATCTTCTTCTCCTTATTGGATGGATACGATTCTTTCTACGGGATGGTTGCTTCTGTTTCGATATTCATTTTCACGCAATTGGCAGTTGTACCTCCTCATGGTCAGTTTTCCCTTTCAAAAGGTTTTGTCAGCGCCGAAGGGGCGCGGACTCTGGATACGGTAGCCACCAACACTAAAATTGTGAGCACATACGGCATCATCACTGCGATTTCGGAGGGGATCGGAATGTTCTTCACCTGGATCCACAACTGCAGTGAATTGATCATGCTGAACAGCAACGCACCGCCTAATACTCCTACCGGACGCCATGCGCCAAAATACACCAGTGCTACTGCGATAAAACCCTGTCCGCTGGTCATGTTCTGCTGGAAGACGTTCAACAACGCGATCGAAAGCGATGCCCCTGCCAGGCCGGAAAGGGTCCCACCGAGGATGATAGTGAAATAACGGATGCGCGCGACATTTACTCCAAGCGAATCGGCAGCATCCGGGTTCTCGCCCACCGAACGGATCTTCAACCCAAGAGTCGTCTTGTTCAAAATGAACCATGCGATAGGCACCAGCAGGTACGCGCCATAGACCAGAATGTTATGGTTGAAGAAAATCTTGCCAAGGCCCGGGATATCGCTCAAAACTGGGATGTAGATTTTCGGGAAGCCCTGAACCGTCTCGACCGTTCCCATTAATTTCTGGAAGAGCAGATCGCTCATCCCCAAACCAAAGAGGTAAAAGCCAATCCCGCTGATACCCTGCTGAGCTTGCAGGTTGACGGTCACATATGCCATCGCGAGTCCCATGAATGCGCCAACCAGCATGGCAGTTAGAACACCCAGCCATAGGTTCCCCGTGGTGAATGCGATGTAGAAGGCGGCAAATGCACCCAGGAGCATCTGTCCTTCAACACCCAGATTGAGCACACCGCTGCGTTGCCCAAATGTTTCGCCAATGGCAGCATACAAATAGGGAGTGGCAAGCCGGATCCCGGAGGCAAGAATGCCAATCAAAACAGTCATCGAAAAAAGATCTGAAATCATTGGACTTTCTCCGCTGACGGTATTCTTTCAGCCCTGACAGGCGGTGAAGATTCTCCATCCTGACTGGCAGCGGACAATCTCCGCCGTTGCCGTCTTCGCCGCCAGATCTCACTGCTCACCACAAATACGACTACCAATCCATTCAATGCAGTGATCAAGGCCGAAGGAACCTGTACCACTCTTTGCATGCTATTGGCTCCCACCAATAGTGCGCCAAACAGGATCGAAGCCGGGATGGACCAGATCGGGTGCAACTGTCCGAACAATGCTGCCACAATTCCATTGAACCCGGCGCCACCCGTAAAGCCTGAGGCAGATCCGTCAGTGATCATGCGGTAATTCACACCATATACCTGTGTGGCACCTGCCAGCCCTGCGAATGCCCCACTTAACAACAAGGCCATCACAACGTAGCGCGGCACTTTAATCCCTGCATAGCGTGAGGCATTCGGGTTTTGTCCCACAGCCCGGATGCGATAGCCCAGCGTTGTGCGCCATAAGAGAATGTACACGAGAATCGCAAGAATAACCGCAATCAGCACCCCGAGATGTAAACGGGTGGGACTCAGGCGAGGCAGGTGAAATGCCTCCAGCAAACGGGCTGTTTCAGGAATCTTGGATGTTCGCTGTGCCATTACTGGATCGATCATTGCGCCACGAAGCAAGAAGTTCATCAACTGCACGGCAATGGCATTCATCATCACTGTGCTTAAAATTTCATTGACACGGAAATACGCCTTGAGAACCCCTGGAATTCCACCCCAAATTGCTCCACCTACAAACCCAGCCAGCATGGCCAGGATGATCACAAACCAACCTGGCAGGTTAGTAAAGATCAGCCCAATCCAGGTCGCAAACAACGCCCCCACAATCATCTGCCCTTCACCGCCAATATTGATCACATCGCCACGGAAGGAAATGCAGATGCCGAGGGCAATCAGAAGCAGGGGTGTGGATTTTACCAATGTCTCTGCAAAAGCATTGGAACTGCCAAAGGCTCCATCCCAAAGAGCTTTATATGCCACAATGGGATTTACCTTCAGAAAGAGCAACATAATTGCACCTACTAGCAATGCCGCGAGCGTGGCAAAGACGGGTAAGAGCGCATCGATAAGACGAGAGACCCAATCGCTTTGAAACATTTTCTTCATGGCTGGGTTGGTCACTCCTGTTCTTGTCAGTATACTGAAAACCTTGCAAGGTTGTCAGACATTTTGTAACAGAAATAATATGATAATTATCCACAATCCTTAAACGCCCTGATGAGTTTCTCTGCCCTAAAAAAGAACCTGAAAGAAGGACAATTGAAGTTGTCGCTTAGTACAGGTTTCTCATCAAATTGCGGCAATGCAATACTCCCTCACAAACATGCTACAGAAATAAAAGGTGCTCTCCTTATTTGCCTCTTTCGCCACGAATATAGGGATTACCCAACGCAGCTGGTGCACCGAGTCGTTTGCGGATGGCTTCGCGTGAACCGATCACCAACACGATGACCGTGAATGCATAAGGAAGCATTTGCAGGAAAAAGCCAAGATATGGGTTATAGAAAAAGGCGTTGCGAATGCCAAATATAGTGGTAGGTCCTTGAATGTCCAGAATGAGGCGACGAAGCGCACCAAACGCATACGAACCCACCGCGGCCCGGAGGGGATCCCATTGAGAGAAGATCACGAGTCCAACCGCGATCCAACCCTGACCACCTGTAGTGAGCTCGCTGAACCAGCCCGGTGACACCGCAAGACTAATGGTCGCGCCGCCGAGTCCTGCAAGAAGTCCACCTACGAAGACATATAAATATCGCATTCGGAACACATTAATACCCAACGCATCTGCCGCGGCGGGATACTCACCCACGGCTCGCAGATGTAAACCGGGTCGTGTGTGATTGATGTAGTACCAGGCCATGGGTACGAGAAGATAACCGATATAAACCAATACACTTTGGTTTCTAAAAAAGATCGGACCTAGAATTGGGATTTGTGAAAGCAGCGGAATGGAAAAGTTTGGCATCAAAGAAACGGTGCCCGCCTTGCTGAGGCCCTCCCCCAACACCAGGCTGATGCCTGTGCCGAGGAAAGTGAGTGCTAATCCGCTGACAACCTGATCGGCTTGCAGGGTAATCACAATGAACGCATGGATCTGGCTGATCAGGCCCGCAAAAAGCATCGCGGTCAACACGCCAAGCCAGGGGTTTCCTGTCTTGATGGCAACGCTGTATCCGGTCATTGCTCCGATCAGCATCATGCCTTCCACGCCGAGATTAAGAACGCCCGAACGTTCAGCAAACACTTCGCCGAGTGTGGCAAATAACAGGACTGTTCCGCTTGCAACGCCTGCCTGAAGAATGATGATAGGGTCCATGATTACGCCTCCGCGTCCGCGCTGACGCGCGCGATTCGCACCCGATAGCGCAGAAGGAAGTCACTTGCAATAAGGCAGACGAGGATGATTCCCTGGATCATTTTTGGCACACCAGAGGGTTGAATCTCGCGGCCCGCCAGGATCAATGCTCCGAACAAAACGGATACAAGGATGATGGCGATTGGGTTGAGTTTCGCCAGCCATGCTACAATAATTCCGGTAAAACCATAGCCTGCTGCGATCGGCGACGTTTGCAGGCGGTGTACGACACCTGCCACTTCACTCATCCCACCCAGACCCGCCAGTGCGCCGGAGAGCATCATCACCCAGATCGTGTTGCGCGTAATGCTAATACCCGCATATTTCGCGGCTTGAGGGTTATCGCCGATCAAGCGGATCTCGTATCCCCAGCGACTGCGATATATAATGAACCAAAGAACGATCGCAGCAATTATCCCCAATACAAGTCCAAAGTGTGTTGTCAACCCACGGAACAAGGGAATCGTCTTTGCATATTCAGATAGGCGAGGCAGAAAGGCGCCCTCGGGAAATTTGGTGCTCATCTGAAAGCCGCTCTCAGACCAGACTGCAAATACCCAGAAGTTCACCCACGAGACTGCAATGTAGTTCAACATCAATGTGCTGATAATTTCATTGACATTGAATTTCGCCTTGAGATACCCCGGAATAAAGCCCCAAATCGAACCTGCCAGCATACCAAAAACGATCATCACTGGAATGAACAACCAGCGTGAAGTCTCTGCCGGCAGCATCGGCGTAAGCACCACGGCACTTGCGCCCCATGCACCCATAATGAATTGTCCTTCGGCGCCGATATTCCACAACTTCATTCGGAACGCAATCGAACAGGCCAGGGCAGCAAGAAGAATTGGCGTTGCTTTTACAATCGTATCGGATAACACACCGATATCGCCAAACGATGCATTCGCAATATGCACATACGAGCGCCACGGGTCTCCCCCGGCAATGGAAATCAAAATACCGCCAAGGATCAGGGCAACAATGATCGCGCCCAATGTCACAGCCAGCGGATGCCATTGCTGCGGTTCGTCCAGGCGTGGTTCAATCTTCACGCGATAGGATGCGCGTTTTTTTGTTAACGTGGATTCAGTCATGTGCCGCGACTCCCTCTTTTTGGATTTGGTCCAACGGTGTGCCGGTCATCATCAGCCCGATCGCTTCGATCAAATCCTTGTCCGGTTCCGCTGATTTGATCTTTACCTCGCCCATGATCTTGCCCTCATAGATCACGTACACACGGTCACTCAATGCAAGCAGTTCCTCCAACTCTTCAGAGATCAACAACACAGCCGCGCCTGCTTCGCGCTGGACCAGCAACAGGCGGTGAACTCCCTCAATGGCTCCCACATCCAGCCCGCGGGTAGGTTGAACCGCAACCATAAAATTGGGTTTTCGCGATATTTCACGGGCGAGGATGACGCGTTGTAAATTTCCGCCCGAGAGAAGTCGAACCGGAGTATTGACTGTAGGCACAATGATGTTATACGCGGCTTTCAGTTCCTTTGCAAAGTTCGTCG
>JBGPNQ010000282.1:0-7164 GCA_041487615.1 Anaerolineae bacterium
CTGCCGGCCAACGCCTGGCCCAATTGGGTGTTGGGCAATCACGACCAACACCGTCTTGCGACTCGCGTCACTCCGGCTCAGACGCGGGTTGCCAATCTGATGCTGCTGACATTACGCGGAACCCCGACGTGTTATTATGGCGATGAGTTAGGTATGGAAAATGTCCCAATCCCGCAGAGTATGGTGCAGGACCCGCCCGCGGTCAACCAACCGGAGATTGCCCACATCGTGGGACGCGACCCGGAGCGGACTCCGATGCAATGGGATGATTCTCCATATGCGGGCTTCTGCGCGCCAAACGCAAAACGTCCATGGCTGCCGGTGGCTGGGAATTATAGAATAGTTAATGTGGCCAGGCAGTTGGATGATCCGCGCTCCTTCCTGAACTTCTTCCGCAAATTGATGGACTACCGTAAAACATCGCCCGCTCTCAAGATAGGCAATTATCGTTCCCTCGATCTTCGGTCTGCGGAAGTGCAGCAGAATTGCTTTGTCTATGAGCGCAAGGCAGAGAAAGAACATCTGCTGGTGGCATTGAATTTCTCGGGCCAGGAACAGAAATTGGGACTCCCGTTTTCAGGCAAAGGGAAGATCGTGCTTTCCACGAACATGGACCGCGCAGGCGATGTCAATCTGTCCGATTTCAGTTTGCGCCCCAATGAGGGCTGTCTGATTTTCCTTTAGATGGGTTTCCCGTCATTGCGAGGACGGCGTAGCCCGACGAAGCAATCTCATGCATGATTTGCACATAAATAATTTCCTAACAGATTGCTTCGCTCTGTTCGCGATGACGGTGCGAGCTTTTTTGAGGCAAGTTCTAAATACTTTGACTGGCTGAAGTATCATTACTCTGATAAATCGATAAAACCATTCACGTATCAATACGTGTGGTGCAACAAATAATACAGTAAGGAAACGGAGTCTTTTATGGCAAACAATTCAAAATACCTGTGGTGGCAAACCGGGGTGGTCTATCAAATCTACCCGCGCAGTTTCATGGATGCCGGCGGCGACGGGATCGGTGACCTGCCCGGTATCACCCAGCGTCTCGATTATCTCTCCAACACTCTCGGGGTGGACGCCGTCTGGCTCTCGCCGATCTATCCCTCGCCGATGCACGACTTCGGCTATGATGTGGCCGACTACTGCGATATCAATCCCATGTTTGGCACGATGGCTGATTTCGATGTTCTCCTGGCTGAGATGCACAAGCGCGGCATGAAGATGATCCTCGACCTGGTGCCCAACCACACGTCATCAGAACACAAATGGTTTTTGGAAAGCCGCTCCAGCCGCGATAATCCCAAACGGGATTGGTACATCTGGCGCGATCCCGCTCCCGCCCTCCACCTCCCCCCAAATTCGGAGAATTTGGGAGGAGAGAGGGGGGTCCCAAACAATTGGCTGAGCTATTTTGGTGGACCTGCCTGGGAATTCGATGAAACGACCGGGCAATATTATTTGCATCTGTTCGTCAAGCAGCAGCCCGATCTGAACTACCGCAACCCGGAAGTGGTCGCAGCACTCATGAATACAATTCGCTTTTGGCTTGATAAGGGTGTCGATGGCTTCCGTGTGGACGTGATCGGCCTGATGATGAAAGATCCTGATTTCCGCGATGAGCCGCTCAATCCAAACTGGGACGGGGTATATCCGCAGCAGAGCCTCCAGCATATTTATACGGAGAACCTGCCGGAGGTGCATGGCTTGATCCAACAGATGCGCGAAGTCCTTGATTCTTATAATGAGCGCATGATGGTTGGCGAGACGTATGTTCCCAACGATCTCCTGATGAAATATTATGGCTCGCCCGAAAAGCGTGAATGCCATTTGCCTTTCAACTTCCAACTCATCCTTGCAAAATGGAATGCTCCAGGGGTGCGCAAGATGGTGGACGATTACGAGGCCGTCCTGCCGGCAGATGCCTGGCCGAATTGGGTGCTCGGCAACCACGATCAGCATCGTCTTGCAACACGTGTTGGATTGTCCCAGGCCCGTGTGGCAAATATGCTCCTGTTGACGCTGCGCGGGACACCCACCTGTTACTATGGAGATGAGCTTGGAATGGAGAATGTTCCCATCCCGCCCGAAAAGATACAAGACCCACCCGCGGTAAACCAGCCGGAGATTGCACATATCGTGGGACGTGATCCGGAACGCACTCCCATGCAATGGGATGATTCAAAGAACGCAGGATTTGCAGCCGCGGACGTCAAAGAGCTCTGGCTGCCACTTGCGCCCAATTACAAGCACAATAACGTCGCCCGTGAAATGCAGGATCCACGCTCGTTCCTCAATTACTACCGTAAGCTGCTGGAGACGCGGAAAGCCTCTTCCGCCCTCGTGGTGGGCGACTATCGCTCCTTTGAGATCAATCCAGCTGAGGCAAAGTCAAGTTGTTTCGTATACGAGCGACAGGCTGACGGCCAGCGTATCGTGGTGGCGCTGAATTTTTCCGCGCAGGAGCAGAAGTTGAGTCTTCCCAAAATTGGGACGGGACGCGTCATCCTGTCCACCATGCTTGACCGCGAAGAGGAAGTGAATTTGTCCGGCTTCACGTTGCGGTCGAATGAAGGCTGCATCATCGCACTGTAGAAATTGCTAAGTAACAGTCCCAGTGATTTTCAACAATCAATGATCGATGGGACGCTCTTCATCACAAAGGAATCCTACTCGTGAGTACATCGAATCCTTATCAACCCATACCGTTCGTAAAACTCAAACATCCCGAGTGGAGTAAGACCGCCACTATTTACCAGATCAATACCCGGCAATTCACACCGGAGGGTACCTTCAAGGCTGCTGAAAAACAACTTCCGCGCCTGAAGGAATTGGGAGCGGATATTATCTGGCTGATGCCCATTCATGAGATCGGTCAGAAGAATCGCAAAGGAACATTGGGCAGTCCCTACGCCGTGAAGGATTATTACAGCGTCAACGCGGAGTTTGGCACGATGGAGGATTTGAAAGACTTCGTGGGGAGGGCGCATGAACTGGGCCTGCACGTTATCCTCGATTGGGTTGCCAACCACACCGCCTGGGATAACATCCTGGTTACCGAACATCCGGATTGGTACATGCGTGATTGGAAGGGCGACTTTTGTCCAACCCCCTGGTGGGATTGGGATGACATCATCGATCTTGACTTTGAACAGGCTGCAGTGCGTCAATACATGACCGAGGCGATGAAATACTGGGTGCAGGAAGTGGACATCGATGGCTATCGTTGTGACGTGGCAGGTTTCGTCCCCAGTCAATTCTGGAACAACGTCCGCAGGGAACTGGATGCCATCAAGCCGGTCTTCATGCTGGCGGAATGGGAGAATCGTGACCTGCACGCCGAAGCCTTCGACATGACCTATTCGTGGAGTTGGAATGACACCATGCACAAAATCACGCAGGGACAGGCGGATGTCAACACTCTGTTTGTGTATTATTCATGGAATGCGAAGGCGTTTCCTGCCAATGGCATGCGCATGCTGTTCGTCAGCAACCATGATAAGAATGCCTGGGAGGGAACGGAGTTCGAGCAATTCGGCGATGGGCTTGAAGCTGCGATCGCACTATCCGTGGTAAGTGAGGGCATGCCATTAATCTATAACGGACAGGAAGCTGGCAATCCCAAACGGCTGGCATTCTTTGAAAGGGATCCCATCGAGTGGCGTGAGCATCCTCTTGGCGCGTTGTACAAAAAACTGTTTGCTCTCAAAAAAGGTCATTCAGCCTTGTGGAATGGCGCCTGGGGTGCACGCATGATCCGGGTCTTTAACAGTGTCCCGTCGAAGGTGCTCAGTTTTGTCCGCCAGAATGAACATGACAAGGTCTTTGCCGTCTTCAATCTCTCTGCCGAAGCACAGACCGTGACCTTCAAGGAAAACCTTTATCGTGGCACATACGTGGATTACTTCACTGGTGAAACAGTTAAGTTGGATGCTGCTTCAATGAGGCTGACGGCGTGGGAATATCGGATCTTCACAGCCAGCAGATAAGATGAAACGTATACCTTCAATTCCAGACATAAACCCAATTCGTGGAGGACGTTGTGAACAACCTTCAATTTTTTTCGTTGCGTGAAATTCATCCTTCTGGTTGGCTGCAGGATTTTCTGGAGCGCCAGGCTATCGGACTGACAGGAAATGTAGCCGTCTCCGGTTATCCATTTGGCTATAAGTTTTGGGGCTCGTCAGAGGGCAACACCAAAGGTTCCATTGCTGCCTGGTGGCCGTATGAACAGACTGCCTACTGGATCGATGGGGCGCTGAAATGTGGATACCTGGCCGGCCAAACGGAGCTTTATCATCAAGCCCTCGAAGAAATCGATTATGCCATCGAGCACGCGGCCGCGGATGGCTTTATCGGGCCCGACAGTATGCGTGCCCAGGATCGCTGGCCGCACGCCGTCTTTTTTCGCGCAGTTTTGGCTCAATACGAAATAACAGGTAATAAGCGCTATGTTGAAGCACTTATTCGGCATTATCGCTCCACGCCGCATCCCATGGGCTGGGACCGCGACGTGACCGGCGTGGAAATCCTGCTGTACTTGTATCAGGAAACCGGGCAATCCGACCTGCTGGAAATGGCAGAAACGCTGTACAAGAGATTCAACGAGAAATGGCCGCAACATGATTGCGCCCTCAATGTGCTTCTTTCAGAAAAAGAGATAACCGAACATGGCGTCACTTTCAATGAAGAAGCCAAACTGGCCGCCATGTTGTTTACAGCCACAGGCAAAGCAGATTATTTGCAGGCAGTGGTTCATGGTTACGAAAAACTTGACCATCAAGCCCGCCTCGCGGATGGACTGCATTCCTGTTCAGAACATATCCATGGCAAGACCTCCCGCGATATGCACGAAACGTGTAATCTGACCGATCACACATGGGCACTCTCCTACTTGTTGCAGGCCACCGGTGATGCGAAATATGCAGACCAGATCGAGCAGATCATCTTCAATGCTTTGCCTGGTTCCGTAACCAGGGACTTTCGCGCACTCCAGTATTTTTCCGCTCCCAATCAGGTGATCGCAGCTAATAACTCGAACCACAATCCCTTCATGCGGGGTCTGAACTGGATGAGTTACCGCCCGGACCATGAAGTTCAATGTTGCCCGGGTAATCTGCATCGGGCGATGCCCAATTACATCTCGAGAATGTGGATGCACTCGGCGGACGGCGGTATCATCGCTGCCTTATATGGTCCGGGAGAGTTACAGACCGCGATTGGCACAGCGAACATACCGGTGACGGTCACAGCATCGACGCGCTATCCTTACCAGCAGGAGATTCAATTCTCGATCCGCCCGGATGAACCGGCTGCCTTTCCGTTCTATCTGCGGATTCCCACCTGGTGTCGCCAGGCCAGGCTGAAGTTGAACGGGCAGGCCCTCGGGGCCGAATTACAGCCAGGCAGTTTTTTCAAGATGGAACGTCTCTGGCAGCTGGGAGATATAGTGGAGTTGGAGCTGCCTTTCGAATTGGCGCTTGAACATTGGCCGGATAACGGTGTCAGCCTTACGTATGGTCCACTGACTCTTGCTTTTCCCATCCCGACCCGCGCTGAAATCGAAGCCGAAAATTCCACGACGCGTCAACGGCAGCAGGCTTTGGGAGCCCACTATGAGCCTCGCCCAATAGCAGTCAAGGAAGATTTCCCAGCTTGGAATCTTTACCCGAACGGTCCCTGGAATTATGCGCTCCGCCTGGATGAACGATCGCTCAAAGACCTGACCGTTGAATGGAACGAACATTGTACCGAGCCGTTCGACGCATCCAATCCTGCTTTGAAAATTCGCGTACCAGCAAGTCAGGTGCGCGGTTGGCGGATCGTGCATACGCGGCGTATCAAACAGTCCGGGCATTGGACTGAGGGAGACCAATTCATTCGAGGCTGGCGCACCATTGAAGGCGATTTTCAGTTCACTCCATCATTGCCCTCCAGCAAAACGCTGAAATCCGGACTCAGGGATGAAATCGAGTGGATTGAATTGATTCCCTATGCCGCTACACAATTGCGGATGACTGTTTTCCCGCGGGCAAATGAATTCATGGAGTAGTCTGTAGCTTTGAGATCTGCAGTCAGTATTTGGTGCAGGTCAGAAACCTTGCACCAGCTACGAGAATTGTTTGGAGTTGTGCAAGAACTCGAACCTGTGATGGTCTTGGTATAGCAGCGATTGCGCCTGTTTCTCGAACCTTAACAATTTCATAGCAGTGGCAGGGACACAAAGCAATCTCTGCCACTGCAACGGATTGTATGCGATAAACTCGCTCTTTCAGATCATTGCGATGGAGAATGATCAGGCATGGCAATACAATTGCACGAGACATTGGCGTTGTCCACGAACATCTACTGCCGAACATGACCCTCTGTCAAAAGATTCGGCTGGGATACAAATCTACTTGCTTTCATATACAACAATCTCGTTGATTGAATTGAACACGATCCCATCTTTTAGGGTGAAAATGCGGCCACTTATCACAGTACCACCGATATCTTCTAATCTCACATGACCAACGATAGTTCCGTCCTTCATGGAAATTGCATACACCGCACCGGTACCATGTCCCTTTGCGTAGATAATTCCATTGAAATTAGCTGGCATATCATAAAATTCTTCACCAACACTTGGCGTTGTCCAAACCAAGTCTCCATTCGATTTATCTACAGCGATCATGCCATATCCTCTGTAAATGAGAAGATTATCTATGACAGTTGCGCTAGATGCTTTGATGTCAGCGGGATGAGAAATATCTTTTTCCCAAAGTGCTTCTTGACTTGCTCCATCAATAGCAAGAAGTCTAAATGCGTGCTCAATATTAGTTGGTACAGGCACATACAAAACGCCGGAATTATATAAAGTACCTTCTCCATAAACGCCATACTTTTCCCACAAGATTTTACCGGATGCGTTGTCATATGCTCGAACTAGATCACCTTTTGTTAAGTAAGCAATATTCTTAAGAGGATCATAAAAAACATTACCAACATTTCGCCCTATACGAGACTTCCACAATATCTTATTGTGAGAAATGTCGTAAGTTTCAAGATCCCATTCTGGGCCTCCAACGACATAAACATAATCAGAGTACACTCCTAGAATTCTTGTAATGGTTTTCACATCAGGATCGACATCTATTTCCCTCTTATTACCTTGATTATCTATTA
>JBGPNQ010000283.1:0-7159 GCA_041487615.1 Anaerolineae bacterium
AAGGAGGCGGGGCAGGTGACACAAAGAGCACAAAGGTTTGACACTTGATAGGCAATATTCGTGTAAATTCGTGAAATTCGTGGCTAAAAGTGGCGTGAAAGGCATCTTACTAAAGGTTCAAAGTACTTAAGAAACACTCTCGAAGTGGTTTATTGGCATCTCGCATGCGCTTCGTGTGTACCACGCTCGGCGAGGAGGTTACAGCTCGTGCTCCTTATTTGGGACAACTTTTTCTTCCTGGATTTCTTCCGCCTCCTCCGCAAACTGGGCGTGGTCGATCAACTGCAAATCGTGAATCTCTTTGTACAGACCGCCGAGGGCAAGCAATTGCTCATGGGTGCCACGTTCCACAATGCAGCCCGCGTCCATGACCACGATCATATCGGCGCGGCGGACAGTTGATAAACGATGAGCGATCACAAAGGTCGTGCGTCCCTCCATCAACGCATCCAGTGCGGTTTGGATGAGTTTCTCGGTTTGGGTATCCACTGAAGAAGTTGAGTCATCCAGGATCAAAATGCGCGGATTCATCAGCAACGCGCGCGCGATCGCCACACGCTGACGCTGTCCACCGGAGAGAGTCACACCGCGTTCGCCGACGATTGTCTCGTATCCGTTTGTAAAACCTTCGATGAAGTCGTGGGCCTGGGCAGCCTTGGCCGCAGCAACGATTTCATCCATCGTGGCATCAGGACGACCATATGCAATATTTCCCTTGATCGTATCCGAGAAGAGGAGCGATGTCTGCAACACTATGCCAATCTGCCTGCGCAGAGCAACCAGATCCATTTCACGGACATCCACGCCATCCACGAAAACACCTCCCTCCGTGACATCGTAAAAGCGCGGGATGAGATTCACGAAAGATGTTTTGCCCGAGCCGGTCGGACCGATCAACGCTACAATGCGGTTCGGTTCAACCCGCAAATTGATTCCACTTAGGGAGGCTGTTTTTTCATCCTGATATTTCAGGCCGACATTCTTGAACTCTACTGCGCCGCGCAGTTCTGTCAATTTGACCGAATCCTGTGGTGATTGAATTGCCGGTCTCGTGTCCAGGACCTCGAAGACGCGCTGCGCGCCGGCTGCGGCTTCCCCTCCCGCGTTGACGAGGCCCGTCAATTGCTGCGCCGGTTCTGCCATCATCAGAATATAGGCGTTGAATGCCACAATCGCGCCGACCGTCAGTGTTCCGTCCATGACCATCTGACCGCCAAACCAAAGGATCAAAATGACGCTGACCGCTGTTAACCAGTTCGTGGTGGGCATGATCTTCGACCATTCATCGATGACATAGACCCAGGTCTTGAAGACCTCCTTATTGGCTTTCTCAAAGCGCTTGATCTCATAAGCCTCACGGGCGAAGGCGCGCACCACTTGTACACCAACCACATTCTCCTGCAACCGGTTCGATACTTCCCCGACTGCATTATCGACATCGAAAAAAAGTTTGCCGATCTTCGTCCCAAAATTGGTTGTCATCAAAACCAAAGGGATCATCGGCAGCAGGGCGATCACGGCCAGCCGTGCATTGTCGGTAAGCATGAAATAAAGAATGCCTACTGTTAGAAATAGAAAGCGGACCAGATCTGCGACCGAGCCTCCTGCAAATCTTTCGATGGCGCGGACATCTTCGATACAGCGCGAGATCAACTGTCCGCTTTGGGCGTGGTCATGATAAGTAAAGGGGAGATATTGGATGTGATCGTACATGCGGTTTCGCAGGTCATAGCCGACACGCGCCGCAATCCATTCGGACCAATAGCGGTTGGCAAGATTCAACACAGCAGATGCAAGCCCGAGTCCCAGAAGGAGAAATGAGGCTCGGATGAGATAACTTTTTTCGCCGCGCGCCAATCCATCGTCAATCACAGAACGAATGATGCGCGGCACAACGAGGCTCAGTCCGGTCAGAATCAACAGCATGAGCAAAGTCGCCAATATCTGCCAAACATAGGGTTTGAGGAATATTCGTATTCGGAGCAGATGTTTCATAGGGAGTTGAAAGGATACCATAAAAGAAGGCTTCCGAAGATGGAAGCCGTCTGAAATCGTTCATTGCGTGATTGGCTGGATGATGCCAAGTGAGGACCTGGCACCCAGATCGAGATTTCCACGATCGGTAAGCCAGCCTCCGAAAGTATCGGTTCTATAGGCTTGCACAGATTTTTGATAAAAGGGAATGATGTACACCACATCATCGTGGACGATATCCTGCATGTGCCAGATAATGCCTTTGCGTTGCTCGTCCCCCAGTTCGGTGGCCTGTTGTGCGAAGAGTTTATCGTACTCAGGATTTGAGTACCCAGATTCGTTATAACCCGATGGAATTTCATCCGTAAGCATGACACTTAGCAGGAAGCTCGGATCAGGGTCTGAGCCCCACTCCCAGAGCAATATATCGTAATCAAATGCGGGGCAGCAACGGGCAGTGAGAGCATCGGAATCGACCGATTGCATCACCACGCCAATGCCAATCTGTCCCCACATCACCTTGAGAAGCTCAGCTTCACTGTGCGCATATTGATTGGAATTTGGCCATTCAAGGCGAAATATGAGATCGCGACTTCCATCAGGCATTTCGCGTGTTCCATCGCCGTTGGTGTCCAGGTAGCCAGCCTCGTTGAGAATGCTGTTGGCTTTCTTGACGTCATAGTCATAATCTTTAATGGATGAGTTATAGAAGGAACCCAAGCCCCTCGGGATCAGGGTGAGTCCCGGATCTGCCAACCCAAGCATCACTTCATCGATGATTCTTTGCTTATTCACTGCGTACGCCATGGCCAGCCGAACATTGCGGTCGCGCAAGGCGGGATGGCCGGTACACAAACCACTCGCGTCCACAGGACACTTTTCAGGATTCACTTGATCGATAATGATATCAGCTACATTGGGAGCCACAGGAGAACCTGCCACAACCTGCACACCGGCCAGCCCATCCAACGCGGAGACGGCATCCACAGGCAGGCTGGTAATGAGATCAATTTCCTTGTTTGACAATGCCGTCACAAGCGAAGCGACATCGCTGTAAATTCGATACTCGATCCCGCCAACTTTGGGTTGATACGCAAAGTGATTTTTGTTCGCTTCAAATCGTATGTATTGACCCGGCGCATATTCCACCAGTCGGAACGGTCCGCTGCCCACAGACTGGTCTATGGTAAGTTCCTTCACCGTTGGATCCTTCATCGTTTCCCAAATATGTTTGGGTAGGACATAGAGACCAAATAATTGACTCTCCATGTTCGGGATGGCGGTCGTGAGTGTAATTACCACCTCATCTCTTGATACTGCCACGATGCTCTCAAAATAGGTTGTATAACGAGGCATGTAAACGTAGTCCTCCGGGTGAGCCGCATAGAGATTAAACGAGAATGCAACATCATCAGCCGTTAACGGTACGCCATCGCTGAACTTCACACCATCACGAATCTTGAACGTCCATATTTTTCCATCACCGGAAACCTTTGCACTCTCGGCAAGCGACAACCTGTACGAACCGTCCAGGTTTAGCTCATATAAAGTATCGTAGATTAGATTGAAAATGGAGAACGACTCCTCCAACACGGCCATGCCAGGGTTGAACGTATCTGGTTCACCGGTCCAGCCAATTTTGACGATAGCTCCCGTTCCAACGGAGCCGGAACAGGCGGACAGGATGCTCGACATAATCATAATGATGGCCAAAAGAATTCTAGATTTTCCCATTGCGACTCCATGTACGTTCAGAACGAATTATAACGAATAGCCGTGGGACCTTGCCTTGCAATTTGCTCTCGAATCCATGTGCTAAAGCATGGAGTTTTAGAACCCATTCCTGCAAAATATCGTCAAAATACCCGGTGGTATAATCGCCTTGCCTTAATTTCTGGACTACAAGGGATAAAGCATGAAACTGCATGAATATCAATCAAAAGCAATATTCGCAAAGTATGGAATTCCCATCCCAAAGGGACGGGTAGCGGCTACCGCAGACGAAGCGAAACACATCGCTGAGGAACTGGGTGGCCGCGTTGTTATTAAGTCACAGGTGCTGGTGGGCGGACGCGGCAAGGCTGGAGGTGTGAAGGTTGCCAGGAATTCAGATGAAGCCGCGGAGTATGCAGGGCAGATCCTTGCGATGCACATCAAAGGGCTTCCTGTTCGCAAGGTGCTGGTGGATGAAGCTGCTGCAATCGAGCACGAGATCTACTTCTCCATCACAAATGACCGCGCCGCGAGAAAGCCGGTCATGATCGCGTCCGCGGCGGGCGGCGTGGATATCGAAGAGGTTGCGGCGACGATGCCGGAGAAGATCATCAAAGTACATATTGATCCGTTATTGGGCTTGCGTGATTATCAGGCACGCGATATTGCCGCGTCGATTGATTTGCCGCGTGAACTGTGGCGCGATTTCAGCAAGATCGCTTCGGGCCTGTGGCAGGCCTACCTGGAAACGGACGCCACGCTGGCAGAGATCAACCCGCTTGTCATTACAAAAGACAAACATCTTATTGCGCTCGATGGCAAGATGATGCTGGACGATAACGCCTTGTTCCGTCACAGCAAACTCTCCGAAATGCGCGATATTGACGAAGAGGCGCCGGCCGAAACCGAAGCGCGCAGGCACGGACTTTCCTTCATCAAGCTCGATGGAGACATCGGGTGCATGGTTAATGGCGCGGGACTTGCGATGACAAGCATGGATATCGTCAAGCTATTCGGCGGTGAACCGGCTAACTTTTTGGATATCGGTGGAGGCGCGGGCGCGGATAAGGTGGCGGCTGCGATGCGCATCATCCTCTCCGATCCGAACGTCAAGGCGGTATTGTTCAATATTTTCGGCGGCATTACGCGCTGTGATGAAGTGGCCCGCGGCATCCTCACGGCGATGGACGAAGTCAAACCGAAGGTTCCCATGGTTGTTCGTCTCGTTGGGACAAATGCCGAAGAAGGACGCAGGTTGCTTGAGAATGCGAGCATGATCACGGCAGAGACATTGGCAGACGCGGCGAAAAAATCAGTTGCCGCGGCAAAGGGACGATAAGCAATGAGCATTCTGATCAACAAGAACACACGCCTGCTCGTACAAGGCATTACAGGAAACGAAGGACTCTTCCACACCACCCAAATGGTCAACTATGGTACGAACGTTGTGGCTGGTGTCACTCCCGGCAAAGGCGGCGAGTGGGTACTCGACGGAAAAGTACCAGTATTTGATTCGGTCAAACTTGCAGCGGATGCAACGGGCGCAAATTGTTCGGTGATCTTCGTCCCGGCGCGCTTCGCCCCTGACGCGATGTTCGAAGCCGCGGACGCCGGTATGCCGCTCATCGTCTGCATCACCGAAGGCGTTGCCGTTCAGGATATGATGCGCGTCCGCAATTATCTCGATCAAAAGAAAGTGCGTCTCGTCGGTCCCAATTGTCCCGGAATGTTGACACCCGGCGAATCCAAAGTTGGAATCATCCCTGGCGACATCGCCATACCTGGCAACGTGGGCGTTGTGTCGCGTTCTGGAACATTGACGTATGAAGTGTTATATGCACTCAAGCTTGTCGGCATGGGATCATCCACGTGCGTGGGCATCGGCGGCGACCCTGTCAATGGAACGAACTTCATCGACGTGCTTGAAATGTTCGAACACGATGCGCAGACCGAAAAGGTTGTCATGATCGGTGAGATCGGTGGAACAGACGAGGACAAAGCTGCGGAATACATCTCCTCAAAGATGACCAAACCTGTCGTTTCGTTCATTGCTGGTCAAACGGCACCTCCCGGAAAACGCATGGGGCACGCGGGTGCCATCATCGAAGGCGGAACAGGCACGGCGGCAGATAAAATCCGTGCGCTCGAAGCCGCGGGCGTCAAGGTCGCGAAGCATCCGGAGGAGATTCCTTCCTTGTTAAAATAACAGCAAACCGGTGGTTGAGTAGTCCGGGTGCACGTCGAGGGCGTATCGAAACCACCAGCTGGATCCAAACGAAGCATAGCTTGAAACGTGGTGGTCTCGATACGGGCTTCGCCCACTCGACCAACGAAGTGAACAATTAAACAGATAGAGCCGTCCTCTCGGACGGCTCTACGGTTATAATCTACAATACCAATTACTTGTGTGAATCAATATACGTGACGGCGTCGCCCACTGTTGTGATCTTCTGAGCATCGTCGTCTGAAATCTCAGCGCCGAACTTATCTTCGAAAGCCATGATTAATTCGACGAGATCGAGGGAATCCGCTTCCAATTCCTCGCGAAAACGAGCTTCAGGTGTGATTTTCGCCTCATCCGCGCCGAGCAGGTCTTTGATAATTGCCTTCACTTCAGTATATGTGTCAGACATGACAACCTCCTTTAGAGTTTCCCGTAAGTAGCACACGGGATGCTTCGCAATCGTGGCTATTGTACTCGGTACAGAAACCGTGTCAAGCTCCACTTCGTGTATTTGGTTCAATCACAGGAACACTACCCCATGTCAAAAGTTGCGCCCGACTTCGATGCGAGCGACGAGAGCACTCGCTCTACTCAATCCAAGATCGATCAGCGAAAAGCGGACCACATCAAGATCAATCTCGAACAGGACGTCCGCTCCGCGTTGTCCACAGGACTCGAAAACTATCACTTTATTCATGAGGCATTACCCGAATTGGACTTAACGCGGGTCGACCCAAGTCTGAGCCTGTTCGGCAGACAACTGAATGCTCCCATCCTCATCAGTTCCATGACCGGTGGAACAGAAGAAGCCGAGACCCTCAACCTGCGCCTTGCCGAAACTGCCTATGTGATGCGAGTCGCGATGGGAGTCGGAAGCCAGCGCGCCGCAATTGAAGATCCAGACCAGGTAAGAACATTCCAGGTACGCCGCGTCGCGCCCGACATACTTTTATTCGCGAATCTAGGAGCTGTTCAACTCAACTATGGCTATGGCATTGACCAATGTCGCAAAGCCGTCGAAATGATCCAGGCCGATGCGCTTATCCTTCATCTGAATCCGTTGCAGGAAGCCGTACAGGACGCCGGTGACGTGAATTTCGCCGGTCTAGCCAAGAAGATCGAAGAAGTCTGTAAGAAGATCGAAGTGCCTGTGATCGCAAAAGAAGTTGGCTGGGGCATATCTGAAAAGACAGCCAAACTCCTAGCCGATTGTGGAGTCTCCGCAGTTGACGTTGCCGGCGCGGGTGG
>JBGPNQ010000284.1:0-7143 GCA_041487615.1 Anaerolineae bacterium
AAGGCCAGAAGGTCGAGTTCACTGTCGAACAAGGCCCCAAGGGTCTTCAGGCCAGCAACGTCGTCGTTGTCAAGTAATTGACTGACAGATACCAAAATCCCCGGGATGAAAGTCTCGGGGATTTTTGATTCCATGTAATGTCATTCTGAGCTGCGTAGCAGCGAAGAATCTCTCTTCCGTTAATGATGTGAGACTCTTCGCTAGCGCTCAGAGTAACATAGCCATAATTTAGTTCTGCAATTGTCTCGCTCTGCCGATAAAAGCGACAATGATCAGTGCAATGGATAATGGAATGAAGAAACTGACATTGCCATTACTGTTCGCGCCGGGATAGTCCACCGCGTAAATCTTGTTCATCGGACCGAGGTACCACAGCCCGACATAGACCACTTCGAACAATTTGCTGCTGTTGCTCCACACGCCGGAAGCAAGAGCGAAGGATGGAATAAACAACGCACCCGAGATCCAGGCAAGCAGACCGACTTCATCGCCGGCGATCCACAACTTCAATGCTACTCCGCTCCCGGTCAGGGCCGTGACGAGGAATCCCGCCAGCCACGATGCAGGCAACTGCCTCATCAACGGCGCGGCGGACGAGAACACCATCTGGTGCGCGTTATGTCGAATCTCGCGGCTGCCCAGACCAGACCAGATGAGAATGGGCCATAACCATGTAATTGGTAAAACGAAGGCTCGAACATTCTCAGGTGTGTTGACAAGACTAGCAATAAATAATCCCACCGCGACCGCGTACCACCACCAACGCTGTCCCTTGAGAAGAAGTTTGAGTTCAGAGATCAGGACTCGGATGAACGCGAAATGGTTGGTCGACGCGCTTAACGGAGTCAAATGGCCGGGTCCGGATAAGCTCTGCGAAACGGTAACAGTCTGAGGCTTTGAAAGTGCAGCGTTGCTCTTCATCCGCCCGGGTTTGCTGCGCGAGGGATCAAAGCGGTCAAAGAAGATCGCACCCAGCAGAGTCAGCAGGATGGCAATGAAAAGAAAACTCATTCGTGCGAAAATTATGCCTGGCGTCCAATGGATGCCTGTCCATCGAAATATTCCAGCGAATGCTTCGCCACCGGCGCCCAGCGAAAAACCGCCGCTGTAATCAGGATAAACCTTCAGGACGGCTGCCTGCATATCGTTCATAAACAGGCCCAATCCCAGTGGTTCGAAGGCCGGATTGCTTTTTACCATCGTATCAATGAAGGGAAAGAGCATGACAAAGCCAAAGAAGTAAACGATGTTGCCAAAACCGCCCGATAAAAATGATATGGTTTCGAAAAGCACTGCGAACGCGGCGACCAATGCCATGACCGGCAGTACGATAAAAATGAACGGCCCAATGAACGCGGTGAATTCGATGTTTGTGCTTTCACCCTGCAGCAGTTGGATGACGATGCCGGCCAGTGCAAGCACAGCGACCATCGCCATGAGCACAGCGAAATTGCTGATCCATTTGCCGATCGTATACAGTGGACGCGTCAGCGGGGTGGTTGCCATGATCTGTCCAACGCCGGTTTCGCGGTCGCGTGTTACAGAGCCTTTGACGAGATAGAAACCGAACCAGCCGAGGAAGAACGTAGCGATAAGCGACATCATCGCGCCCACCCAGGCGGAGTTGTATTCGCCGCGATAAGCGCCGAGTTCGAGTGCTATATTCCCGATTCCTGTTTGATAACCCAGAAAAACGATCAGTCCCAGCATGATAAGAAAGCTGTAACGACGCACGCGTTCGAGAAAATCGGCGCGCGCCAGGTGATAGATGACGCGTACCTGATTCATACACGGCCTCCGATGAAATACAGATACGCATCTTCGAGATTCGGTGAAATGTTATATGCGTCGGCTTGAGGCTTCTCTTCGCTCACCACGCGGACCTGTACACCATCAGTACGGCGGATCGTGCCACTGATGATGTGCTTTTGCTTGAGCGCGGCCAGATCGTCGCTTTTGATTGTCCATTCCCAAACTTTGCCTTCCAACTCCTTGAGCAAATCTTCGGGTGCAGCTTCGCGCAGAAGTTGACCTTTGTTGATGAGGACAATGTGTGTCGCGGTTGCTTCCACATCTGAGACAATGTGTGTGGATAAGATAACGATTCGTTCGCCCGATAAATCGGATAGCAGATTCCGAAAACGGACTCTCTCCTCCGGGTCCAAGCCGACGGTGGGCTCATCGACGATAAGGAGCTGCGGATCATTGAGTAATGCCTGTGCAATGCCGACGCGTTGACGCATGCCACCCGAATAGCCACCGAGTGGACGCTTCGCGGCTTCGGCAAGGTTCACGACTTGCAGCAATTCATCGATCCTTTTCCGCGCCGACGAGGCATCGAGTCCTTTGATCGCTGCCATGTATTCGAGGAACTCAATTGCGTTCAAATTGGGATAAACGCCGAAATCCTGTGGCAAGTAGCCCAGCACAGCGCGCAGCGTGTCCGGCGATCTGACAACATCTACATCGTTCCATTGGATGGTCCCATCGGTGGGTTTGGTGATCGTTGCCAGCATTCGCATAAGGGTGGATTTGCCCGCCCCATTGGGTCCAAGCAAGCCCAAAATTCCCGGCCCAACTTCGAGACAAAAATCTCGTAGTCCCCAAAAATCACGGCGATATTGTTTGCCAAGATTGGTAACAGTGAGTTTCATGGTTGGCTCTCCGTAGGTGAATGATTCATTGTAGCATGTTGTTTATGACAGGGATAAGGATAAAGTTGTACAAATAAAAAAGGCGGACCTTTCAGCCCGCCCACTTTCTACATTCCAGCAACTGTCATCCGTATCGCATCATAAATTTTTCCATGCGATACAACGCTTCCTCGATCTTGCTGTATTCTGTTGCATAACACATGCGCGCAAATCCGTCACCACCGGGGCCGAAGGCATTGCCCGGCACTACGGCGACGTGTTCTTCGCGCAATAATTTCTCGGCGAAGTCTTCGTCGTTCATACCGGAGGCCTGGATGTTGGGAAATGTATAGAACGCGCCGCGCGGCTCAAAGGTCCGCAGGCCGAGGCGATTGAGTCCCGCAACCAAAAGCCTTCGGCGGCGGTCATATTCTGCAACCATTTCTTCCACGTACGGATTTCCACTGTTCAATGCTTCGAGCGCAGCATCCTGTGCTGTTGTCGGCGCAGACATGATCGTGTACTGGTGAATCCGCACGAGTCCTTGAATAATGTCGGCAGGTCCACAGGCATAGCCGATCCGCCAGCCGGTCATCGCATAATCTTTTGAAAAGCCGCCGAGCAAAACCGTGCGGTGTTTGAGGCTTTCATCCAATGCGGGGAAACAGACGTGCTCAAAGTCATAGACCAGACGGTCATAGATCTCATCGGAAACAACCAGCAGGTCATGTTCCTCAGCGATCTTTCCGATCTCAAGCATCACTTCACGAGTTGCCACTGCGCCGGTCGGGTTGGACGGATAACCGATAAAGATGCACCTGGTACGCGGCGTGATCGCCTTGCGGATGTCATCCGGATCCACCATGAAGTTATTTTCTTCGCGTGCCACCACTTCCACGGGGATACCATTCGCCAGGATGACTTCCGCCTGATAGGAAACGAAACAAGGAGTGGGGATGATGACCTCATCACCCGGGTCGAGGATCGCCGTAAATGTAAGATACAACGCTTCCGAGACTCCCACCGTCGCGATGATCTCGGTCGTTGAGTCATAGCTCACTTTATATAAACGCATTAAGTTTTCAGAGATCGCCTGACGCAGTTCCAACTTCCCCCAATTCGACGTGTAATGTGTCTCGCCATTTTGCAGAGACCGGATACCTGCATCGAGGATCGGTTTCGGTGTGGTAAAGTCCGGCTCGCCGATCCCGAGCGAGATCACATCCTTCATCGTCGCGGCGATGTCAAAAAATTTTCGGATGCCCGAAGGCTTCAATCCTGCCACTCGTTTCGATAGACGTTGAACATTGGTCACTTCCTGCATTGCGTCTCCATGATTTTTTGCTCCTTGCGCCGCCCCCGGCGCAAACGGACGCCGAGGACGGCGTCCGAGCATTTAGATTGGTTGTATCAACCATTCGTCGGGGATTTCCCTATATGTTAGATCAAAGGCTTGCCCGTCCGTCGTCTTGACCCGGAATCCCTTTTCGCTCGGACCGCGCCAGCGTGAGACAATCTCCGCGATCTCGTAACGCACTCCTTCCCACAGGAGGGAAAGCGGACGTTCTGCAAACGTTGAATCCGAGCGACACTCCACCGTGTTCATTCTGAAGTCGGTTCTGAAAAAGCAACATCGCTGTTGTCACCCACATTTAATTGGATGAAGTGCCCCTCGCCTCTTCCCTGGACTGTGGCCTGCCGGCCGATCAATGAGCGACTCAGCGCGGCAGACTCAATTTCACATTCCGCTTCAATGATGCTATCTGTGATCCTGCTGTTTGTGATCCTGCAGCCGGCGCCGATGGATGCATAGGGTCCGATCACTGAATTCGAAATTTCTGCACTGGGATCAATAAAGGATGGCGCGATAATTTCCACACCATCGCTTGTTTCATCTGTTGTTTTATTGGCCCTGCCCTGATCGAGCAATATTCGGTTTGTATCCAGGGTTGCTTCAATCGTCCCCGTATCCAGCCAGCTTTCACCGGTGTGGGTGCTTACTTTCGCACCGTTTTCGATCATCAGGGAAATCGTGTCTGCCAGAAAGAATTCCCCTTTGAGCGTTAGATTTCGTTCCATCTGCTCTTCGATGGCGGCAATCAATTTCTCTCCGCTCTTGAAGTAATAACAGCCGATGAGAACGAGATTGTTTTCGATTGTCTTGGGCTTTTCAATGAGACGCTTTACCCAGCCATCTGCGCCCACTTCCACCACACCAAACCGCCTCGGGTCGGGAAAGGGTAGCACCCATGTCACACAGTCTGCTTCCACTTTATCTAGAAAGGAAAAATTGGTCCCGATGATCGAATCACAAAAAACAACCATTGCACGCCCGTGCAGGTACTGGCGCGCCAGCCAGATCGCCTGCGATTGTCCCTTCATTTCATTTTGGACAACATAATGTGCCTTGAGATGAGGGTAATTTTCCCCCATAAATTTGGGGATCTGCGTTTCTCCCAAATGTGGACTGACAATAAAAACATATTCCACGTTGTCAGGTTCCGGGAGGGTCTTGAACATATCCAGCAGATGCTCAAGCGTGGTTTTACCTGCCACGCTGACGAGCGGCTTTGGTTTGCTGTACGTGTGCGGGCGCATGCGTGTTCCCCAGCCTGCCATGGGAATTACAACAGTAAGAGGTTGTTTATCCATAAGGTAATTTTACCGCGTGAAGTTGGAATAAAGGACACGCTTTATCCTGGTGTAAAAAACGAAATTGTAATTTACATTTTGCGTACTACGCGTGTCCGAGGATGGGATGTGGTTTGTACGGTTCTTCCAGCTTCTTTATTTCGTCATCGGAGAGTTTGATGTCGAGTGCGGCGATGGCCTGATCGAGATGGTCCATCCTGGTCGCGCCGATGATGGGACTATGGACATACGGCTTGTGCAGAATCCATGCCAGGGCGATTTGTGAGCCTGTGACGCCGCGTCCGTTTGCCATCTCGGCGGCGCGATCGGCAACGACGAAATCTTCCTCACGAAAATAGAGTCCATTTGCGAACGGGTCGCTGTTGAAGCGGGAGGTCTCGCCGCCACCGCCGCGTTTGCGGTTGCCCGCAAAGAATCCGCGTGCCATCGGGCTCCAGGGGATCAATCCGATTCCCTGGTCAATGCAAAGCGGAATCATCTCACGCTCCTCTTCTCGATACGCCAGGTTGTAGTGATTTTGCATGGAGGCAAACTTTGTCCAGCCGTGCCTTTCGGAGGTGTGCAATGCCTTGGCAAACTGCCACGCAAACATGGAGGATGCACCGATGTAGCGCGCCTTCCCCACGCGGACAATATCGTTCAGTGCTTCGAGAGTCTCTTCGATAGGTACTTCATAATCCCAGCGATGGATCTGGTACAAGTCAACATAATCCATTTGCAGTCGCTGCAACGATTTGTCAATCGAGTCCATAATGTGCTTGCGCGACAAACCTTTATCGTTGATGTCGTCACTCATCTGTCCGTTCACTTTTGTGGCAACGATGATGTTCTCACGTTTCACGCCGAGGCTTTTAAACAAGTTACCAGTCACGCGCTCGCTATCGCCAAGAGAATAGACATCTGCTGTGTCAAAGAAGTTGATGCCGGCGTCCAGAGAACGTTTGATAAATGGTTTGGCATCGGCTTCTTCCAGAATCCAATCACGCCATTGCTTGGATCCATAACTCATCATGCCCAAACACAGGCGTGAAACTTTCATTCCGGTGTTGCCAAGGTTTACATATTGCATGTGTTCTCCGATCCTGTATACCGCCGGGGACGACGGCTTGAGCGATTAATTTATGCTCCCTTCGCCGTCCTCGGCGAAGGTGTTATTACCAACCATTCATTTATATCTGTAATTTCAATTATTGGTTTCATTCCATAATCATAATATCTTGCGCTTGAGTACACATAATCTGCTCTGTCCTTTGTGAGTTTCCAGTCTTTTGCAACTGGATTTTGATGAATATATTCCATCTTCTGCCGGAGGAAATTCGTTGAGTAAATGTTCTTGGCTTGAATATCCTGCCAGATGCTGTGTTCATGCCTTTGATCGCGTTTCTTTTTTTGAAACACTTCCAGTACATCCTTTTGATTTTGTTCTTGTAGCGTTTTCAAGATTTCATGTGCTGTAAAAGAACCAAACTGCTGAACGATCTCTCCAATCGGATGACTTACTGGTTTGAGAATCGCATGTAAATGGGACGGCATGATTACAAAAGCAAATAACAGGATTCGTTTTTCTTTTTGCATCCATTCCAATGAGTTCAATACGATTTTTGCATATTCATCTATGATAAACAGATGCTTCCATTCTATGACCGATGCTGTTATGAAATATAAGTGAGTGAAGTCATGAAAAGATGGAAAAGTCATACTTGTTCTACGCTCCTCTCACTCCCTGCGAAAAAGATACACACTCGAATCTTATTTTGGGATGTTATCCGCCGCCGGGGACGGCGGCGAGAGCAGGATATAAAATCAAATTTTTGCTTCCATTTCTCCAATCACATCTTCCATTAGATCAACCGCATCC
>JBGPNQ010000285.1:0-7103 GCA_041487615.1 Anaerolineae bacterium
AATCATATTTGAGCGATCTCTCATCCTGGGCGGCATAAAAATGATAGGCAATCAACGGCGCAAATTCCTCAATGCGATTCGTGTGAAGCTCTTCCAGTGTTTCTCCGATACGCCGATGGAGTTCCACCCGTTTCTTGATCAGAATCGAATCATACGCGGCTTCCTGGATCAATACGTGCCTGAACGTATATTCCTCGCGGAACGGCTCAACCAGACTCGCTTCCTTGAGATATTGAATTTGGGAATCAAAACTGCCATTCAAGCTGGTCAATTGTTTCAAAACACGCAGGTCAAATGAACGCCCGATCACCGCTGCATTCTGCAGAACGTGCTTTGTCAATTCGGGTAATCGGTCAATGCGGGCGCCAAGCACGCCGCGCAATGTATTTGGGAGAGAAGCTTTTGCGTCTTCCTTCACCGCTCGCCAACGACTGTTCTCTCGGATGATCTGTTTTGTCTCGATCAGGGAACGAATCAATTCTTCAATGAAAAACGGATTGCCGTCCGCTCTCTCGACGATCATATCCCGAAGGTTTTTTGGCAGGTCTTTCATACCCAGCAAGTTGGATAGCAGTACATCTGTTTGTTCTTCATGCAGAGGTTGAAGTGCAATAAGGTGATAGCGATCGGCGGTCTTTTGTTGAATCTTGTTAATCGCATCCCAACTGCTGGCGGTTTCATCGGGTCGCAACATGCAAATGAATAATATCGGATGGGTATCGGTCAAGTCCGCCAGGCTGAGCAATAAATGTAGAGAGGCTTCGTCTGCCCAATGCAGGTCGTCAAACACAATCGCAAGGGCACTATCCTTTGCCAGCCCGCATAAGAATCCCCGGGTGGCATCCACCATTCTTTGGATGAGTGCCTCGCCCTGATAGCCCGTTACGATTTGCAAACTCTCTTCACTCTCCACCGCGAGCAGGGCTTCCAAAAATGGAATATCGCCTCCAGGCAATGTACAACAATTACAGACATAGGTTAGTTTGTGGCGAACTTCACCGAGAGAATCGTCCTCGTGCGCATCAATCGATTGGCGAATGATCTGCCGCCACGGAAAATAACTGACCGAACGCGTATAGGACAGTGCGTCGCCTCTCAACCAGAGAAATTCCTCATTTGACTTTTTCAACTCTGCGATCAACGTGGATTTTCCGAGCCCCGCCTCGCCAATGACGCTGACAAATGCTCCGGCCCCGATTCCCAATTGCTTCAACTGTTGACGGAGCAGACTCAACTGCGCCTCGCGCCCAACCAATGGAGAGGTCAATCCTTCCAGCCCGCGCAAATGGCCTGGTCTCTTTTTCGGCCCCAGCGGACGATATGTTTTGATCGGCGCAGCTTTGCCTTTCACTTCAACGTCTCCCAACGCTTCAAAGTCAAAAAATGGTGCGACCAGCTTATAGGTTTCATCCGTAATTTGAACAGTGCCTGGCACTGCTGTCTGCTCCATGCGCGCCGCGAGATTGATCGCATCCCCGATGGCAGTATATTCCATGCGCAGATCGGATCCGATTGCGCCGACCACGACCAGGCCTGTATTAATTCCAACTCGCAGACCCAGCTCAAGTCCATGTTTGGTGCGGATCTGTTCCGTGTACTCTTTGATCCCCTCCTGGATTTCCAATCCTGCCAGCACGGCGCGCTGTGGATCATCCTCATGCGCAATCGGAGCGCCAAAGAAGGCCAGGATCGCATCACCCATCAGCCGGGGAACCGTGCCTTCATATTTATAGATTGGACGGATCATAACCTCGAAAATACCGTTCATGATGTCCGTCCAGGTTTCGGGATCCACTTTTTCTGCGGCGGCCGTCGAACCCTTGACATCGCAAAACAACATGGTGATGACACGCCGTTCGCCCACCATCGCATCGTGCGCGCGGGCGGCTTCAATCTTGGTCATCAACTCCTGGGGAATAAATTTATCGAGTGAGTGGTTTATTGTTTGGACATGGTCCATGCCCCCGTTGGTTACATGAATAGTCGGTGCGAGAGAGTTCCCGCAATTCATGCAAAACTTTGCTTCGTCCGGGTTACTCGTCTGGCAATTAGGACATTTCATTCGTTCAGGACCTCAAGCCGCAACTTAAAGACATGATAGTAAAGCTGATAAAGTTAGGCTTATTCTAGCATATCTGAATATTGTCAATTCCAGCATATTAATCTTCTTGCATCCGGGGAAACCATCAAGCACAGAACGCCCAGTGTCCATTTCGAAAGAGCGGTTATTTTTCCACGTTGCACGTGCGTGAACAGAGAGCACCGGCTGCAGAATAAATGAGGGGATCACTTTTCACAAAATATAGCATGCAGAGGAAAATGGCTGATTGAATCTGTAAGGGTCAAGCTTGAAAAAAGACGCATATCTCCATGCTTTTTGTGTGCTTCGTAGGTATAATTACTCGAAAATATTAATTTTCACAAGTCTTGTCAGAGAGAAAGATGTGAAGAAAACGTTCTCGCCTACATTGCGCTTTCGCATTGCTCTTGGAGTAGCACTACCTCTATTGCTGGGATTCGGGGGTCTCTTACTTTTACAGTATTTTCGCGAAGAACAGTTAATTCAGCAGGAAATGGAGAGTCATGCGATCAACGTGGCAGATACCATGATTGCCACCCTTAAACATGCCATGGCAATCCATGATCGCCAAATGGTGAATCTTGCCATTCAAAATACTACCAGCATGAGCCAGATCGTCAGCGTCAAGTTGATCGATAAGAGTTATATCATCCAGGCAGATAGTACTCAAAGTGATGTTGGACAGACTCTCGATACTCAAGCGACCGGCTGCATAGAGTGTCACCGATTGAATCAGGGTCGTCCGAGAGCCATCTCTCTCGGCTCCATGCAAAATGGAATCTTGCGCGTAGCAACGCCGATCGATAATGAGCCGGAGTGCCAATCCTGCCATGACAATACAGACGATCATATTGGTATTCTGCTCATCGATGTTTCCCAGCATGAACTTCGCAGCAATGCCCAACGGAACGCTGTTCAAAATTTCATTTTGTCCATCATGGTCACCTTTCTCATCTCTGTTCTGGTCTACGTGAATATTGACAGGTTGATCACGCGGCGTGTTGAGTCCTTTAAAGCACCTTTGGACATTTATGCCCATGGAGATATGTCCGTCCGTCTGCCAATTTCAAAGCAGAAAGATGAATTGGATGGACTGGCTGAAACATTTAATCACATGGCACGAGACCTGGAACTGCACATTGAAAACAGTAAAAAACAGGGCGAGCTGTTGCAAAGGACAATCATAGAAGAACGCGAAAGGATTGCGCGGGAACTGCACGACAGCCTTCCGCAACTTCTCGCATACTTAAATACCAAGATCGGTGCCATTCGATTGTTCCTGGAAAATAAGAAGACAAAGGAGGCCGTCGAAAATCTGGAACAACTTGAGAAAGCCTCCAGACACGTGTTGAATGATGTGCGGGAAGCGATTATTGGATTGCGTATGTCACGTAAGATTATCGATGGTTTGGTACCAGCAGCTCAGGCATACATCGAACAATTCACCCAATTCTGTAATTTACCGGTGGAGTTTACGAGCGAGGTGACGGTTGAAGAATTTCATCTGGACCCGGAGATCCAGGTCCATATCCTGCGGATCATCCAGGAATCCTTGAGGAATGTTCGCAAACATGCCAATGCGACTCGCGCTTCTGTGGTTCTAAAATTTGCCAGTGGCATGATAAATTTGGTTGTAAAAGATGATGGCGATGGGTTTGATCCGGAGAACGGCAAAACGAGCGGCTCTTCCAACTTTGGCCTGCAGACGATGCGTGAGCGCACACAGGCCATTGGTGGCGCGTTTGAGTTGGTGACGGCGCCAGGAAGAGGCACCATGATAAGTGTTACGCTTAAAATTCATCCATTGGAAGGCGGATAAGCATGCGCGTCCTGGTCGTTGATGATCACTCCCTGTTTCGAGATGGGTTGATCAGCCTGCTCAAAGCCGCGGGCTATGAAGTCATTGGAGAGGCAGGCGACGGCGAAGGCGCAGTCAGGGAAGCGCGGCATCTTAATCCGGATTTGATCCTAATGGATATCAATATGCCGAAAATGGATGGGTTGGAAGCTCTGCGTGAAATCCATGCCTACTCTCCCGAGACCAAAGTTGTGATGTTGACCGTTTCTGAAACAGAGAATAACCTCATCACAGCAATTGAGGCAGGGGCAAAAGGATATTTACTCAAGAACCTGGATTCACAGACGTTTATCGCGAGCCTTCGCAATCTGGAGCGAGGCGAGGCAGCCATCACAAATGAGATGGTGTCACACTTGATGTCGCATATTTCAAAACGTGCAAAAAAATCCAGTGGCTCGGCGATCAATCCGAAAGTTATCCTAACGGATCGGGAACAGGAAGTCCTGCATTTGATTTCAAAAGGGATGTCCAACCGGGCAATTGCCGAAAAGCTGTATATCAGTGAAAATACAGTCAAGTATCATATCAAAAATCTATTGCAAAAACTTACCTTGAAAAACCGTGCCGAAGCCGCCGCGTACGCAATTCAACATGGGATGAGTAATGAGTAAAGAAGTCTTCCTCACACCGAGAAAACAGGATTAGAAACAAAAACCGCCTCCAGGTCTGACCTGTAGCGGTTTCCAGCATCGAGGCTTATTTTGATTGTCGGCTACGGTTCCGCAGTCGGCGAAACGACGGACTCTCTCCCCCCACTGGACGAGGCAGCCGACTGTTCGGCATTTTTGAATGTTTGATCACAAGATGCAGCGCCAGCCGATTCAACCACAGGGGCCATTCCCTTCTGAATGAGTTCAAGATTCACAAAAGTATCTCCCACAAGGATATAACGCAGCAGACGGCCGCTTGAATCTTTATCGGCTTCATCCGCGATCAGTGTGACTTCTTTTGCATACACAAGGTCCGCGTTTGCGCGCGCAGCGGCTTCTGCCTGTAAGGTGGGGGATGGAACTCCTAATCCTATATAACGAACAACGTATACCAGACCATCGATCAATACTCTCGATGTATTTCCATCGATGATCTCGAGGACCTTGCCTGTTTGCTGTGGATAGGCCGGGATACAATCCTGCTCGGCGGGTAGGGGAGGAGCTTGCGTAGCGGTGCTTGGAGGAGGCTCCTCTATTTCAATTGCAGGCTTGACTGTAAATGATGGCAGGACATGCTGGGCGGTGGGCTGATTCTGCACAGGAGGGAAAGTTGCCGTAGCCGATGGCATGATATCTGAAGAGACGAGCGTCGGCACATCCTCCAAGTTTTGAGTGGGAGTGGAATACTGGGGAAAATATTCAGCAATCCCTCCCTGCACTGATTTTCCGGCAGGCATGTTGAAAGCAAGGTAACCAATCGCCAGGATACCAGCCACCAGCAACAAAGATGTGACCAAGATCAACTTGTTGATGATATCTTTCTTCCAAAACCGAATCATGGGCGGTACTTTTAGGGCGTATATTGGCGGATTGAAGTCGCGCCATGGACTTCATTGTGACATGCGACATAACAGGTGCCGACGCCGCTGGCAGCATCATATTGCCAGGCTGTCTGGCTGTTATAGCCTGCATCGATCGTGACGAGCGATGTATCGAAATTGATCAGTCGGTCCTGTTCGCTGCCATGCGAATCATGACAGGTATAACAGGAGCTAAAGTTATGAAATGCGTGGAGGTTCACAGTGCTGCTCTTGAATCGCGTGGTCGACAGCGGATTAACCGAGGAAGCATAGGTGTTGAACTGGTGACACTTGAAACAAATTTCACCGACAGCATGGATCTGGTTACATTCTCCGAGCGGACACGTTACATCCGGATCTGTTTTGGTAATGTAGTCTGAACTTCCCGCCAGGAGATGAAGAAGCGCTGATCCGTGCGGACCATTGCCACTTGTGGGCACATTGGCATTGTCATGGCAATCTTGACAGTACACAATGGAATCTTGTGACCAGCCCGGGACAAAGCTTCCGGCCGGCATGTTGCGGTTGCGTCCCAGTGCAGCTACTGGATGGAAGCTGGCCTGATAGGAATTGAATTCCCTGGCAAGATCACGGCTATCAGGGATTTGTGAGCCGCTGGCATTATCCAATTTGGAGAGTCCGTTCAAGATGTAACCAATCGTGGACGATGCTCCGTTCCAGCCGTAGCCATCCGGGGAGTATCCAGGCAACGCGGTAAAGGATGAATGACATTTGAAACAAACCTGGTATTCACGGTTTGCCTGCGTCAACCATGTGAACCCGCTTGGCGCGCCCGTTGCTGTCCACAGCGGATCTGCACCTGTGCTGTTGTACATTTCCTGTTGGATGAGAGGCGCAGCATTGATACCCAGCGCCTCAGCTCTCGAGGACACGTGCGGTGCATGACAATCTTCGCATTCCACGTGGCGATTGGCACCGCCAAAACTTGCAGAAACATTCTCGGCCGCCTGGTGAATATTCTGGGTGCCGAAAACATTATGCTTGAAAATGCGTGTGATCGTGTTGGTCTCAGATGTAAATGCGGGTTGGACATTGGTTCCCGAACCACCACTGGTATGGCAGGTAAAACAAGCCTGCTCTTCACCCGTTCGAACATAGAATGCCTGGGCAGTATGAGACCGGTGACAGGCCGCACATGTATCTGTGGAAGCGGTATTGAACTGATTGTGCGGCTCATCCACTTGCGGCGTGGCTGTAATGGCGCGCGCCTGCAATGTCGAGGTCGGCATAAATAATGGTGTCGGGGTGGCGGTCGGAGGCGTATCCCACACGCGCAAGCGGACGCCATCCACGTAGACAGTTACAGTCTCTGCCGCGCCATTCGTTCCGACGATGTCACCTGTGATGCGGACTTCTGCCCCGTTAGCCAAGGCAGGTGTGTTGATCAGTGAGGAAACATCGAAGCTCATCGTAGTCATGGACGTGGGTACATGTGGATACCCGTTATCGGGCCGCAAACGTGCTGCAATTTGCCATAATGCACCCTGCCTGATCTCAACTCTATATCCATCATCTACGTAACCACTGGCGTAGAATCGAACATCCAATATGGCAGTGGAAATTCCAGCCAGTGCCGTATCGTCCAAATTCGTGAAGGTCCAGCGATAGAGATTGGAGGTAGCGAGCGGTCCAGT